>CAZTEV010000214.1:0-3735 GCA_964612785.1 uncultured Roseivivax sp. | reverse complement strand
CGATCAGCCGCTCGAACTGCATGGTGATCTTCATCAACCAGATCCGGATGAAGATTGGCGTGATGTTCGGCAGCCCAGAGACGACGACGGGCGGCAACGCGCTCAAGTTCTACTCCTCCGTGCGCCTCGACATCCGCCGGATCGGCGCGATCAAGGACCGTGACGAGGTCGTGGGCAACGCAACCCGCGTGAAGGTCGTCAAGAACAAGGTCGCCCCGCCCTTCAAGCAGGTCGAATTCGACATCATGTATGGCGAAGGCATCTCCAAGATGGGCGAGCTCATCGATCTTGGCGTGAAGGCCGGTGTCGTCGAGAAATCGGGCGCCTGGTATTCCTACGGCGACGAACGGATCGGCCAGGGACGCGAGAACGCGAAGACCTTCCTGCGCGAGAACACCGCGCTCGCGCTCGAGATCGAGGACAAGATCCGCGCGGCCCACGGGCTCGAGTTCGATATGGGCGACAGCGCGGAAGACGACGTGATGGAGGGCTGAGGCCCAAGATCCGGCGCAGCAGCACTTCAAGCCCTCACGGGCTTTTATCGCCCCGGCCTCAGCGCCGGGGCGTTTGCTTTTGGACGCCCGGACTTGTGGACACCCGCCCGCCCCGGGGATACATCTCGGCGAAACCAGAACCCCCGGACCACGGATGCCTGCCCGATGCCCAGCCTGAACGATATCCGCTCCACCTTCCTGAATTACTTCGAGAAGCAAGGGCACACGATCGTACCCTCCTCGCCGCTCGTGCCGCGGAACGATCCGACGCTCATGTTCACCAATTCCGGAATGGTGCAGTTCAAGAACCTCTTTACCGGGATCGAGCACCGCGACTACACCCGCGCGACCACCTCGCAGAAATGCGTGCGCGCGGGCGGCAAGCACAACGATCTGGACAATGTGGGCTATACCGCGCGGCACCACACCTTCTTCGAAATGCTGGGGAATTTCTCGTTCGGGGATTACTTCAAGTCCGAGGCGATCCCCTTCGCCTACGAGCTGATCACCCGCGAATTCGGCATCGACCACAAGCGTCTGCTGGCCACGGTCTACCACACCGATGACGAGGCCTTCGAGATCTGGAAGAAGATGGGCATCCCCGAGGATCGCATCATCCGCATCGCGACCTCGGACAATTTCTGGCAGATGGGCCCCACCGGCCCCTGCGGCCCCTGCACCGAGATCTTCTACGATCACGGCGATCACATCTGGGGCGGCCCGCCGGGATCGCCCGAGGAAGATGGCGACCGCTTCATCGAGATCTGGAACATCGTCTTCATGCAGAACGAGCAGTTCGAGGACGGCTCGATGCGCGAGCTCGACATGCAGTCGATCGACACCGGCATGGGGCTCGAACGGATCGGCGCGCTTCTGCAGGGCAAGCACGACAATTACGACACCGACCTGATGCGCGCGCTGATCGAGGCCTCGGCCAACGCCACCTCGACCGAGCCGGACGGGCCCGGCAACGTACATCACCGGGTGATCGCGGACCATCTGCGCTCCACCTCCTTCCTGATCGCGGATGGGGTGATGCCGTCGAACGATGGGCGCGGCTACGTCCTGCGGCGGATCATGCGCCGCGCGATGCGGCATGCGCATCTTCTGGGCGCGAAAGATCCGGTCATGCACCGTCTGGTCCCGGCCCTCGTGCAGAAGATGGGCGGGGCATACCCCGAGCTGGGCCGCGCACAGGCGCTGATCGAAGAGACGCTGCGGCTGGAGGAAACGCGCTTCCAGTCGACCCTCGACCGCGGTCTGAAACTCTTGGATGACGAGCTGGCGAAACTGCCCGAAGATGCCGCCCTGCCCGGCGAGGCGGCGTTCAAGCTTTATGACACCTACGGCTTCCCCCTGGATCTGACCCAGGACGCGCTGCGCGAGAAGAAGCGCACGGTCGATACCGAAGGCTTCGATGCGGCCATGGCGGAACAGAAGGCCAAGGCCCGCGCGGCGTGGTCCGGATCGGGCGAGGCCGCCGATGCGGCGATCTGGTTCGACATCGCCGAGGCCCAGGGCACGACCGACTTCCTGGGCTATGACACGGAGACGGCGGAGGGCCAGGTGCTGGCCGTCGTCAAGGACGGCGCCGAAGTCAAAAGCGCGGCCAAGGGCGAGAACGTCCAGATCGTGCTGAACCAGACCCCCTTCTACGCCGAAGCGGGCGGTCAGGTCGGCGATACCGGCGAGATCGCGACCGATGGCGGCCGCGCCCGCGTGACCGACACCCGCAAGGTCGCGGGCGTCTTCCTGCATTTCGCCGAAGTGACCGAGGGCCAGATCGCCCCGGGCGAGGCCGCACGGCTTGCCGTCGACCACACGCGCCGCCGCAATATCCGTGCGAACCACTCTGCCACGCATCTTCTGAACGAGGCGCTGCGCCGCGCGCTTGGGGATCACGTCGCGCAGCGCGGCTCGCTCAATGCGCCGGACCGGCTGCGGTTCGATTTCAGCCACGCCAAGGCGCTGACCGGCGCGGAAATCGACCGCGTCGAGCAGGAAGTGAACGATTACATCCGCCAGAACGCGCCGGTGGAGACACGGATCATGACGCCCGACGATGCCCGTGCGCTCGGCGCGCAGGCGCTCTTCGGCGAGAAATACGGCGACGAGGTGCGCGTCGTGTCGATGGGCGTCGATCCCTCGGCCAACAAGGGGACGAAGGGCGACACCTATTCGATCGAGCTTTGCGGCGGCACCCATGTGGGCCGTACCGGCGAGATTGGTCTGTTCACGCTTCTGGGCGACAGTGCGTCCTCGGCTGGCGTGCGCCGCGTGGAGGCGCTGACGGGTCAGGCCGCGCTCGATCACCTGCGAGCGCAGGATCAGATGGTGGCGCGGCTCGCGGGCGAGATGAAGACCTCGGCCGCCGATCTGCCCGACCGGTTGCGCGCCCTGCTGGATGAGCGGAAGGCGCTGCAGAACGAGGTGGCCCAACTCAAGCGCGAGATCGCCATGGGCGGCGGTGCCTCCGCGGGCGGCGGGGCCGAGCCGCGCGAAGTGGGCGGCGTGAAGTTCCTGAGCCAGGTTCTGTCCGGTGTGTCGGGCAAGGATCTGCGGCCCCTCATCGACGAGCACAAGAAGCGCATCGGCTCGGGCGCGATCCTGCTGGTGGCCGATGCGGACGGCAAAGCCGCCGTGGCGGCCGGCGTGACCGAGGATCTGACGGGCCAGGTCTCGGCTGTGGATCTGGTGAAGGCCGCGGTCGAGGCGCTTGGCGGCAAGGGCGGCGGCGGTCGTCCCGACATGGCGCAGGGCGGCGCCGCCTCGGCCGAGAATGCAGACCAAGCCATCAAGGCGGCGGAAGCCGTGATCGGAGGATAAGATGCCCGCACTCTGGATTGCCCATGTGCATGTGACCGACGCCGAGGCCTATGGCAAATACGCCAAGCTGGCCGGTCCCGCGATTGCCGATCATGGCGGCGAATTTCTGGCGCGCGGCGGCAAGTACCTCGTGCTCGAAGGCAACAAGACCGCAGGCGGTGCGGAACGGGAGCGCCACGTTGTTGCGCGCTTCCCCTCGCTCGAGGCGGCAGAGGCCTGCTATCGTTCGGACGCCTATCAGGAGGCGCTGAGCCATGCCCGCGACGCCTCCGAGCGCGACCTGCTGATCGTGGAATTGACGGAGTAGCCGCTCCTCAAGCCCTCGCGGGCTTTCCTCGCCAAAGTAAAAACGCCGGGCCCGAGGCCCGGCGTTTTCTGTTGGATCACGCGCTCTTCGACATCCGCTTGCGTTCAT
>CAZTEV010000213.1:0-3764 GCA_964612785.1 uncultured Roseivivax sp. | reverse complement strand
GTTCTTGCCGATGTCGTGGATGTCGCCCTTCACGGTGCCGATCACCATCTTGCCCATGCGCGGCGCGCCGGTCTCGGCCAGAAGGGGCTTCAGGATGGCCATGCCGCCCTTCATCGCATTGGCGGCCAGCAGCACCTCGGGCACGAACAGGATGCCATCGCGGAAATCGCGGCCGACGATGGTCATGCCCGCCACCAGCGCCTCGGTCAGGATCCTGTAGGGTTCCCATCCGCGCTCGAGCAGGATGTTCACGCCCTCCTCGATCTCTTCCTTCAGGCCATCGTACAGATCGTCGTGCATCTGCGGCACGAGTTCCTCGTCCGGGAGTTCCGACAGGATCAGATCGTCTTCTTGGTCAGACATGTCTCACGTCCTTTCTTGCGGTCGACGGATTGCGCCCGGCGCCGGCGTTTCGCCGAGCAATGGCCGCAAAGCCGTTCAGGTGTGTGCCGGATTGCGACACGGAGGATCGCGCAACCGACGTTTTTGTGCGCTCCGGCCCATGTGTGACACGGAAGCCATTGCGAATGTTCTTGGTGTGTTCTAGTTTTGCGCCGTGGCCCGACATCAGACCCATATCAGTGACGCGGCGCGTCCGGGCCGCGGCGCGGCCAGCCGGGATGCGGGCCGGTTCGAGCGCTTCGTGCGCGAAGACGCCCATGACGGGTGGGACATCCTTGAGGAGACGCGGATCGAACGCACGCAGGTCAGCTGCGAGGTGCCGCGCTCGGTCATCAATTACGTCCGCTCGCCGGATCTGCCCTTTGACCGCACGATCAATCCCTATCGCGGCTGCGAACATGGCTGCATCTACTGCTTCGCCCGCCCGAGCCACGCCTATCTGGGCCTGTCGCCCGGCCTCGATTTCGAGACGCGGCTGATTGCCCGCCCCGAAGCGCCCGAGGTGCTGGCGCGCGAATTGCGCAAACGCACCTACCGCCCCGCAACCATCGCCATCGGCACCAATACCGATCCCTACCAGCCGCTTGAGCGGGAGTACGGCATCATGCGGCGCCTTCTGGAGGTGCTGCGCGATCACGACCATCCGGTCGCTATCGTCACCAAGGGCACGCTGATCGAGCGGGATATCGACATTCTGTCCGACATGGCGGCGCGGGGGCTCGCACGGGTGGGAATTTCGGTGACGACCCTCGATCCGACGCTCGCCCGCCGGATGGAGCCGCGCGTTCCGGCCCCCGCCCGCCGCCTCGCGACGATCCGGCGCCTGACGGAGGCCGGGATCCCGGTGCGGCTCATGGCCTCGCCGCTGGTTCCGGCGCTCACCGATCCCGAGCTGGAGGCAATCCTTGAGGCCGGGCGCGATGCAGGCGCGGATGCCGCCAGCTGGATCATGCTGCGCCTTCCGCGCGAGGTGGCGCCCCTGTGGCAGGACTGGCTCGAGACGCATTATCCCGACCGGGCGGCGCGGGTCATGGCGCGCCTGTGCGAAATGCACGGCGGCAAGCCCTATGCGTCCGACTGGCACAAGCGCATGCGCGGGGAGGGGCATTATGCCCGCATCGTCGCGCAGCGTTTCGCGCTGGCGGCGAAGCGTCTGGGCCTCGACCGTCCCACGGCGCCCCTGCGCACGGACCTGTTTCAGGTCCCGCCGCGCGCGGGCGATCAGTTGGCTCTGTTCTGAGCGCATCAGGCCCGGCGGCGCCGACGTCCGCCGCTGCGACGGGCCGCGCCCTCTGCCTGTGCATCCGCTCCGGTCCCGTCCGAGGCGGAGGAGAAGCCGCCGATCCTGGCCTCGATCTCGGACAGCGCGGGCCGGTCGCCGCGCGGCCGCGTCTCGAGCGCGGCGCGCATCGCGCGCAGATGGTCGGGCATGGTGCCGCAGCAGCCGCCGATGATCGTGGCGCCCGCATCGCGCGCCATCACCGCGTATTCGGCCATCAGCTCGGGCGTGCCGTCATAATGGATATGCCCGTCCTCGAAGCGCGGAATGCCCGCATTGCCCTTGGCGATCACCGGGATCTGCGGATCCTCGGCTGAGAAGCCCAGCACGGTCCGCAGCAGGTCCGACGCGCCCACGCCGCAATTCGCGCCGAAGGCCAGCGGCGGGTTCGGCAGGCCCTGAACCAGCGCCACCATGTCCGACGAGGTCAGGCCCATCATGGTCCGGCCCGCGGTGTCGAAGCTCATCGTGCCGCACCAGGGCATGTCTGCCAGCGCGAAGGCCTCGGCCGCGGCGCGGAATTCCTCGGGCGCCGATATGGTCTCGACCCAGAGCACATCGGCCCCGCCATCGCGCAGCGCCTCGGCCTGTTCGTGGAACATCGCGACCGCGTCTTCGTGGCTGAGACTGCCCACCGGCTGCATGATGTCGCCCGTGGGCCCGACCGAACCCGCCACCACGACGGGCCGCCCCGCCTGATCCGCGATCTCGCGGCCAAGCTCGGCGGCGGCCATGTTCAGCTCGCGCACGCGGTTCTGTCCGTCATGCAACTTCAGCCGCGAGGCATTGCCGCCGAAGGAATTGGTGAGGAAGATGTCCGACCCGGCCTCCACCGCGCCGTGATAGAGCGCGCGGATCTTGTCACGCTCGTGAATGTTCCAGAATTCCGGCGCATCGCCCGAAGAGAGCCCCATATTGAAAAGGTTCGTTCCCGTGGCACCATCGGCCAGAAGCCAGTCGCGCGTTTTCAGAAGGTCGGTGAGGGCGTTGGACATGGGGTTAGGCACTTTCGGCTCGCGCGTGGATCTGAGCCCCCGTGTGACGGATCGGGCCGCATGACGCAAATTCATAATCTTCAAGAAGATGTTGAGGTTCAGCGTGGGACGGTTTGTCCTGCGGCACGCCTGGCGGGTGCTGCGATGGATCCTGCGTTTGGCCAGGAAGGGCGCTTTCAGCCCCACCGTCATTTTGCCTGAGAAATGGCGCGCATAGAAAGCGAGGGGGCTGTCTGCCCCCTCGCGCTCCCCCGAGAGGTATTTATGGTCCGGTCGTGACAGGGGGGGCAGCGCGCCGATCCGAGGGTGGGGCGCGCGGATGTGAGGCGGGTTGGTGCCTGTTGGCGAGGGCTTGGGAGAAAAGAAAGGGCCCCCGACCTTGAGGGGCGGGGGCCTTTTTCTTGTGTGGTTGGTGCGCTTGGCGCCGTGGTTCAGTGTTCCTCGACAAGCTGGCCTTTGGCGACGACCAGAAGCTCTGCCATCTTCTTGCGGATCTCGTCCGCCGTTGCGGCATCGCCCAGATCGCCCGCAACCTTGCGCACGACGTCTTCGTGGCCCGCTTCCTCGAAATCGGCCTTGATGACCTCTTTGGCGTAGGCCTCGGCATCGGCGCCCTTCTTGCCCAGCATCTCCGCCGCCCAGAGGCCCAGAAGCTTGTTGCGGCGCGCCTCGGCGCGGAATTCCATCTCCGCGTCATGGGCAAACTTGTTCTCGAAGGCGCTTTCGCGATCGTCGAAGGTTGTCATGTGCTCTCTCCTGTCCTGATTTGCCTCCAGACTAGGCCCCGTCCCGAGCACCCGCAAGCGGGGACGGCAGCGCGCTTGCGGGAAATGGGGCCATGCACTAAACGGACGCCAACGGGCGGGCCGCAAGCTGGGCGCGCCGATTCCGCTGAGCGAAAGGGCCCCCATGGCACGCCGCAAGAAGATCTACGAAGGCAAGGCGAAAATCCTTTATGAAGGCCCGCGTCCCGGCACCATCGTGCAGTATTTCAAGGACGACGCCACGGCCTTCAACGCCGAGAAGAAGGACGTGATCGACGGCAAGGGCGTGTTGAACAACCGCCTGTCGGAATTCTTCATGACCGG
>CAZTEV010000212.1:0-3764 GCA_964612785.1 uncultured Roseivivax sp. | reverse complement strand
AGGCGGCCATAGATCTGCCCGCCCATGCATTTCAGCGCCGATGCGGCCAGCACACCCTCGGGCGCACCGCCCGATCCCATATACATGTCGATGCCGGTGATGTTGCGCTCGGCCGTGTGCATCACGCCTGCCACGTCGCCGTCGGTGATCAGACGGATCGCCGCGCCGGTGCTGCGCACCTCGGCGATCATGTCCTCGTGCCGGGGGCGTTCGAGGATACAGACCGTGATCTCGTCGGTGTTGCAGGACTTGGCCTTGGCCAGTGCCTCCACCCGTTCCCGGGGCGACATGTCCAGCGTGACGACGCCCTCGGGAAAGCCGGGGCCCACGGCAAGCTTGTCCATATAGACGTCGGGCGCGTGCAACATGGAGCCGCGTGGCCCCATGGCGATGACGGTCAGCGCGTTGGGCATGTCCTTCGCGGTCAGCGTCGTGCCTTCCAGCGGATCGAGCGCGATATCGACGCCGGGGCCGTTTCCGCTGCCCACTTCCTCACCGATATAGAGCATCGGCGCCTCGTCGCGTTCGCCCTCGCCGATCACCACCGTTCCCTGGATGTCGAGCTTGTTGAGCTGCTCGCGCATGGCGTTCACCGCCGCCTGATCGGCTGCCTTCTCGTCCCCGCGTCCGATGAAATCGGCCGAGGCGATGGCCGCCTGCTCGGCCACGCGGGCCAGCCCGAGGGACAACATGCGATCGTTGAAATCGGTGGGGGCGGTCATGGCGGGCTCCGGCACTGTTATAAAATGATCGCGCTATGCCTACCCCGGCGCGGCGCGGCTTCGCAAGGACAAGGCGGCCCCTACGCAGATTAAAACCCGAGCCCCAGCGCGCGCAGGCACAACCGGTCCACATCGCGGCTCATCAGGTAACGCCCGGCGATCACGTCCGAGACCGGGAACCAGCGCGCCTCCTGGGCATCGTCGGCGGCCACGGGCGCTTCTGTCGTACCCGCGCAGAGATAGGCATGCAGGATGTAGTGAAATCCGGGCGGGGCGACCGTGAACCGGCCAAGCGGCGTGAGGTGGCGCGCCCGAAGGCCCGTTTCCTCGTACAATTCCCGCCGCGCGGCCTGATCGGGCGGCTCCGCGCCTTCGCATTTGCCACCGGGATAGCCCCAAAGCCCCGCATCGGGCTTGTTGGCCCGGCGCACGAGCAGCACGCGGGCGTCGCGGATCACCACCGCGAGACCCGCATGGATGGGCTCAGACTTCCTCGATGCGGAGCGCAACCGGATCGCTTCCAAGGACGCCCGACGTGCTCATCGCGCCGATGGCCTGATCGAGCGCGTCGCGCGTCGTCTTGTGGGTGACGATCAGCACGGGCGCGGTGTCCTGCGAATGATCGTATTGCCGCATCCGGTTGATCGAGATCCCCGCATCGCCCAGGGCCGTCGCCACCTTGGCCAGCGCGCCGGGTTTGTCGAGAAGCCGCATGCGCAGGTAATAGGGTGCGGGCGTCGCCACGGTCGCCGATTGCGCCCGGTTGAGCGCGGCGGCCGGCTTGCCGAAGGTCGAGATGCGCAGGCCCCGCGCGATGTCCATCACGTCGCCCAGAACGGCCGAGGCCGTGGGCCCCTCGCCCGCGCCCGCACCCCGCATGACGATCTGGCCGACGCTGTCGCCCTCGATCACTACCATGTTGGTGCCGCCATCAAGCTGGCCCAGCGGCGAGGTCTGCGGCACGAGGCAGGGCGCCATGCGCTGCTCGAGCCCGCGACCGGTCATCCGCGCCACGCCGAGCAGCTTGATCTTGTAACCCATATCCGCCGCCTGACGGATGTCGTCGATGGTGACCTTGCCGATCCCCTCGAGCCTCACGCCCGCGAAATCGACCTGGGTGCCGAAGGCGATGGCCGCCAGAAGCGACAGCTTGTGGCCCGCATCGATACCGCCCACATCGAGCTCGGGATCGGCTTCGAGATAGCCCAGGTCGTCGGCCTCGTCGAAGGCCTGCCGATAGGTCAGCCCGGCCGATTCCATCCGTGTCAGGATGTAGTTGCAGGTGCCGTTCATCACGCCCATGACGCGGCTGATCTCGTTGCCGGCAAGTCCCTCGGTCAGCGCCTTGATGACCGGGATGCCGCCTGCGACCGCCGCCTCGAAGCGCAACACCGCATCCTGTTCATCCGCAAGCTGCGCCAGCGCCTGGCCGTGATGCGCGAGCATCGCCTTGTTGGCGGTGACCACGTCCTTGCCCGCCGCAAGCGCCGCCTGCGTCGCGGCCTTGGCCGGTCCGTCCGAGCCGCCCATCAGCTCGACGAAGACATCCACGTCCTCGCGGCGCGCCAGCGCCACCGGATCGTCTTCCCAGGCGAAATCGTTCAGCCGCACGCCGCGATCCTTGTCGCGGTTGCGCGCCGAGACCGCAACGATCTGGATGGGCCGCCCGGTGCGCGTGGCCAGAAGGTTCGCCTTCTGCCGCACGATCTTGACGACACCCGCCCCGACCGTGCCGAGGCCTGCAATTCCAAGACGCAAGGGGTCAGACATGGGCGCACGGGCTCCTTTTCGCGGATCGGGATCAAAGACGTGTTTGCCGACCCTCTAGCCGCTCGCGCCCGCCGCTGCAACGCGTCTCAGGAGGCGTCGATGCCGCGATCCATGCGCGCGCGGGTTGCCGGGTCGATCACCGGGCGCTGCAGAAACGCCGCCCGCGCCCGCAGGGCCGCCGCGCGGTCCGCGACGCCCGCACGCAGATCCGGCGTCGCGCGCGGCGGCGCGCCGCGCAAAAGCGTCTCGAGCGGCAGAAGATCGGGATAAGGCGCCTCGGCCACGCCGGGCGTGGCGGTTTCGTCCAGCTCGGGGAACTGCGTGCAGCCCATGAGGCCAAGGGCTATGGCAAGAAGGAAGGCAGGCGCGCGCATGGGCAATCCGGTCAGTCAGCCCGCCCGTCTTGCCCGAGCGCCCGGGCCTTGGCAAGTCCGCCGCCGCGCCGGGCGGGCCAAGGCGGCTTGATCTGAACAAGCGTTCATATCACTATCGCGCCATGGCTCGAACGCGCGGTTCCCATTCCGACATCACCGGCCCGCGCGTGGAACGCGCGGCGCTGCGCCTCTTTGCGCGCCACGGCTTCGCCGCCGTCTCCATGCGCCAGATCGCAGCCGAGGTGGGCGTGCAGGCGGGCGCACTATACAACTACACTCCCGACAAACAGACGCTTTTGTTCACGCTTCTGCGCGGGCACATGCAGGAATTGCTCGCCGCCTATGACGCCTGGGAGGCGCCCGCCGATCCGCTGGGCCGCCTCGAAGCCTTCACGCGCTTCCACCTGCGCTTCAATTCCGAACGACCCTCGGCGGTCTTCATCTCCTACATGGAGCTGCGCAATCTCGATCCCGACCATTTCGCCGAGATCGAGGCGCTGCGCCGCCGCTACGAAGGCGCTCTGGTGAAGATCCTGCAGGAGGGCTGCGCGGCGGGCCGCTTCGATATCGACGATCCGCGCATCACCGCCTTCGCCATCATCGGGATGCTGACCCAGGTCAACACCTGGTACCGCGACGGCGGCCGGCTGTCCCTGCCCGAGGTCGAGGACCTCTACTGGTCGATGATCCGCCGTCTCGTCACGGCGCACCCCGCCCCTGTCACGACCGGACCATAAATACCTCCGGAGAGCGCGAGAGACAGAGCCTCTCGCACGGGCGCGGCCCGGCCCCGCGCCGGGGCGCGCCCGTTTCCGCGCGCCGCAGGCAGCCTCGGAATGTAAGCTGGCTCAGCGCGTAACCTGGATGGTGCGCAGATATTCGGTCAGCGCGACCAGCG
>CAZTEV010000211.1:2528-3803 GCA_964612785.1 uncultured Roseivivax sp. | reverse complement strand
AGGTCGTCGCGGCTCATGCCGGGCTTGCGCGGCACACCGGCTGTGACGATGCAGACGTCTGCGCCTGCGATATCGGCGTAATCCTGCGTGCCTTTGAGCGTCGCGTCGAAGCCTTCCGACGGGCCCGATTCGGCGATGTCGAGCGCCTTGCCCTCGGGCGTGCCCTCGGCGATGTCGAACAGAACGACGTCCCCCAATTCCTTCAGCGCGGCGAGGTGCGCGAGCGTACCGCCGATCTGACCTGCGCCGATCAGCGCGATCTTGGGTCTGGCCATGGAATATCTCTCCGGTTCGGTAAATTTCGATCTGTGGGGTAAGCAATACCGGACCCGCGCGCAAGCCTGTGTCGCTGCGATGCGGAAAATCGAAAAGGCGGCGCCTTGCCCTGTCCGCCGGGTCGCGAAGACGCTAAGTCTGCGCAAAGGCGCAAATTAAAGGTCTTCCGACATGGAGCTGCTCAGCTGGTCCGTCTACGCCATCGCGGTGCCCGCCGTGATCTTCGCGGGCATCTCCAAGGGCGGATTCGGATCGGGCGCGGCCTTCGCCTCGGCATCGATTCTGGCCATCGTGCTCGATCCTGGGGCGGCTTTGGGCATCATGCTGCCGGTGCTGATGGTGATCGATCTGGCCTCGCTGAAGCCCTACTGGAAGAAATGGGCCTGGCCCGAGGCGCGGCTGCTGATCTATGCGGGCCTGCCCGGCGGGGCGCTGGGGGCGCTGTTTTACGAATTCACCAGCCCCGATGCGATCCGGCTGGTGATCGGACTGGTCTGCCTGACCTTCATCGCCTGGCAATGGGCGCAGAAATCGGGGCTCATAAGGATCGAGCGCGAGATGGGCACAAAGACCGGCATCGTCGCCGGTCTGGCCGCGGGCTTCACCAGTTTCGTCAGCCATGCAGGCGGGCCTGCCGCGGCGGTCTTCCTGCTGGGGCGCGGCCTGTCGAAGACCGCGTTTCAGGCGACGACCGTGCTGACCTTCTGGGCGCTGAACCTCTCGAAGGTCGGCATGTATGGCGCGATGGGGATCCTGTCGGGCGACGGGCTGCTTCTGGCGGCGGCGCTCGTGCCTTTTGCGCTTCTGGGCACCTTCATCGGCGTGAAGGCGCATCACCGGGTGCCCGAGCGGCTGTTCTTCGGGATCACCTACGTGCTTCTGGCCGTCACCGGCACGAAGCTGATCTGGGATGCGCTGACCTGAGCGCCGGGCGCGTCAGACCGGGCGCCCGGGCGGGATCTGCAGCAGTGTGTGGAACCCTGTCCCGCTGGCCACGAG
>CAZTEV010000211.1:0-2428 GCA_964612785.1 uncultured Roseivivax sp. | reverse complement strand
CCTTTTTGCTGCGCTGCGGAATTTTCTCTTGAATGTTTCGTCCAAAACTGGTGGGTCTGCACGCAATTATATTTCGCAAGCCAGCGCGAGAGGCCCCGCCATGATCAGCCGCCCCTACCGTTCCGTCCTCTACATTCCCGGATCGAAGCCCCGCGCCATCGACAAGGCGCGCAGCCTGCCCGTGGATGCGATCATCTTCGATCTGGAAGACGCGGTGTCGCCCGACGAAAAGGCCGCCGCGCGCGACACGCTGGCCGAAGAACTGTCCAAGGGCGGGTTCGGCGCGCGCTTCACCATGGTGCGGATCAACGGGCTCGAGACCGAATGGGGCAAGGACGACGCCCGCGCGGCGGCGGAGATGTCCGCGGATGCGGTGCTGGTGCCCAAGGTCGAAAGCGCCGCCCAGCTGAACGAGGTGATGGCCCTCACCGACGAGGCGCGGCTCTGGGCAATGATGGAGACGCCCCGGGGCATCCTGCACGCGGCCTCCATCGCGGCGCATCCGTTGCTCGACGGGTTCGTGATGGGCACGAACGATCTGGCGAAAGAGCTGCGCTCGCGCACGACGCCCGACCGGCTGGCGATGCTGCCCGCGCTCGGGCATTGCCTGCTGGCCGCGCGGGCCGAGGGCATCGCCATCGTCGACGGCGTCTACAACGCCTTCAAGGATGTCGAAGGGCTGGCCGCTGAGTGCCGCCAGGGCCGCGACATGGGCTTTGACGGCAAGACGCTGATCCACCCGGCCCAGGTCGAGATCGCCAATGCGGAATTCGGCCCCTCCGAGGCGGAACTGGACCTCGCCCGCCGCCAGATCGAGGCCTATGAGGCCGCCAAGGCCGAAGGGCAGGGCGTCGCGGTCGTCGACGGTAAGATCGTCGAGAACCTGCATGTGGACACGGCGCGCAGCTTGCTGGCACAAGCAGAGGCAATCGAGGCGATCGCGAAAGGATAATCCCCATGGCCCTGATGATTCTCGGCATTGCGCTCTGGGTGGCTTCGCATCTGTTCAAGCGTCTCGCCCCCGATCTGCGCGCCAATCTGGGCAATGCGGGCAAGGGCGTGGTCGCGGTTGTCATCCTTGCAGGGCTCGTCGCAATGATCTTCGGCTATCGCTGGGCGCCCTTCATCACCGTGTGGACGCCGCCCGCATTCCTCGTGCATGTGAACAATCTTCTGATGCTGGGCGCGGTGTTCTTTTACGGCATGAGCGCGACCACGGGGCGTCTGCGCGGCGCCATGCGCCACCCGCAGCTGACCGCCGTGAAGGTCTGGGCGGTGGCGCATCTTCTGGTCAACGGCGATCTGGCCTCGATCATCCTGTTCGGCGCGATGCTGGCCTGGGCGGTGGTGGAAGTCATCGTCATCAACCGCACCACCGACTGGGAGCGCCCGGCGCGGGGACCGGCCAAGAAGGACGTGCTTCTGGTCGTCATCACGCTTGTCATGTTCGGCATCATCACCGGCATCCATGCCTGGCTGGGCGTCTGGCCCTTCCCGTCCTGATCCAACCACAGGGGATCCGATGAAACTCTACCGTATGCTGACCGAGGACGACACCTCGGCCTTCTGCCACAAGGTCTCCGAGGCGCTGTCCAAGGGCTGGGAGCTTTATGGCGATCCGGTCTACGCCTTCGATACCGCCAACGGCGTGATGCGCTGCGGCCAGGCCGTCACCAAAGACGTCGAGGGCACCTATTCGCCCGATATGAAGCTCGGAGCGCAATGATGAAGGACGAGGCACAGCGCGCTCCCAAGACCCATGCGGGCTATTTCTTCGAGGATTACCGCATCGGGCAGGTGATCGACCACGCGGTGCCGCGCACCGTGGGCGCGGGCGAACGCGCGCTGTATCACGCGCTCTATCCCGCGCGGCATGCGCTTTATTCCTCGGACGCCTTCGCGGCGGCCTGCGGCTTGCCGCAAAGCCCGCTCGATGATCTGGCGGCGTTTCACGTCGTCTTCGGCAAGACCGTCCCGGACGTGTCGCTGAACGCGGTCGCCAATCTGGGATATGCGGAGGGGCGCTGGCTGCGCCCGGTCTATCCCGGCACGACGCTGCGTTCGCAATCCGAGGTGATCGGCCTCAAGCAGAACTCGAATGGCAAGTCGGGTGTCGTCTATGTGCGCACGCGCGGCTTCGATCAGGACGACCGGCCGGTGATGGAATATTGCCGCTGGGTGATGGTCCGCAAACGCGATCTTGAAGCGCCCGCACCCGAGACGGTGCTGCCCGATCTGAAAAAGACGCTCGCCGTGTCGGACTTGACCATTCCGGCCGGGCTCGATTTCACCGGATACGACTTCACGCTGGCCGGTGAGCCGCATCGCCTCGGCGATTACGCGGTGGGCGAGGTGATCGACCATGTCGATGGTGTCACCATCGAGGAGGCCGAGCACATGATGGCCACGCGCCTCTGGCAGAACACCG
>CAZTEV010000210.1:0-3827 GCA_964612785.1 uncultured Roseivivax sp. | reverse complement strand
GCCTGCGGCCAATTCACCCCCGGGCGACAGTTTGGAAAGGTGAAGCGGCAAGGGGCAGCACGGCTTTGGCAATGGCGCGCGCGCGACGCGGGTCGGGAGCCGATGCGGCGAACACGGGTGCTGTTGCGGGACCGTGACGCGGGCGGCGGGGTCGGCGGCAGCGCAGCGCGGCCTCGGCGCGGGCGGGGGACCAGGGGCCTAGCCCCTCAGAGCGGAGCGTCATGCCGTCCCAGGTGAGGCGCACCGTCTTCGACCAGTCGCCGCTGGCGAGGATCAGCGCGGGCACAGCCCCGCAGGTCGCCGCACCGCCCAGAATGTAATCCCAGCCGATGCGGTGGTTGGTAAGGTCCGGGGCGCGGGCGATCTCGCGCAGGGTTGCACCGTCCAGATGGAAGAGCCGCAGGGTCTTGGCGAGATGCGGGCGGTCCACATAGGCGATCTCCACCCTGCCGTCGCCGTCGAGATCGACGACGCCTGCGGGCGCGAGCCAGCGATTGCGCTGACCGACGAAATCGCCTGTCGCGCGGTGGCGCAGCGCGGTCCCGTCCCAGTGCCAGATCGCGAGCCGTGCGCCTTGCTCGGCATGGGTCTCGACCGTGATCACCTCGGGCGCGCCATCTCCGTCCACATCCGCAAGGCGCGGCGCGGTATCCTCGAAGACCATGGGTGCGTCCCAATGGGCGGTGACGACGCGCCCGTCATCGAGCGTGACGACGAGGTCTTCGTATTCGACGGCATCGCCCAGCACGCCATGGGCGTAGCGCGTGGTCGGACCGTCATAGCGCGCGGCGGTGATCTCGGTCGCCGCGAGCGGGCCCGCAAGAAGGCTCAGGGCGGCGGCGAGGACCGCGCCGCGCATCGCTCAGATCTGCTTTTCGGGCATCTGCACCACGAGGCCGTCAAGCGCATCGGTGACCTTGAGCTGGCAGGTCAGGCGCGACCGGGCGGGATCGGGCTCATAGGCGAAATCGAGCATGTCCTCTTCCATGTCCTCCTTGGCGGGCAGCTTGTCGGCCCAGGCGGGATCGACATAGACATGGCAGGTGGAGCAGGCGCAGGCACCGCCGCAATCGGCCTCGATGCCGGGAATGCCGTTGTCGCGGGCGCCTTCCATGACCGTCATGCCGGTCTTGACCTCGACGACGTGTTCGGTGCCGTTATGCTCGATATAGGTGATTTTCGCCATTCTCGGATCTCCCTCGGACAAGATTTCCGGTGGACATAGGCGAGGGGCGCGGCGGGATAAAGTCTTTTGCACTCGCGGATTGTCGCGGGGCGCATTTGTTCTATATTCGTTCTCATGCAGATCGCCCCATCCCGCCCCGTATCGCAGGCCGCAGACCCATGGCCGCGCCCGCCTTCCTGCCTGACCGCCGACCGGCTGGGCGTGCCGCCGCAGGGCGCGCGGGTGGCGGTGGCAGGGCTTGTCATCCTGCGCCAGCGGCCCGGCACCGCGAAGGGGGTCATCTTCCTGACCCTCGAGGACGAGACCGGGGTGGTGAACGTCATCGTCTGGCGCGGCATCTACGAACGCTTCCGCCGCGCAGTGATCGCGGGACGGATGCTGCGGGTGACGGGTCGGGTGCAGCGCGACAACGGCGTGACCCATGTCCTCGCCGAGGAGATCGAGGATATATCGGCGCTGCTCGACCGGCTTGTGGCGCCTCAGGAGGCCCCGCGCCCGCAGGCGCTTTCGCAAAAGCGCGAAACAGGGTAATCTGCCGCAAAGAGGCAGAGCAGAGGCCCCACGATACATGACCCGCATCGCGGTCCTTTCCGTCTGTCTGGGCGGCCTGATGCTTGCGACCGCCTGCGCGCCGATGACGCCGGGCGCCGGGGGCGACGCGCGGCCCGATTTCAACACGATGGGCCTGGGCGACGACGATTCCCGGCCGGATCCGGCGGGTGGCTGTTACGCCACCGAGCGGACGCCCGCGGTCTATACGCAGGTGCCCGGACAGGTTCTGGTCGTGCCCGAGGTCCGCGCCGAAGACGGCACGCTGGTGCGCGCACCGATCTACCGCAACGCGCCTGTGCCCAAGCTGGTCCGCCCGCGCGAAGAGGTACGATTCCCTGCGCCCTGCCCGCCCGCCTTCACACCGGACTTCATCGCCTCGCTTCAGCGCGCGCTTGTGGCGCGGGGCTATTATCAGGGGGTGGTGACCGAGCGGCTCGATCCGCCCACGCGGGCGGCCGTCGCGGCGTTTCAGCGGGATCGCGGGCTCGACAGCGACAAGCTGGCGCTGAGCACGGCGCGCGAGCTGGGCCTGATCGCGGTGGAGCTGGACGAGGCCGACACTGCAGCCCAAGGGCCCGGCGCCGCGCAACCCTAGCCGGGTTTGCGCAGGGTCAGGGCGAGCCAGGTCAACCGTTCGCCCGGATCGTACCCGCCGCCTTCATAGGTCAAGAGGGCCAGCTCTTCCCAGGGGCCGGACGCATCGCAGGTCGCGCGCAGCACCGCCGCGGACGGGTAGTTGTAGTAACGCCCGAGGCGGTCGCGGCCGTCTGCCTCGCCGGCCTTGAAGCTCGACAGAAATACGCCGCCCGGACGCAGGGCCAGATGAATCGCGGTGAAGACGCGCGGAAGGCCTGCGCGCGGCACATGCAGAAGGGCGGCATGGGCGAAGACGCCGTCATATTCCGCGCGTGCGTCGAGCTGGTCGAAGGGCATGACGCGGACCGGGCGGCCCAGGCGGGCTTCGGCCTGACGGGCGATCTCGGGGCTGCCATCGGTCGGGTCGACGTCGAAGCCGCGGGCGATCATCGCCTCCGCATCCCGGCCGCCGCCGCAGCCCAGTTCCAGCACGCGCGCACCGGGGGCGAGGCGATCCAGAAAACCGTCTAGATGGCGGCTGACGCGGCCCTCGCCCATCGCGACATAATCTTCCGCCGCGCCGTCATAGAAGCGCAAGGTGCCCGGATCGGTCGCGTCGGTCATGGCTTTGGCCCCCTTTTGACGCGCAGGCGTGCCCCGGAACGACAGACAGGGCACGGTGATCCGCGCCCTGCCCTGTTCTGGGATGTCCGCGTCTGCAGGATCACTCTTCGAGGCTGAGCGCCACGAAGCGCGGATCGCCCGCACGGCGCACGAGCAGGAGAATGGACTTGCGTCCGGCCTCGCCTGCCGCGGCGATGCGATCCTCGAGATCGGCGATCTCGGCCACCGGTTCGCGGCCTGCCTCGGTGATGACGTCGCCCGGGCGCATGCCCTTTTCGAAGGCTTCGCTCGCCTCGTCGACCTCGGTCACGACGAGGCCGGTCATGTCGGCGTCGATGCCGTATTCTCCGGCCAGCTCCTCGTTGGGCAGGGCCAGCGTCAGGCCCAGCAGGTTGGCCGTCGACGGCGTCTCCGGCGCTTCGGGCTCGGGCGTTCCGGCATCCGCGCTTTCGGCATCCTCGCGGCGGCCAAGCGTGACCATCAGCGTCTCCGTCGCCCCATCGCGGTTGACGACGACGCGCACCGCCTTGCCGACGGCAGTGTTGCCGACCTGGCGCACGAGGCCGCGGGTATCGACCACGTCGCGCCCGTCGAACTTGGTGATGACATCGCCCGACTGCATGCCCGCATCGCGCGCGGGCCCCTCGGGCACGTCGGTCACGAGCGCGCCGTTGGTGGAGGCGAGGCCCATGGCCTCAGCCACGTCGTCGGTGACGTCCTGGATGCGCACGCCCAGCCAGCCGCGCCGCGTCTCGCCGAATTCCTGCAGCTGATCGACGACCCGCGTGACCACGTTCGAGGCCATGGAGAAGCCGATACCGATGGAGCCGCCCGTGGGCGACAGGATCGCGGTGTTCACGCCGATCACCTCACCGTCCATGTTGAACAG
>CAZTEV010000209.1:0-3850 GCA_964612785.1 uncultured Roseivivax sp. | reverse complement strand
CTATAGCGCAGTTCGCGCGGTTTGGCTCGCGCTTTTTTGTGCGAGTGCGAAATGGGAAGCGGAGTACGAGACCTAGATGATTGGTTGACAAGCAATTGTACGTGGTAGAGCCTTGAGTTCGTTGGGGGGTAGGTCGCGATGTCCGACAGGCGCACGCAATTGCTGGTGGCAATGGCCGGTGTCGCGGATGGTGACCGGGCGGCGCTGAATACCGTCTACCAGCTCACCTCCTCAAAGCTTTACGGAACGATCGTCCGGATCGTGCGCGAGCGCGAACGCGCGGAAGACCTGCTGCAGGATGTCTACGTCAAGGTCTGGCGCAGGGCGGGACGCTTCGAGGCATCCAAGGGCAGTCCGATTACGTGGCTTTGCACGATCGCTCGCAACACAGCCCTCAACGATTTGCGCCGCGACGGCAAGGGCGCTGAACTCGCTGGCGACACGCTGCCCGAAGTCGAGGATCGCGACCTTAAGCCGGCTGACGAATGGCTGTGCGACATGGAAGACAGTGCCGCGCTCGAACGGTGCCTGAAGGAACTTTCGAAAGATCATCGCAGGTCGATCAAGCTGGCTTTCTTTGACGGCTATTCGCACTCCGAACTTGCTGATCTGGTGGAAGTGCCGCTGGGCACGATGAAGAGTTGGATCAGGCGCGGCCTGGCGGGACTGAAGGGCTGTTTGAGTGGCTGACGACACGACCATCGACGCCGACGATCCCTACCTGAAAGCGGGCGAATTGGCGCTCGGCGTCCTCGAAGGCGCGGAACTGGCCGCCGCGCGCCGTTTGGTGCTTGCCGACAGGGTCTTTGCCGAAGCGGTCGAATGGTGGGAACTGCGGCTCGGCGCGATGGCGGAGGCGGCAGGCACTTACACGCCGTCGCCCCACGTCTGGAAGGGCATTGAGGCGCGCATCGATGCGCTGTCTTCCGATACAACCGAACTGCGCATCGAAGATCGCCGCCGCGGCCCTGCACCGTGGAGCATTGCCACTGCATTGGCGGGCCTCGGAGCAGCCGCAGCCGCGCTGGCGCTGTTCCTTTCGACGCCAACGACGATAGAAACCGCGCCGCCGGATATTGCCGCCGTGCCGAGCGACCAGTTCGTCGCCCAGTTGCAGGACGAAGAAGCGGGCCGCCGCCTTGCCAGCCGGATCGATCCCGACAATCGCCGCCTTGCGCTCACCATTGCCGGGCTCGAGGTCGAGGCAGGGAAGACGCCCGAATTATGGGTCATTCCAGAAGGTGGAGCGCCGATTTCGCTTGGCGCGATCCCGCAGGACGGCAATTTCGCACGCGACCTGAGCGAAGAGGAAACCGGACTGCTTGTGGCGGGCGCAACGCTAGCGGTGACGTTCGAAGAGGATACCGGCGTGCCGCATGAAACTCCGACCATGCCAATCATCTTGGCCGGGGTGCTGGACAAGGTCTGATATTTTTCGCGATTTTAGCGTCGTAATTTCAATAGCTTGCCAAATTTTTCACTTTTTCTTGAGGCAGGGTGCATCCGATATGCACCCCTCCGGGTAGCTGCTGGCGTCATCTCGATCGAGGTGGCAGCCGAGACCCGTAGGTATTCGTGCAGCATCGCGCGATGATAACGCCGACTGTGTGAGAGGATGACCCGCGTCGATCGGCTTTCTGGTCCAATACGGAAAGAAAGAAAGCACTATGATCAAGACAATCGAAACCCGCCTGGCCGCAGCTCTTCTTGCCGGCACCGCCACGCTCGCGCTTGCGGCTCCCGCGCAGGCCGACGAGACCCCAGGCTGCAACTCGGCAAACATCAATTCCACCGAATGCGGTGAAGATGCCATCACCACCGGCAATGGCGGCGTGGCGCTGGGGACCGGTGCCATTTCGGATGGCACCGACGCGGTAGCCATCGGCAGCGACGACGACGGTAGCAACCCGGCGACCGCGCGCGGACCGTCGACGACTGCAGTCGGCGGCGAGAGCTTCGCCGATGGCCCTGGCGCAACTGCGTTCGGCTGGCGCGCCATGGCGACCGCCGAGCGCGCTATCGCACTTGGCCATCTCGCCAGTGCGCAGGGCGTTCGTTCTCTTGCTGTGGGCGAAGGTGCCACGGCAGAAACCGACAACTCGACTGCGATCGGCAACGAAGCGGTTGCCAATGGTATTGATGCGCTCGCGGTCGGCGACAGCGCGATGGCGATGGGCAACTCGACGACGGCCGTCGGTGGCGAAAGCGTGGCCACCGGGCCGGGTGCGACTGCATTCGGCTGGCAGGCCATGGCGACTGCGGAACGCGCGACCGCCCTCGGCCACCTTGCAACTGCGCAGGGCGTTCGCTCGATCGCGATCGGCGAGAATGCCGATGCCCAGACGGATAACTCGACTGCTATCGGCAACGAGTCGATCGCCAATGGTATCGACGCATTGGCTATCGGCGACACTGCCATGGCGATGGGCAATTCGACCACCGCAGTCGGCGGTGAAAGCGTGGCGACGGGTCCGGGCGCAACCGCATTCGGCTGGCAATCGATGGCGATGGCGGAGCGCGCGACCGCGCTGGGCCATCTCGCCACGGCACAGGGCGTTCGCTCGATCGCCATCGGTGAGAATGCCGATGCGCAGTCCGACTTCTCGACCGCCATCGGTAACGAAGCCATCGCCAACGGCATCGATGCACTGGCCATCGGCGACAGTGCCATGGCAATGGGCAATTCGACCACTGCCGTGGGCGGCGAAAGCTTTGCCAGCGGTCCGGGTGCCTCGGCTTTCGGTTGGCAGTCTTCGGCAGGCGCCGAACGTGCAACAGCTCTCGGCCATCTCGCCAATGCATCTGGCGTCCGTGCCGTGGCAGTTGGTGAGGCAGCCGCTGCAGCCGGAAACGGAGCGGTTGCCATCGGCAACACTGCCAGCGCTCAGGGAGCGAATTCGATTGCTATCGGCAACGGTGCGACTGCAGCCAACGACGGCCAAGTCGTCATTGCTAGCCTCGATACCAGCTCTGCATCGCAGACCGGGCCGATCGCAGTGGTTACGGCGGATGCCAACGGTACGCTGGGCATGAGCTCTTCGGCAGGCCTCAGCAATCTTGCGAGCTTCAACGATGTGCAGGCCAACAGCAACGCGATCGCCATGAATTCGTCGGCGATCCTCGACTTGCAGGGTCAGACGGGCCTTCTGTTCGATCTTGCCGCCGAAAACAGCGTGCAGGCGCGCCGTGCCAACGAGGGCGTCGCTCTCGCCCTTTCCATGGAATCGCCAGTCATCATGCCGGGCAAGACCTTCGGCGTGGCCGGCGGCTTCGGCTACTACAACGACCGCGTTGCCGGTTCGGCCTCCTTCGGCCTCCGCGTCAGCGAGAGCACAGTGTTCACCGGCGGTTTCGGCATCGGCTTCGACTCGGGCGAGGTCGGCGCGCGCGCCGGTTTCCAAGCTTCCTGGTAAGGCCTTTTTTCGCGAGAATTCCTGAGGACCAGGAAGGGAAGGGTGGGGTGCTCCGGCATCCCACCCTTTTTACTTGCGCTGTGAAAGTTTGGTCCAACAACCAACCGCTTTTCGTTGCACGGTTGCGGCAATGCGCGCAGGTTTTCCTCCATGCCCCCGCCGGTGGTAGCCTGACCCGGCCCTTCGACAGGCTCAGGACAGGCGCTTTCTCATCATGTCCCGCCAAAATCCCCTCGAGGGTTTGGGCTTGCGGTTCGCCAAGCGACCGGTTTCCACGGGGTTCGGGCGAAGCTCACAGTCTTGCGGAACGCGCGGGGCGGTCCACGGAATGCCACACATCGGCCCCTCGCGGGGAGGCTCGCTAGTCCTTCGACTTGCGTCGGCGCATCATGCCTTCCTGCGCGACGCTGGCGACCAGCTCGCCGGCGCGGTTGAAT
>CAZTEV010000208.1:0-3865 GCA_964612785.1 uncultured Roseivivax sp. | reverse complement strand
CAGGTCGAGGCGATGACCATGGCCGACAAGATCGTGGTGCTGCGCGACGGGCTGATCGAACAGATCGGGTCGCCGCTCGATCTGTATATGGCGCCCGACAACAAATTCGTCGCAGGCTTCATCGGATCGCCCCGCATGAACTTTTTACGCGCGCAGGTGCTGGGAAGCGGCGGTGGCGTTGCCCAGCTGGCGGTTCCGGACGCGCCGGATCATGTGCTGCGCATTCCGCTGCGGCAGGGTGCCTCCGTCGCCGTAGGGCAGGAGGTCACGATCGGCATCCGGCCCGAACATTTCCTTGGCACGCCGGAAGGGCCCGGGCTGGAGGTCCGCATCGACGTGATCGAGAACCTGGGCGGCATCGCCTATGCCTATGGCCGCACCAACGCGGCGCAGGACGTGATCCTCAAGGCCGAAAGCGAGACGCCGCCCAGCTCGGGCATGGCGGTCACCGCCTCGATCAATGACGCCTATTGCCACCTCTTCGACAAGGAAGGCCGCACGCTCAGCACGCCCGCAGGCGCGATCCGGCAGAGCGTGGCCGCGGCATGAGCGACGCGCCGGCAAACCCGCTGCCAGCGGGCACGTATTTCTACGACGATCTGTCCGTCGGGGATTGGTTCCGGACCGGGCGCATCACCATCACCGAGGCGCAGATCACAGCCTTTGCCGGGGTCACCGGGGATTTCTTCGATGTGCATATGGATGACGGCTTTGCCCGCGAACAGGGCTTTCCGGGGCGCATCGCGCATGGGCTGATGGGTCTGTGCATGATCGACGGGCTGAAAAACCGGGCGGAGGCGCAGCTGCAGGCGGTTGCTTCGCTGGGCTGGAAAGACTGGTCCTTCAAAGCGCCGATCCTGCCCGGTGACACCATCGGCGCAACGATCAGCGTCGAGGAGATGCGGCTGACTTCCTCGGGGGAGAGGGGAATCGTGCATCTGGACTTTGACGTCACGAACCAGACGGGGGTCACGGTGCAGGCCGGGCGCAACGCGCTTTTGATGCGCAGAAAGGCCGAAGAGTAATGCCTGCGGGTCGGGGAGGCCCGTCAGGCAAAGCGACGCCCGGTCAAACGGGCAGAGGAAAGGCCACGCGTGTGGCCGACGACAAGGCCCGCCGCGTGCGGCCGAAACCAAGGGAGAGAGACATGAAACATTTCAAGACAACGGTATGCGCGCTTGCGCTTGCGGCGTTGGCCAGCACCGCCACCGCGCGGGATCTGGTGATGAACGCCAACACCTCGGACCCGGCGCAGAAGCAGGCGATGGAAGATTTGATCGCGGATTTCGAGGCCGCCTATCCGGAGATCGACGTCAAGTTCAACTTGTACGACCACGAGGCCTTCAAGGTCGCGATGCGGAATTTCCTCGTCTCGGACGCGCCGGACCTGATCACCTGGAACGCGGGCAACCGGATGAAGGTGTTCGTCGATCTTGGCCTGCTGGAAGACGTCTCCGACGTCTGGGAGGCCGAGGGGCTTTATGAAAAGATGCCCGCCGTGGTTGGCGCATCTTCGGTCGACGGCAAGCAATACGGTGTGCCTTATGCCTACTACGCTTGGGGCTTTTATTACCGCAAGGATCTATTCGATCAGGCGGGCATCACCGAGACGCCCACCACATGGGAAGAGTTCAAGGAGGTTGGCGCGCAGCTGACCGCCGCGGGGATCACGCCCGTCACCATCGGCACGAAAAACCTCTGGCCCACCGCGGGCTGGTTCGACTTCCTCAACCTGCGGATCAACGGGGTCGAGTTCCACGCCGATCTGATGGACGGCAAGGTCAAATACACCGACGAGCGCGTGAAGAACGTCTTTGCCAAATGGGGCGAGCTGGTCGAGGCGGATTTCTTTGTCGAAAACCACCCCGCCTATTCCTTCCAGGAGGCGCTGCCGTTCATGAACCAGGGTGATGCGGCGATGTATCTGCTCGCACCCTTCATCGTCTCGATGTTCCCCGAGGATGTGCGTGCCAAGGTGGAATGGTTCCCGTTCCCGATCATCGACGAAAGCGTCGGCATCTACGAGGATGCGCCGACTGACAGCTTCCACATCCCGGTCAATGCAAAGAACAAGGAAGATGCGCGCACGTTCCTGGCTTTCGCGGCGCAGGCAGATGTGCAGACCAAGACCGCAGGCACGCTCGACATGCTGCCGCCGAACGTGAACGCGTCGGTTAAGGACGACCGCTTTGCCACGGGCGGCTTCGCGCAGCTCAGCAAGGCGAACGGCATCATGCAGTTCTATGACCGCGACACCGATCCGGCACTGGCCAAGGTGGGTATGCAGGGTTTCCAGGAGTTCATGCAGAAACCCGAGCGCCTCGACCAGATCCTCGAGCGGATCGAAGCCGAGCGCGCCCGGATCTACGGACCGCTCTGATCCGGAGCGCACGGGGCCGGTACTCCTCCGCCGGCCCCACCCCAATCTCAGGACCTTTCCATGGCCGATACCCAGACATTGCCCGCCGCACCTGCGACCAGACGGCAAACGACCTTCTTCAGCAGGAACAAGCTGGTCATCATGCCGCTTATCTTCATCGGCCCGGCATTCGCGATGTTTTCGCTCTTCGTGATCTGGCCGATCATCCAGTCCGTCTCGCTGTCCTTCACCGAATGGCAGGGGATCGGACCGAAGAAATGGGTGGGTCTGAGCAACTACCGATTTTTGTTCAGCGACCCGGTCTTCTGGACCTCGCTCGTCAACAACATCTACTGGCTGGTTCTGTTTCTGCTGGCTCCGGTTTTCGGCCTGATGGTCGCGCTGTTCCTGAATCAGACGGTGTTCGGCATTCGCCTGGTCAAGTCGCTCTTCTTCTTCCCCTTCGTGGTCTCGCAGATCGTGGTGGGCCTCATCTTCGCATGGTTCTACGATCCGGCCTTCGGACTGCTGGCGACGATCCTCGAACCCTTCGGCATCAGGATCCCCCCAATTCTGGCGGATGAGGACTGGGCGACCTTCGGCATCATCGTCGCCGGGCTCTGGCCGCAGACGGCCTATTGCATGATCCTCTACCTCACCGGCCTGAACAGCGTGAACCCCGAGATGATCGAGGCCGCGCGCCTCGACGGGGCGAAGGGCTGGCGGCTGCTGGTGAAGATCGTGCTGCCGCAACTCAAGCCCGCGACCTTCATCGCGCTTGTCGTCACCGTCATCGGCGCATTGCGGTCCTTCGATCTGGTCGCCGTGATGACCGAGGGCGGGCCCTACAATTCGTCGAACGTGCTGGCCTATTACATGTATGACAACGCGATTTTCCGCTACCGCATGGGGTATGCGTCCTCGATCGCGACGGTCCTCTTCATGATCATGAACGTCTATATCGTCTGGTTTCTTCTGCGCCTGTGGAAGTCCGAGAAAGGGGCCAACTGATGTTTCCCCGTCCGATCCAGCAAGCAAGCCATCGCGCGCAGCTTCTCTACAAGATCGCCCTTCCGGTTTCGCTGATCGTTTGGCTTTTGCCGATGATCGCGATCGTCGCCACCGCCGGGCGGTCGTTGTCGGACCTGAACTACGGCAATTACTGGGGCATCCCCACCGAATGGGCCTTCATCGAGAATTTCTCGGCGGTCTTCGGCTCGTCCTCCATCGGGCTCTACCTGCTCAACAGCGTGATCATCACGATCCCGTCGATCATCGGGGCGCTGTTTCTGTCGACGCTCGCAGGTGCGGGGCTCGCGCTTTACAAATTCCGGGGCCGCTTCGTCCTTCTGGCGTTGTTCATCGCGGGCAACTTCGTACCCTTTCAAATCCTGATGATCCCGGTGCGGCAACTGACGCTCGATCTCGGCGTTTACGACACCTATCTGGGGGTGATCCTGTTCCAGATCGCGTTTCAGACAGGGTTCTGCACCTTCTTCATGCGCA
>CAZTEV010000207.1:0-3890 GCA_964612785.1 uncultured Roseivivax sp. | reverse complement strand
TGACCAAGGGCGGCAAGCTGATCGAGGGCATCTTCGTCGGCGAGACGATCAACACGCCCTCGATGCTGGCGGTCGAGGATTACCTCGTGGCGCTCGACTGGGCGCGCTCCGTGGGCGGGCTCAAGGGCCTGATGGCGCGGGCGGACGCCAATGCGAAGGCGGTCTGGGCGTTCTGCGAGGCCAATGACTGGATCGACAATCTGGCCGTCGATCCCGCGACTCGGTCCAACACCTCCGTTTGCCTGAAGTTCACCGATCCGGCGATTGCCGATCCGGCAGCTTTCGCCAAGGCGGTGCAGAAGCGGCTCGAGGCCGAGGGCGTCGCACTCGACGTGGGCTCCTACCGCGATGCGCCTGCGGGTCTGCGGATCTGGTGCGGCGGCACGGTCGAGACGGCGGATATCGAGGCGATGCTGCCCTGGCTCGACTGGGCCTATCACGCCGAGCTGGCCGCGCAGTCGCAGGCCGCCTGACGACACGTTTCCACCGGGCCCCAAAATCTTTCCAAAGATTTTGCGCCAGAGAATTTTAATTAAAATTCTCTGGCAGCGGGCCCGGTCCATTCTTCTCGTTGCATGAAAAGGACCACCAACATGGCTCCCAAGGTTCTCATCTCCGACAAGCTGTCGGACGCCGCCGTCCAGATCTTCCGCGACCGTGGCATCGACGTCGATTTCCAGCCCGATCTCGGCAAGGACAAGGACAAGCTCGCCGAAGTCATCGGTCAGTATGACGGCCTCGCCATCCGCTCGGCCACCAAGGTAACGCCCAAGATCCTCGAGAACGCGACCAACCTGAAGGTGATCGGCCGCGCGGGCATCGGCACCGACAATATTGACAAGGACGCCGCCTCGAAGAAGGGCGTGATCGTCATGAACACGCCCTTCGGCAACATGATCACCACCGCCGAGCACGCCATCGCGATGATGTTCGCCGTGGCGCGCCAGATCCCCGAGGCCTCCGCCTCGACCCATGCGGGCAAGTGGGAGAAGTCGAAATTCATGGGCGTCGAGCTGACCGGCAAGACGCTGGGCGTCATCGGCGCGGGCAATATCGGCGGCATCGTCTGCGACCGCGCACGCGGGCTGAAGATGAAGGTCGTGGCCTATGACCCGTTCCTCAGCGAGGAGAAGGCCGACAAGATGGGCGTCGAGAAGGTCGAGCTGGAAGACCTGCTGGCGCGCGCCGATTTCATCACGCTGCACGTTCCGCTGACCGATCAGACCCGCAACATCCTGTCGCGCGAGAACCTCGAGAAGACCAAGAAGGGCGTGCGGATCATCAACTGCGCGCGCGGCGGTCTGGTGGACGAGACAGCACTCGCGGATCTGCTGAAGTCCGGCCATGTGGCGGGCGCGGCGTTCGACGTCTTCGCCGAGGAGCCCGCGACCGAGAACCCGCTGTTCGGCCTGCCCAACGTGGTCTGCACCCCGCATCTGGGCGCCGCCACCACCGAAGCGCAGGAGAACGTCGCCCTGCAGGTGGCCGAACAGATGGCGGATTACCTGCTGACGGGGGCCGTGACGAACGCGCTGAACATGCCGTCCGTGACCGCCGAGGAAGCCAAGTTCATGGGCCCCTGGATCAAGCTGGCCGACCATCTGGGCGCCTTCGTGGGCCAGATGACGGACGAGCCGATCAAGGCGATCAACATCCTGTATGATGGCTCGGTCGCGGACATGAACCTCGAGGCGCTGAATTGCAGCCTCGTCGCGGGGATTATGAAGCGCGTGAACCCCGAGGTGAACATGGTCTCCGCGCCGCTCATCGCGAAGGAGCGGGGCATCAAGCTGTCGACCACGAACCAAGGCAAGTCCGGCGCCTTCGAGGGCTATATCAAGGTCACGGTGAAGACCGACAAGCGCGAGCGCTCCATTGCCGGCACGGTCTTCTCGGACGGGAAGCCGCGCTTCATCCAGATCAAGGGCATCAATATCGACGCCGAGATCGGCCGCCACATGGTCTACACCACGAACGAGGACGTCCCGGGAATCATCGGTACGCTGGGCATGACCATGGGCAAGAACGGCGTGAACATCGCGAACTTCACCCTGGGCCGCGCCGCGGCGCATGGCGAGGCGATCGCGCTGTTGTATGTGGATGACCGCATCGACGACAAGGTCGTGGAGGAGCTGCACGGCACGGGCCTCTTCCAGCAGGTCAAGCCGCTCGAGTTCGACGTGGCCTGAGCCACCGCTCGACGCATGAATGTCAGGGCCGCGGGATCCTCCTGCGGCCCTTTCTGTCGGCGGGGCGATCAGAGCCCAGGGGCATGCGCAATCCGCGGACGGTCGCCGCGCAAACCGGCGGGCCCGGGTCGAAAATGCCCCGGCCGCGATATTTCGTTTTGCGGTGCAAGCCGATGTTCCTAGGCTTGCAGGTCTCAGACCTCAATCAGGGAGCGACACAATGCCCGGACCCATCCTTGTCGGTTACGACGGCTCGACACCGTCCGACCGCGCGCTCGATCACGCGGTGGCGTTGGCCAAGGCGCAAGAGACCGCGATCATTCTTGTCCACGTTCTGGAATGGTCGCCCTATTCCTTCCTCACTGCCGAGGAGCTGGCCGAACGCCATACCCGCCGCAAGGACGAGCTGGCGCGCGCCGAAAGCGCGGTGGTGAAACCTGCGCTGGATCGCGTGGGCGACAGCGGGCTCGAGATCACGCCGATCATCCAATACGGCCATTCCGCCGAAATCCTGGCCCGCGTCGCCAAGGATCACAGCGCCGAACAGATCGTCGTCGGGCGCGACGGCAATGGCGGGCTGGCGGCGCGGCTTTTCGGCTCGACCGCGGCAACGCTCATTCAGATCGCCACAATTCCCTGCACCATCGTTCCGTAAGGAGGCCGATATGACATCTTCCCGCATTCTTTTCGCGGCCTTTGCCCTTCTGCTCGCCGCGGCCCCCGCGCAGGCGCAGGGCATCGACGAGACCGTGAACGCGATTTTCGCAAATTCCACCGGCTGGTTCGTCAGCCTGATTTTCTCCAATTTCCCCGGTACGTCTTTTCCCTGGATCGTCGGTTGGCTGGTCATCGCCGCCACGGTCTTCACGCTCTATTTCGGCTTCGTGCAACTGCGCTGGGCCGGGCATGCCATCGCGCTCGTGAAGGGCGATTATTCCGACCCCAACGACGCGGGCGAGGTCAGCCATTTCCAGGCGCTGGCCACGGCGCTGTCGGGCACGGTGGGCCTTGGCAATATCGCGGGCGTCGCGGTCGCCATCGGGATCGGCGGGCCGGGCGCGACCTTCTGGATGATCCTCGCGGGTCTCATGGGCATGGCCTCGAAGTTCACGGAGTGCACGCTCGGCGTGAAATACCGTAACGAATATCCCGACGGCACGGTGTCGGGCGGTCCGATGTACTATCTCACGCGCGGCTTCGCCGAGCGCGGCCTGCCGGGCGGCAGCATCCTTGCGGTGCTGTTCTCGATCTTCTGCATCTTCGGGGCGCTGGGCGGCGGGAACATGTTCCAAGCCAACCAGGCGCATCAGCAGCTTGCGGGCGTCTTCGGGGAGTATCCGGGCTGGATCACCGGCGTGATCTTCGCGGGCATCGTCTTCGCGGTGATCGTGGGCGGTCTGAAATCCATCGCGCGGGTAACCGAAAAGGTCGTGCCGTTCATGGGCATCCTCTATGTCGGGACGGCCATCATCATCATCGTGATGAATGCCGATCAGATCGGCACCGCCTTCGGCCGCATCTTCGAAGGGGCCTTCACCGGCCTCGGCGTCGCGGGCGGCATGGTCGGCGCGCTGATCCAGGGCTTCCGCCGCGCGGCCTTCTCGAACGAGGCGGGCGTCGGATCGGCAGCCATCGCGCACTCGGCCGTGCGCACCAAGGAGCCGATCACCGAAGGCTTCGTGTCGCTGCTGGAGCCCTTCA
>CAZTEV010000206.1:0-3959 GCA_964612785.1 uncultured Roseivivax sp. | reverse complement strand
ACCGCGCCCCGCCCCTGCTTCACCTTTCCCGAAAACGTCGGAGAGCACGAGAGGCCGGCCTCTCGTCGGGCCGGTCCCGGCTCGATGCCGGGATCGGACCGTCCCGCGCGTCACGCCCGAACGGTCACGCCTCGAGTTCCGCATCCCAATACAGGAAATCCAGCCAGCTCTCGTGCAGGTGGTTCGGCGGGAACTTCCGGCCCATGTTCCGCAGCTCTTCCGCCCCTGGCTGGCGCGGGGGCTTGCGCAGCGACAGGCCCGAGCGGTGCAGCGCCTTGGCACCCTTGCGCAGATTGCAGGGTGCACACGCCGCCACCACGTTCTCCCAGCTCGTCACCCCGCCCGAGGCGCGCGGCACGACATGATCGAAGGTCAGCTCGCCCTTCGATCCGCAATACTGGCAGCGGAATTCGTCCCTCAGAAAAAGATTGAAGCGCGTGAAGGCCACGCGCTTCTGGGGTTTGACGTAATCTTTCAGCACGACGACGCTGGGGATCTTCAGCGTCATGGAGGGACTTCGCACCACCTCGTCATATTCGGCGATGATGTCCACCCGGTCCAGGAACGAGGCCTTCACCGCTTCCTGCCAGGGCCAGAGGCTCAGCGGATAATAGGATAATGGCCTGTAATCCGCGTTCAGCACCAGCGCCGGATGCTGGCGCAAACTGCCCGGGTCGCGTACGAAATGTGTTCTGAAATCGCCATCCATGGCCCGACTCGTCTCCCGCCCTGTCTGCCCGTCTCAAGCACCAGAGCGGGGAACCCGCCCCAGCCATATCAACCACTATATATCGCGTCGGACATCTGGCAAGCCTCGCATGCCTAGTGGTCGGACAAACACCTAGCGGGGCTCTGCAACGCCTATGTGACAGGCAGATCGCGCAGGCAGGCCGGGCGACCGCCTCAGAAGTTGCACTTGTCGCGCAGGAAGGCCAGCGCCACACCCAGGCCATCGGGCGCGATGCCGTGGGCGGTGCCCTTCATCACATGGGCATAGACCTCGGCCCAGCCCGCCTTCTGCAGCGCCTCGGCGGCCTCGGGGAGGGATTGCGGGGGCACCACGTCATCCTGATCGCCATGCACCAGCAGCACCGGCGGGCGCACCACCACCTCGTCGACCAGCAGCTCGGGCCGCAGCAGGCGCCCGGAAAAGCCCACGATCCCGGCGACGGAATCCTCGCGCCGCGGGATCACCTGCAGGGCCATCATCGTGCCCTGGCTGAATCCCACGACCGCCACCTGTTCGGGCATCACGTCCTCATCGACCATCAGCGTGTCGAGAAAGGCGTTCAGATCCTCCGCCGCGGCCAGAAGGCCCGCCTCGCTGTCTTCCTGGCTCGACCCGTCGATCCAGGGGATCGGGAACCACTGGAAGCCGAAAGGCGCGCCCGCGCAGGCCTCGGGCGCGTCGGGCGCCACGAACAGCGTGTCGGGCAGATGTTCGCCCAGAGGATCGGCCAGGCCCAGAAGATCCGCGCCATTGGCGCCGTATCCGTGCAGGAAGACCACCACGGAGCGCGTCTCCCCCGATACCGGCTCTTTGCGTCCTGCCTGCAATACGCGCGTCATGCTATCCCCTCTCGATCCTTGGCCACATGGTAGTAGGCCCAGAGCGCACGAGCCGCAACCGCCCGCCAGGGCGCCCAATCCGCCGCCATCTCCCGCAACGCACGCTCGCGCGGGCGCTCGGGCAGTTCGAACAGAAGGCGCGCGCTTTCCTGCAGCGCCAGATCGCCCGGCGCGAAGACATCCGCATGGCCAAGCGAGAACATCGCATAGATCTCGGCCGTCCAGACACCGATCCCTTTCACCCGGGTCAGCGTGGCCACCACCTCGTCCGTGGGTGCGTCACGCAGGGCGGCGAAGTCGATCCCGGCATCCGCGAGCGCCTTGGCATACCGCGCCTTCTGGCGCGACAGTCCGACCGCGCGCAGATCCTCCTCGCGCGCAGCCCGGATCGCCGCCTCGTCCAGATAGCCCGCCGCCTCGAGCCGCCCCCGGATGGCCCGCGCCGAGGCGACCGAGACCTGCTGGCTGATGATCGCGCTCAGAAGCTGGCCGAACCCGTCCGGATTGCGCCTGAGCGGCAGAGGCCCGGTCTGCTCCAGCGCCACGGCAAAGCGCGGCTCGGTGCGGCACAGAAAGTCCGCACCCTCGGCCACGCAATCCTCGGTTCTTATGATCCGGCCCTCGTAAGCCATGCCAGTGCCTCCTCGGGGCTGCGTGCAACGGGTCCCGGCGGCGCGGGCGGGCGCGCGATCAGCGCCACGCGAATCCCCAGACGCCGCGCTGCGACAAGCTTGGGATAACTGCCCGCGCCGCCCGCGTCACGGGTGATGAGCCAATCGATGCCGAGCCGGGTCATCAGCCGCATCTCCTGCGCGACCGTGAACGGCCCCTGCCCGCCCAGATAGACCCCACCCGGCACCGGGCAAAGACCGGGCCGCGCCGCGCGTCGCCGGATGAAAAGCCGCACCTTCAGCCGCCGCAGCGCGCGCAGATCCTCGCCCCCCGTGGTCGCGAAGACGCGCGCCTCCGCGCGGATGAGCTGCGCCACCGAGGCCACGTCGCGCAAATAGGTCCACCGATCCCCGCGCTGCTGCCGGTAGCCCGGACGCCGCAGATGCACCCGGGGAATCCCTGCCGCCGCAGCCCATCTGTAAAGCTGCCAATGCGTGTCCCGGTCGAAGGGATGCGCGCCGTCGATAATCCGCGACAGCCCCGATAGCGCGTCGGCATCGAACGTCCCCGGTGCCAGAGGTCGCGCGCGCGGCAGATCCCGCGCCAGCATCTCGGCCTCCCTGGTTCCCGTCACGATCCCGATCCCGTTGCCGTCCTGCATGCCCCCTCCTGCAAAAGCGCAAAACCGCGCCGCGTTTGCGCGCCCTTGCCGCCGTGCGCGCCGCCCTCTAGCAAGGCGGCATGGAACAGTCTCGCGCCAAACGCAATGTTGCCGTGCTCGTCGCGGCCCAGGCCCTTCTGGGCGCACAGATGCCGATGATCTTCATCGTGGGGGGGCTCGCCGGGCAATCGCTCGCCTCCAACATCTGCTTCGCGACGCTGCCCATTTCGCTCATCATTCTGGGCTCGATGCTGTCGGCCTCGCCGCTTTCGGCGTTCATGCAGCGTTTCGGGCGCCGCGCAGGCTTCTTCGTGGGCGCGACCGGCGGGGCGATGGGGGGCGTGATCGGCGCGATCGGTCTCTACCTCGCCTCCTTCCCGATCTTCCTCGTGGGATCGCTCTGCACCGGGATCTATTTCGCTGCCCATAACTTCTACCGCTTCGCCGCCGCCGATACCGCGTCCGAGGCCTTCCGCCCGAAAGCGATTTCCTATGTGCTGGCAGGCGGGCTCGTCTCGGCCCTGCTCGGTCCGCAGATCGTCAAGCTGACGGCGGAGGCCTATGTGATCCCCTTCATCGGCACCTATGTGGCGGTGATCGCGGTCAACCTCTTGGGCGCGCTGCTGTTCATCTTTCTCGACATCCCGAAACCGCCCGCACCGGCCGCCGACAGCCCGAAGGGCCGCACGCGGCTCGAGCTTTTGAAGACCCCGCGCATCGCCGTCGCGGTGATCTGCGCGATGGTCTCCTACGCGCTGATGAACCTCGTGATGACCTCGACGCCGCTGGCCGTTGTGGGATGCGGGTTCTCCAATGCCGATGCGGCCAATATCGTCTCGGCGCATGTTCTGGCGATGTATGTGCCCTCCTTCTTCACCGGCCACCTGATCGCGCGCTTCGGCGTCGAGAGGATCATGGGCACGGGCCTTGCCATTCTGGGTGCGGCGGGCCTTGTTGCGTTGTCCGGCATCCAGCTTGGCAACTTCTTCGCGGCCCTCGTCCTGCTGGGCATCGGCTGGAATTTCGGCTTCATCGGCGCCACGACGATGCTCGCGGGCAGCCACCGCCCCGAAGAGCGTGGCCGCATGCAGGGCCTCAACGACGTGATCGTCTTCGG
>CAZTEV010000205.1:0-3963 GCA_964612785.1 uncultured Roseivivax sp. | reverse complement strand
CGGCGGGGTTGTCGCCGTCGATATTGCCGAAATTGCCCTGACCGTCGACCAGCGGATAGCGCACGGCGAAATCCTGCGCCAGTCGCGCCATGGCGTCGTAGATCGCGGCGTCGCCATGGGGGTGGAAATCCCCCATCGTATCGCCCGAGATCTTGGCCGATTTCAGAAAACCGCCCGTCGCGCTGAGCCGCAGCCGCCGCATCGCGTACAGGATGCGCCGATGCACGGGCTTCAACCCGTCGCGCGCATCGGGCAGCGCCCGGTTCATGATCGTCGACAGCGCGTAGGTCAGGTAGCGTTCGCCGATCGCTCGGCGCAGCGGCTCTGCCACATCGCGCGGGTTTATCTTGGGGTCTAGGGCGTCATCATCCATAGATGCAGTGTAATCCTGCCATCTCGCAGCGGCAAGCGAGGAGAATTCCTGCAAGGCTGACTTTTCGTTTTGGCAATTCTGGGAATCGCTGTAAAAGATTCGGGGTCGCGCTGCCAGCGGCCCTGTCTGTTGTTACGAGTTCATGCCTGGGGGGCGTGCCATGACCCGATTTATTCTGGTGAGTTTCTGCCTTTTGGCGTGGAGCTATTATGAGCTGAGCGGAGGCGCCGATTTTGTCGCTGGCCCCGTCAGCGCAAGCGCAAAAGCGCCCGAGGTGTCGACCTCCGTGCTGCCCGCGCGCGCGCAGCCGCTACCCGAGCCGGTGCGCACGCAGCCCCAGCCCCAGCTCGTGGCCTTCGCCCAGCCCGCCGACACGAACATCCGTAGCGATGCCAGGATCGACCGAATCGAGGATGTCCTGCTGACCACCCGCCGCGACGATGTGGCCGTGGCCGCACCCGCACCAGTCGAGGCGGCTGCCGCGCCCGTGGCGGAGCCGCAAGCGGATCTGCGCCAGATCGCAGGCTCGCGCGTGAACATGCGTCAGGGCCCCGGCACACAGCATTCCGTCGTCACCAAGCTCGGGCGCGGCGACAGCGTGGAGGTGCTGCGCCGCGAAGGCGACTGGCTGAAGCTGCGGGTGACGGACAGTCGGCAGATCGGCTGGATCGCCGCGTACCTGGTGACCGACGCCGCGCAGTAATTGCCATTCGCCGCGCGGCGCGCCACAAGGCAGCATGAGCAGAAGCATCCTGATTACCGGCTGTTCCTCGGGTATCGGCTTTGACGCCGCGCGGACCCTGTCGTCGCGCGGCTGGCGCGTCTTCGCCTCCTGCCGGAGGCAAGAGGATTGCGCACGGCTTGAGGCGGAAGGGCTGAGCGCCCCGCGCATCGATTACGAGGACCGCGCGAGCTTTGCGCCCGCCCTCGATGCGGTTTTGTCCGAGACAGGCGGCACGCTGGACGCGGTCTTCCACAACGGCGCCTACGCGATCCCCGCCCCCCTTGAGGATGTCCCGGCAGAGGCCATGGACACCGCCTTTCAGGCCAATTTCCTGGGCTGGCATGCGCTGACCCGGGCGGTTCTGCCGATCATGCGGGATCAGGGGCATGGACGGATCGTGCTGAATTCCTCGGTCCTTGGCTTCATCGGAATGAAGTATCGCGGCGCCTATTGCGCCACGAAATTCGCGGTCGAGGGCTGGGCCGACGTGCTGCGGCTCGAGATGGCCGAGGCGAACATCCAGGTCAGCCTGATCGAGCCCGGCCCCATCGACACCGATTTCCGAAAGAACGCGATTCGCGCTTTCGAGCGTTGGATCGACTGGGAGGCGAGCCGGCGGGTCGAGCAATACCGCGAAAGCCTTCTGACGAAGCTCTATGAGGGCTCGGAGGGCAACCGCTTCGAACTGCCCGCCTCTGCGGTGACGGAAAAGCTGATCCATGCGCTCGAGGCACCAAAGGCCCGGCCGCGCTACTTTGTCACGACGCCCACCCATGCGATGGGGGCGTTGAAGCGGCTTTTGCCCACGCGGATGCTCGACCGGATCGTCGCGAAAGGATGAAGCCCCCGCCGTCATGCGCTGAATTTGATCGATTTCCCGAACGGCCCGGCTAGGTCACGGCGCAACACGAGACACGAACACACTTCATAGGATCCCTCTCATGATGAACGATCCCCTTTTCATATTGATGGCGGTGGTGATGCTGGCCGTCGTCGTCATCCTCCTCGTCGGTATCGGCGGTTTCGCCAAGGGCGGGGAGTTCAATCGCAAGCACGCCAACAAGGTCATGCGGCTCCGGATCGCCGCGCAATTCGTGGCGGTGCTGCTGATCCTGTTGTTCGTCTGGGTCCGGCGCGGAGGCTGATATCATGGTGGTTCTCAATCGTATCTACACCCGCACCGGGGACGCCGGTGAAACGGCGCTGGGCGATGGCACGCGCGTTGCCAAACACGCCCCGCGCGTCGCGGCCTACGGCACGGTCGACGAGCTGAATTCGGTCGTCGGCGTCGCGCGGCTGCATGCAGAGGGCGAGATCGACGAACAGCTCGCGCGGATCCAGAACGATCTGTTCGATACCGGGGCGGATCTGTGCCGGCCCGACATGCACAAGGATGCCGAGGCCGAATATCCCGTCCTGCGCATGGTGCCCGAGCAGGTCGCGCGGCTGGAGCAGGAAATCGACGCGATGAACAAGCGGCTGGAACCGTTGCGCAGCTTCATCCTGCCGGGCGGTTCCGCGCTGGCCGCCCACCTGCATCATTGCCGCACCGTCGCCCGCCGGGCCGAGCGCAAGACGATCGAGCTGTCGGCGGTCGAGTCGGTGAACGAAGCCGCGGTGAAGTACCTCAACCGGCTGTCGGACTGGTTCTTCGTGGCCGCGCGCATCGCCAACGAAGACGGCCGCGCCGACGTCTTGTGGGTTCCGGGCGCGAACCGGTGAAACCGGCGCAGCGTCCAGTGGACGCTGCGGCGCCCGGAAGCGCGGAGCGCAGGCCCGAAGGGTGGGCGCGAACCGGTGAAACCGGCGCAGCGTCCAGTGGACGCTGCGGCGCCCGGAAGCGCGGAGCGCAGGCCCGCAGGGCGGCGCGAACCGGTGAAACCGGCGCACCGTCCGCCGGACACCTCGGCGCCTTGGCAAGCGCGAAGCGCAGGCCCGCCAATTGCGCCCCCATGCGTGAGCCGCTACACCTGCGCCTCAACCCGACCTGACGCAAAGGCCCGCCCCATGCGCCGCATCTTCGCGCTTCTCGCCTGCCTGTCCCTCCTTGTCGCCTGCGCCGATGGCGCGCGGGAGTTGAAAAAGCCGGTGGAACCCATCGGCAATTTCAAGCTCGGCCATGCCATCGTCGTGGCGCCCAACATCGTGAAGGGCCCCGCCTCGCGCGATGCCACGGACGAGGAATGGATCGCCGCGGTCGATGCCGCCCTCGAGGAACGGTTCCGCCGCTATCAAGGCGATGCGTTCTACCATCTGGGTGTGTCGATCGAAGGCTATGTGCTGGCCCAGCCCGGCATTCCGCTGGTCTTCACTCCGAAATCCGCGCTGATCGTCAATGTCACCGTGTTCGAGGATGCCACGGGCGAGAAGCTCAACGAAGAAGCCATGCAGCTGTCCGCGCTGGAGGCGCTGTCGACCGATACGCTCATCGTAGGCTCGGGGCTGGGGCAGACCCGGGATGAACAGATGGCCGCGCTGTCGGCCAATATCGCGCTTTCGATCGAGACCTGGATGCGCAAGCAGCAGCGCGATGCGGGCTGGTTCGGCGGTCCGGATGCAGGCGTGCCGATCGTGCCCGAGGCGCCGGAGGTCGAGGATGCAGCGCCCGGCGCGGACGCCGCGGCAGAGCCTGCACCGGAAGACGATGCGACGGTGATGCCTGCCGCGCTCGAGCCCGAGGTGAGCGCGCCCGCCGATTAGGCCATTTAGCCTGCAAGACCGGCTTGATTTTCCCCCGGCCATTCAATATCCCGCCCGCGATGTGAACCGGGCCGCGTGCGGCCCCCCAAGCTACACGAGGCGTCTGACAAGATGGCAAAGGAAAAGTTCGACCGCTCGAAGCCGCACTGCAACATCGGCACGATCG
>CAZTEV010000204.1:0-4005 GCA_964612785.1 uncultured Roseivivax sp. | reverse complement strand
TGCGCGACGTTGGTGTCCTGATACTCGTCCACGAGGATGTAGCGGAACCAGCGCTGATATTGCGCCAGCACGTCGTCGTGGGTCTGGAAGATCGTGACCATGTGCAACAGCAGATCGCCGAAATCGACCGCGTTCAGCTCCTTCAGCCGCGCCTGATATTCGGCGTAAAGCGCAGGACCCTCGTGGTTGAAGGCGCCCGCATCGGCGGCAGGCAACTTGTCGGGGCTGAGCGCGCGGTTTTTCCAGCCGTCGATGATGCCTGCAAGCTGCCGCGCGGGCCAGCGCTTCTCGTCGATGCCCTTCGCGACGATCAGCTGCTTCATCAGCCGCACCTGATCGTCGGTGTCGAGGATGGTGAAGTTCGACTTGAGCCCCACCAGCTCCGCATGGCGGCGCAGAAGCTTCACGCAGATCGAATGGAAGGTGCCGAGCCACGGCATCCCCTCGATCGCGTGGCCCAACATGCCGCCCACGCGGGATTTCATCTCGCGCGCGGCCTTGTTGGTGAAGGTCACAGCAAGGATCTCGTTCGGACGCGCGCGGCCCTGGTTCAGAAGGTGCACGATCCGCGCGGTGAGCGCCCGGGTCTTGCCGGTGCCCGCCCCTGCCAGCATCAGCACGGGACCATCCAGCGTTTCCACCGCCTGGCGCTGCGCGGGGTTCAGCCCATCCAAATACGGCGCGCCGCGCGCCTGCATCGCCTGCGCGGCCAGCCCAGGCCGCGCCGCCGCCTCGAAGGCGTCCGTGTCATCGAAACTGCTCATGGCCGGAAGATAGCGGCAAACCGGTCCGAGATAAAGCGGCGTTCACAGAATGTTCTTGCGACTTTTCCGCCTTTAGAACTCGGCTCCAAACCCGTCATCCACCCGCGCGTCCCACGCATGAGCAACGCGGCACCCCCTGTCACGTTCGGACCACAAATACCTCTCGGGGGAGCGTGAGGGGGCAGACAGCCCCCTCACCTGCGACGCGCTCCATCCCAAATCCAGTAAATCCAGTCGAAGAGCGCGTCACCCGCAGGCGGGTCGAAAGACCCGCCTGCCAGATCAGCGGGCCGCAAGGCGGGCCACAATCAGATTACCGATCAGCGCTTGGTCATGCCGCCATCGACGAAGTATTCCGATCCCGTCACGTAAGACGAATCGTCCGACAGCAGGAAGGTGGTGACGCCCGCGACTTCTTCCGCGGTGCCCACGCGGCCCAGCGGCACGGCTTGCTTCACCTGCTCCACGAAGTCCTTCTGCTGGTCCTCGTCCATGCCGGTGCCCGCGAAAAAGCGCGTGTCGATGGGGCCCGGCGCCACGGAGTTCACGCGGATGCCGCGGCCTGCGAGATCCGACGCCCAGCTGCGCGCCAGCGCATAGCAGGCGATCTTGGTGGCGCCGTAGACCGCCCCTTCCGCCTGGCCGAGATAGCCCGCGACGGAGGAGGTCAGCAGCACCGCGCCGTCATCGTTCAGCATCGGCTTCAGCTCGGCCATCTGCAGGACCGGCCCGCGCACGTTGACATTCATGATGTGATCGAAGCCGTCCGCGTCGATGTCCTCGGTGTCCCAGAAGGTGCCGTAGCCTGCGTTCAGATAGAGCCCGTCGAGGTTGCCCATCTCGTCCTTGACCTGGCGCGCCAGTGCCTTCGCGGCCTCGGGATCGCTCGCGTCGTTCTTGATGACCAGCGTGCCTTCGGGCAGCGCCTTGCGCGCCTCTTCGAGATGCGCTTCCGAGGTGCCGGTCACGGCGACCGTGCCGCCCTCCTCCGCGATGCGCTTGGCGGTGGCGAGGCCGATGCCGCTGGTGCCGCCGGTGATCAAAATGCGTTTTCCGTCGAAACGTGCCATTGTCGTCTCCAATTCAAATTGATGTTCGGAAAATGAACGATTGGCGGGCGGCCCTGTTCCGTATCCCTCGCGCATGGCTGGACATTCTTTTTTGCGCGGCCTCTACTCGGGGGCATGTCACTCGATACCCGCTACCCCGCAATCGCCGATCTGCGTGCGCGTGCCCGCGCGCGCCTGCCCCGGTTCGTGTGGGATTATCTCGACAGCGCCACCGGGCGGGAGGCGACGCCTGCCGGGAACCGCGCCGCGCTTGACCGGGTGCGCTTTTTGCCCTCGATCCTGCATGGCGAGGTTGCGCCCGATCTCGAAACCGATCTTCTGGGCGAGACCTGGCAGGCGCCCTTCGGCATTGCGCCCGTGGGCATGTCGGGTCTGGTCTGGCCCGATGCCGAGCGCCGCCTTGCCACCCATGCGGCCGGGGCCAACATCCCCTACGCGATGTCCTCCGTCGCGGCCAGCACGCCCGAAAAGGTGGGCCCCGAGACGCAGGGGCGTGGCTGGTACCAGCTTTATCCGCCCCGCGAACTGGAGATCCGCAAGGATCTTCTGGCGCGCGTGCGCAAGGCGGGGTTTTCCGCACTGGTCCTGACCGCCGATGTGCCCGTGGCCTCGCGGCGCGAACGCCTGCTCAAGGGCGGGCTGACGCAGCCGCCCCGTCTTACGCCGCGCCTTCTGGCGCAGACCGCGCTGCGGCCCGCCTGGGCGCTGGCCATGGCCAAGCGCGGATCGCTGCCGCGGATGGAAACGCTCGATCCCTATACCCAGACGACGCAAAGCCTCTCATCCACCGCCCATGTGGGCTATCTTCTGCGCACGGCGCCAGACCGCGACTACCTGCGCTGGCTGCGCGATCACTGGGACGGGCCGCTGATGGTGAAGGGTGTGCTCAACCCCGAGGATGCGGCGGGGCTTGCCGAGGATGGCGTTGATGCGATCTGGGTGTCGAACCATGCGGGCCGCCAGTTCGACGCCGCCCCCGCCACGATCGAGATGCTGCCCGCGATCCGGGCTGCGACCGATCTGCCGATCCTCTGCGACAGCGGCATCGAAGGCGGGCTCGATATCCTGCGCGTCATGGCACTCGGGGCCGATTTCGTCATGCTGGGCCGGGCCTGGCATTATGCGCTGGCCGCTCTGGGCGATGCAGGCCCCGCCCATCTGCATCACATCCTGACCGCCGATCTTGCCGCGAATTTGGGCCAATTGGGCGCCCGTCACCCGAAAGAGCTGCGCGGGCGCGCCCTACCCACTCTCCCATGTTGAGCGCAAAGCCAGCTTTGCCTAGAAAGACATCAGATTTCCCCCGAAGGACCCTCCATGCCCGATTTTCAGAAGATCCTCATCGCCAATCGCGGCGAGATCGCGATCCGCATCATGCGCGCCGCCAACGAAATGGGAAAGAAGACCGTCGCCGTCTTCGCCGAGGAGGACAAGCTCGGACTGCACCGGTTCAAAGCCGATGAGGCCTACCGGATCGGCGAGGGGCTGGGCCCCGTCCAGGCCTATCTGTCGATCCCCGAAATCATCCGCGTCGCCAAGGCCTGCGGCGCCGATGCGATCCATCCGGGCTATGGGCTGCTGTCGGAAAACCCCGAATTCGTCGATGCCTGCGACGCAGCGGGCATCACCTTCATCGGCCCCCGCGCCGAGACGATGCGCGCGCTCGGTGACAAGGCCAGTGCGCGGCGCGTCGCGATCGAGGCGGGCGTGCCCGTCATCCCCGCGACCGAGGTGCTGGGCGACGACATGAAGGCCATCGCCAAGGAGGCCGAGGAGATCGGCTATCCGCTGATGCTGAAAGCCTCCTGGGGCGGCGGCGGGCGCGGCATGCGCCCGATCAACGGACCCGACGAGCTGGAGACCAAGGTCAAGGAGGGCCGCCGCGAAGCCGAAGCCGCCTTCGGCAATGGCGAGGGTTATCTCGAGAAGATGATCACCCGGGCCCGCCACGTCGAGGTGCAGATCCTGGGCGACAAGCAGGGCAACATCTACCACCTCTACGAGCGCGACTGCTCGGTCCAGCGCCGCAACCAGAAGGTCGTCGAACGCGCGCCCGCCCCCTACCTGTCGCCCGCCCAGCGCGAGGAGCTGTGCGAGCTGGGCCGCCGCATCTGCGCGCATGTGGATTACGAATGCGCAGGCACCGTCGAGTTCCTGATGGATATGGAGAC
>CAZTEV010000203.1:0-4042 GCA_964612785.1 uncultured Roseivivax sp. | reverse complement strand
CGCCGCCGGTGAAGGGGCTTCTACGGTTACCCAACAAAACCCGCAAGAGGAAAATCGAAGAAAATCGCAATTTTTCCAAATTTCCGATTTTTCCCGCCTTTTCAGCGTATTGGAGAAAAGATCTTTCGCGGACCTTGCGTCAGAACGAAATCATATTCCCCGATCTTTGCCGCTTGGGCGCAGGATACAGGCCTTCCCCTGCGCGTCTCAGACACTGCGGCCTTCCCGACGGCGATTCAGCCCCGGAATCGCCCGCCAATCGAGTCGCAGAAGCAGCAGAATCGCGATCACTGCGAGGTAGATCAGTGGCTCCAGCTGGAATCCCTTGCGCAGCATCACGAAGTGCAGCCCGCCCAGAAGCACCGCGCCATAGGTCAACTTGTGCAATTGCCGCCAGCGCGGCCCCAGCTTGCGCACGGACCAATTGTTCGAGGTGAGCGCGAGCGGCACCAACGCCACGAACCCTGCCATGCCGACCGTTATATAAGGACGCTTCAGGATATCGGCCCAGATCTGGCTGAGGATCTGCACATCGAGGACGAGCCAGACCAGAAGGTGCAGCACCACATAGAAGAAGGCCAGAAGCCCGATGGCCCGGCGGAACCGGATCAGGTTGAGGCCCGCATACCGGCGCAACGGCGTGATGCAGAGCCCGATGATCAGAAGCTGCAGGGCGATCTCACCGTATTCGTGTTCGAGCGCCTCGATGGGCTCCACCCCGAGGCCGCCGGTCAGCCCGAGATAGAAGAGATACGGCGCGGGCAGCGCATAGATCAGGTAGACCGCCCAGACGGGCAGTTTGCGCGCCCAGCCATTCAAGCGGTCCACCAGCGACATCAGAAGTTCTCCGACAGGTCCATGCCCTCATAGAGCGCGGCGACCTCTTCCTCGTATCCGTTGAACATCAGCGTGGGCTTGCGCTGCGAAAACAGCCCGCCGCCGATCTCGCGCTCGGTCGCCTGGGACCAGCGGGGGTGATCCACGTTGGGGTTCACGTTCGAGTAGAAGCCGTATTCCCGCGGATTGGCCTTGTTCCAGCTCGTGGGCGGCTCTTGGTCGGTGAGCGTGATGCGCACGACAGACTTGATCGACTTGAAACCGTATTTCCACGGCACGACCAGCCGCAGCGGCGCGCCGTTCTGGTTCGGGATCGGCCGACCATAAATGCCCGTCGCCATCATGGTCAGCGGATGGCGCGCCTCGTCGAGGCGCAGCCCTTCCACATAGGGCCAGTCCAGAACGGGCCGCGCCACGCCCGGCATCTCGGAGGGACGCAGAAGCGTTTCGAACGCCACATAGCGGGCCCCGTCCTGCACCCCCGCCATGTCCAGAAGATCGGCCAGCTCGAACCCGTTCCAGGGCACGACCATCGACCAGGCCTCGACGCAGCGGAACCGATAGATGCGCTCCTCGATCGTCATCTCGGACATGATGTCGGCAAAGCTGTAATCTCCGGGCCGGTCCACCAGGCCGTCGATCGTGACGGACCACGGCTCGGTCGTGAGCTGCCCGGCGTAGCGCGCCGGGTCGTCCTTCCCGGTGCCGAACTCATAGTAATTGTTGTAGCTGGTGATCTCTTCCCAGCTGTTCGGTTCAAGCGCGTCCTGCGCGCGCGCGCCACCCGGCAGACCGCCCAGCATCGTGCCCGCAGCCAGCCCCGCGATAATCTGGCGGCGATTGAGGAAAAGCGGCTCCGGCGTTGCATCCGCGCGCGTCAGGTCGTTGGTCCAGCGATAAGCCATGTGCTCGGGTCTCCTTGCAGCTTTCAGCTTAGATAGTCGGCGGCGCCACCACGGCCAAATGAAGGGGCGTCAAATGTCCGTGGCCAATTGTAACGATTGGCGCTGCGGCCGCGGCCCTCAACCAGGCAATTGCCGCCGGACGAAGCAGGATGCATAAAGATGAAGCAGCAAAAGGGAGCGAGCCGATGCGGTTGATGGCCATTGCACTGACGATCCTGGGCGGGATGGCGCATGCCGCCGACGTCGTCACCTACGAGACCGACCAAAGCTTCGATGATGTGGTCTTCGGACTGGAGAACGCGATCCTCGGCCAGGGCCTTGTCGTGGACAACGTGAGTTCCGTGGGCGACATGCTGGAGCGGACCCGCGAAGACGTGGGGTCCGACATCACGATCTACCAGAATGCGCAGGTCTTCTCGTTCTGCTCGGCGCTCGTGTCGCGCAAGATGATGGAGGCCGATCCCCTGAACATCGCCTATTGCCCCTACGACATCTTCGTCATGGTCACGGATGACAATCCCGGCGTCACGACCATCGGGTTTCAGAGCTACCCCGACGGTCCGATGAAGGAAGTCGAGGACCTGCTGAACCATATCGCGCGCACGGCCATCGGCGCCGAGTGATCACGCGCGCTGACATCCTGTCACGCTTCTTTCATTCGACCCGCCGCATGCCCCGGGCTTAGCGACGCGCGGGCTGTCATCAAGCGCGGCTTTCGCCCCGATGACACCCGCGTGAGGTGAACCGGCGCGCGCCCTCTCCCGTAAAGCGACCAGATGCGCCTGCCGCGTATCGGTTCCAATAGAGGGAGAGACCCCAATGCTTCGCAGAACCTATCTTGCCATGAGCTTCGCCGTGATCGGGCTTGCCGCCTGTTCGCCGATAGCCACGACCAGCCAGCCCGATATCGTGGGCGTGCTGTCGACCAACGATCAGTTCTCGACACTCGTGGCCGCGGTCGGCGCCGCCGAGCTTGTGGAGACGCTGCAGGGCGACGGCCCCTTCACGGTCTTCGCCCCCACCAATGCCGCATTCGAGAAACTGCCCGCAGGCACGGTCGAGACGCTGCTGCAGCCGGAAAACCGCGACACGCTTGTCCAGGTCCTGACCTACCACGTCGTGCCGGGTGCCGTGACTTCGGACCAGCTTGCCGGTCAGACCCTGTCCGTTGCGACCGTTGAGGGCAGCGAAGTCGATATCGACGGCACGCATGGCGTGCGCGTGGACAATGCCCGCGTCACGCAAGCCGACATCATCGCGTCGAACGGTGTCATCCACCGCATCGACACGGTTCTGATGCCCTAAACTGGCTTCCGGGTTGCGCGGCGCGCATCAGCGGGCTGCGCCGCTCAGATGACAGCGCGCGCCACGCCGAAGACGATTGCAGCGCAGCCCAGGACCAGGATGACAATCACCGGGACGCGGTTCATCAAGGGCGTCGCGGCGCCACAGATGCTGCAGGTGGATGTGTTGAAACGAAGCCTGTGATCGCAGGTCGGGCAACGGAAATAACGGCGTGCCATGAAAAATCCTCGGGCGCGGTATGTTCTGAAAAATACTGGTCACGAAACGGTGAGATCAGAGTAGCGCCTGCCGCACGCGGCCGTGAGTCAAATCGTTAAGAAACTCTTAATTGCCGACCCGCTGCACAGCTTTTTTGCGCCACAATTCAAAAAAGCCTCGCCGGATCCCATCCGGCGGGGCTCTGTTTTGCGGGCAAGGGACCGTCTTAGTGCACGACCGCGTCGTCCGGGCGCGGCCGATTCGAGGCGGCCACCTTGTCGCCAATGATCAGCCCGTCCGCACCGGCAGTCACCGGAATGGTCGTGCCGTCGGCCACGTCGCCCGCCAGCAGCATCTCGGCCAGCGGATCCTGCAGCGCACGCTGGATCACGCGCTTCAGCGGCCGGGCGCCAAAGACCGGATCGTAGCCTTCATCGGCCAGCCACGTCTTCGCGGCCTCGTCCAGCTCCAGCCCGATCTTCCGACCCGCGAGCCGCTTCAACAGACGCGAGAGCTGAATCTCGACGATACCCGACATGTCCTCGCGCTTGAGGCGGTCGAAGATGATCGTTTCGTCCAGACGGTTCAGGAATTCGGGGCGGAAATGGGCCCGCACCGCATCCATCACGTCCTGCTTGGCCTTGGCACCATCCGCGCCTTCGGGCAGCTGGCTCAGCGCCTGCGATCCGAGGTTCGACGTCAGAACGATCAGCGTCTGCTTGAAGTCCACGGTGCGACCCTGACCATCGGTCAGCACGCCATCATCGAGCACCTGCAGCAGCACGTTGAACACGTCC
>CAZTEV010000202.1:0-4056 GCA_964612785.1 uncultured Roseivivax sp. | reverse complement strand
ACGGCCTTGAGGCCGGTCGCCATGGGCTCGTGCACCGACTGGCGCGGCATGATGCCGGGCGCCTTGACGTCCGCGAGGCTGCGCTGCGAGGTCTCGATCGGGCCCTTGCCGTCGAGCGGGTTGCCCAGGCCGTCCACGACCCGGCCCAGAAGCGCGTCACCCACTGGCACGTCCACGATGGCGTTGGTGCGCTTGACGGTGTCGCCTTCCTTGATGTCCCGGTCGGAGCCGAAGATCACGACGCCGACATTGTCGGCTTCGAGGTTGAGCGCCATGCCCCGGATCCCGCCGGGGAATTCGACCATCTCGCCTGCCTGGACCTTGTCGAGGCCGTAGACACGGGCGATACCGTCACCGACGGAAAGCACGCGACCAACCTCGTCGACTTCGGCCTCCTGGCCGAAGTTCTTGATCTGGTCCTTCAGGATCGCAGAAATTTCGGCTGCTTGGATACCCATTTATCCGACCTCTTTCATTGCATTCTGGAGGGAGTTGAGCTTCGCGCGGATCGACGTGTCGATCATCTTGGAGCCCACTTTGACAACAAGACCGCCGATGAGGCTTTCATCGACGGTCGCCTTGATCTTCACATCGCGGCCCACCTGCGCCTTCAGCGTCTCGGCAAGCTTCTTGGACTGGTCGCTCGACAGCGCGATCGCGGAGGTCACCTCGGCGGTGACGATGCCGTTCGCATCCGCGATCATGTCACGCAGCTGCGCGATCAGCGCGGGCAGCACGAACAGGCGGCGGTTCTCTGCCATGAGCGAGAGCGTGTTCTTCATCACGTCCATCAGACCCATCTTGTCCGCGATGGCGCGGATCGCCTGACCTTGGGTCTCGCGGCTGTAGACGGGCGAATGGATCAGGTCGCGCAGATCTTCGCTGCCGGCCAGCGCATCGGCGAGATCGTCGATATTGGCCTCAAGCGTCTCGAGCGACTTGTCTTCCTTCGCAAGAGAGAAGACGGCCGCTGCGTAGCGTTCTGCGATGCCGGAGGAAATCGAAGCTGGTTCAGACACGTGCATCCTTCCGCTATCAAGCCCCCGTCAGCCCGGCCGGTCAGGCGGGCCCGGAGGCACTCTCATCTCCCGGGCCGAAGGGCCTGGGCGCTAAAATCAGCGCGGAGATAGCAGAGCATCCTGAGCCCCGCAACATCCTAAGGCAGATTTAGCGCGGCACGCGCCTGCGGCCATCCCGCAAGCGTTTTCAAAGCGTTACCCGCAATCCGCGGCACCGAGCCGCGTTGGGTGCAAGGCGGAAGTTGCTGAAAGCGCCGCTTTTTTCGCCCGGAAGTCGCGATTCCCTGCGCGCGATGCCTAAAGATTGGGCTCAGATCGGCTTTGCGACGGGCTTCGGCGCCAGCGCCCCCAGGGGAGACCGCAGCTTTTCCCCTGCCCCGCGTGGTCTTGGGGGGTGACGTTTCATCGCGCGCACCGCCATGACGCCGCCCGCCATCACCGCCGGGATCGCGCGGCCCATCCTCTCCCAGACCGGGCCGGTTTTCATCCAGAAGCGCCGGGTCGAAGGCGGCTGGTACAGAAGCGACACATGCCCCTCGGGCAGAAAGTCGTGATAGCCCAGCATGTCCTCGAGCTGGCCCAGCGAATAGGGTCGCCCATAGCCGAAGGGCGTGCGGTCCGACCGCGCCCAAAGCCCGGTGCGGTTGGGCACGATGAACAGCGCCTCGCCCCCGGGGCCCAGCGCGCGGTAGCATTCATCAAGGAGCGCCGAGGCATCCTCGGACGTCTCGAGCCCGTGCAGCACGATCAGCCGGTCCACATGCCCCGTCTCCACCGGCCAGCGCGTCTCCTCGGACAGGACCGACACGTTGGGCAATCCCGCGGGCCAGGGCATCACCCCCTGCTGCGCGGGCATCAGCGCCATGACGCGGCGACTGTCGGCCAGGAAAGGCCGCAGAAGTGGCGCGGCGAAGCCGAAGCCCACGACCGTATGACCATGCGTGTCGGGCCAGGTGGCGCGCACTTCATCCCGGATGATCTTCTGCGCCGCGCGGCCCAGCGCGCTTCGATAGTAGAAGTTCCGCAGATCGCGCACGTCGAGATGCATTGTCGGACCCCTGTCCTCGGCCTAGCCTTGTAGTGACCCTGACAAAGAAGACCGGAAAATGCCATGCCTCTCGACCTCGTGACCGTGCCCTGCCTGTCGGACAATTACGCCTTCATTCTGCACGATGCGGAGACGGGCGCGACCGCCGTGATCGACGTGCCCGAAGCCGCCCCCATCGCAAAAGAACTCGAAGCGCGCGGCTGGACCCTCTCCGAGGTCTGGCTGACGCATCACCATCCCGACCATGTCCAGGGCCTCGACGCCTTGCTGGAGGGCCGCAGCGCGCGTGTCTTGGGGGCCAAGGCCGACGCCCATCGCCTGCCGCCGCTGGACGTGGCGCTTGCCGATGGCGACACGTTCGACTTCGCGGGCCGCGAGGTGCATGTGATGGATGTCTCGGGCCACACGGTCGGCCATATCGCGCTTTACCTGCCCGAAGACCGGATCGCCTTCACCGCCGACAGCCTGATGGCGCTTGGCTGCGGGCGGGTCTTCGAGGGCACGATGGAGCAGATGTGGGACAGCCTGTCGAAGCTGGCGAAATTGCCGCCCGAGACGACGATCTGCTCGGGTCATGAATACACCGAAGCGAACGGCCGTTTCGCCGTTACTATTGAACCGGACAATGCCGCACTTAAATCTCGTATAGACGCGATTGCGGACGCACGGGCCAAGGGGCAGCCCACCGTGCCTTCGCAATTATCCGAAGAACTCGCCACAAACCCCTTCCTGCGTGCGAACGATGCCCCCGTGCGTGAACATCTAGGCATGGTCGACGCGCCCGCAGCGGACGTCTTCGCCGAGATCCGACGCCGAAAAGACACGTTCTGATCGCCACAGATCGCGGCACCCATCGCGCTGCCAAAGAAATGTGAGAGGGTTTGGGGGAGAAAATGCTTGAAGGCGGTCGGCAATCGACCAAACTTTAACTTCAAGAGGCCATGCTGGGGCTCCGGTCCCGGCGCAGACAAGAGGAGCACCGCACAGTGCCTTCATTCTCGAATTCCCTTGAACAGGCCATTCACGCCGCCCTGGCGCTTGCCAATTCGCGCAGCCACGAATTCGCAACGCTGGAACATCTGTTGCTGGCGCTCGTGGACGAACCGGACGCGGCGCGGGTGATGAAGGCCTGCGACGTGGACACCGAGGAATTGCGCACCACGCTGGTGGAATTCATCGACGACGACCTGTCGAACCTCGTGACCGATATCGAAGGCTCGGAGGCGGTGCCGACCGCGGCCTTCCAGCGCGTGATCCAGCGCGCGGCGATCCATGTGCAAAGCTCCGGCCGCACGGAAGTGACCGGCGCCAACGTGCTGGTCGCCATTTTCGCGGAGCGCGAGTCGAACGCCGCCTACTTCCTGCAGGAACAGGACATGACGCGCTATGACGCGGTGAATTTCATCGCCCATGGCGTCGCCAAGAACCCCGCCTTCGGCGAAGCGCGCCCGGTCACCGGCGCCTCGGACGAGGAAGAGGCCCAGACCAGCGACGCCCAGCCTGCCGAGGAAGGTAAGGAATCCGCGCTCGCCAAGTATTGCGTCGATCTGAACGCCAAGTCGCGCAAGGGCGACGTGGATCCGCTGATCGGCCGCGATTCGGAGGTGGAACGTTGCATCCAGGTGCTCTGCCGCCGTCGCAAGAACAACCCGCTTCTGGTGGGCGATCCCGGTGTCGGCAAGACCGCCATCGCCGAGGGCCTCGCGCGCAAGATCGTCGCGGGTGAAACGCCGGAGGTGCTGGCCAACACCACGATCTACTCGCTCGACATGGGCGCGCTTCTTGCGGGCACCCGCTATCGCGGCGACTTCGAAGAGCGCCTGAAGGCTGTCGTGAAGGAGCTTGAAGAGCATCCCGACGCGATCCTCTTCATCGACGAGATTCACACCGTGATCGGTGCTGGCGCGACCTCGGGTGGCGCGATGGATGCGTCCAACCTCCTGAAGCCCGCGCTTCAGGGCGGCAAGCTGCGCACCATGGGCTCCACCA
>CAZTEV010000201.1:0-4126 GCA_964612785.1 uncultured Roseivivax sp. | reverse complement strand
CGGCGACCACGCCTTCCGCGATCACGTCGCAGCGCATGATGCCGCCGAAGATGTTCACCAGGATGCCTTTGACGTTCTGGTCCGAGGTGATGATCTTGAACGCTTCGGTCACCTTCTCCTTGGTGGCGCCGCCGCCCACGTCGAGGAAGTTCGCAGGCTCCGCACCGTAAAGCTTGATGATGTCCATCGTCGCCATGGCGAGGCCCGCGCCGTTGACCATGCAGCCGATCTCACCGTCGAGCGCGATGTAGTTGAGGTCGTATTTGGAGGCTTCCAGTTCCTTGGGGTCCTCTTCGGTCTCGTCGCGCAGTTCGGCCACTTCGGGCTGACGGTAAAGCGCGTTCGAGTCGAAGCCGAGCTTCGCGTCGAGCACCTTCAGATCACCGTTGGTCATGACAACAAGCGGATTGATCTCGAGCATCTCCATGTCGCGTTCGATGAACGCGGTGTAAAGGATGCCCATCAGCTTCACGCATTGCTTGACCTGCGCGCCTTCCAGCCCCAGCGCGAAGGCGATGCGGCGGCCGTGGAAGGCCTGGTAGCCGGTCGCGGGATCGACACTGAAGGACAGGATCTTGTCGGGCGTGGAGGCCGCGACTTCCTCGATATCCATGCCGCCCTCGGTAGAGCAGACGAAGGAGACGCGGCTCGAGACGCGATCGACCAGCAGCGCGAGGTACAGCTCGCGCTCGATATCGGATCCGTCTTCGATATAGATGCGGTTGACCTGCTTGCCCGCGGGGCCGGTCTGATGCGTGACCAGCGTCTTGCCGAGCATCTTCTTGGCTTCCTCGGCGGCCTCTTCGACCGACTTGGCCAGCCGCACGCCGCCTTTTTCGCCGGCATCGGCCTCTTTGAAGCTGCCCTTGCCGCGGCCGCCCGCATGGATCTGGGCCTTCACCACCCAGAGCGGGCCGTCGAGATTTGCCGCTTCGGTCTTGGCATCGGCCGCGCGCAGCACCACCCGGCCATCCGAGACCGGCGCGCCGTAGCTGCGCAGAAGCGCCTTGGCCTGATACTCGTGGATATTCATGTCATCCGTCCCGTTCTGCTTTGATTGTCGGATGTATACCGGAGGTCGATGTGCAAATTGCAGCGAAAACGCGCGTGTCCGGCCCCTGAGGCGCGAAAAAGCGACATTTGTGATCACGCCCGTTTTTCCTGTGATCACATTGCTTGGCCATCGCCGTCGAATCCGGCGCGCCCGCGGCGCGGTGCGGCCCTGCATCACCGGCGGGCCAAAGCGCGGCGGCGGTTTTGACAGGCTCTCGCGGCGCGGCGTACCGTTCGGGCAACAAAAAGAAGAACCGATGGGGCCCGAGCCATGCCACCACCCAAGCCGCCCGTGGCGGCGCCTGTCCCGTCGTGCGGGCCGCGCTGGAGCGTCGTGGCGACATTGCGCGAACCCGCGATCCTGCCCCTGGTCTTCGCGGCGCATCACCTGCAACTGGGCGCGCTGCATGTGCATCTCTATCTCGACGGGCCGCATCCTGGCCTGCGCGCGGCCATCGGGAACGATCCGTGCATCACGCTGATCGACAGCGACACGGCCTTCTATGACAGCCTCGGGCGCAAGCGGCCCAGCTGGATCAATCGCCGCCAGATCGTGAATGCCAACCATGCCGAGACGCAAAGCGCTGCGGAGTGGCTCTTTCACCTCGATGCGGACGAGTTCCTGGGCAGCGATCCGACGCCGGATCTGGCCGGCCTGCCGCCCGAGATCACGGCCTTCTGGGTCCCCAATCGAGAGCGCGTGTTCCTGCACGAGGCCCCAGCCACCACGATCTTCGACGGCGCGCTGGCCCTGCCGATGCGCAATCCGCACCGGCTCGACCGGGTGCGCGGTCCGGACATGTCGCAGCTGACCCGGCACGGGCTTCTGGCGCATGATCTTGGCAAGGGCGCCTTGCGCGTGGGCGCAGGCGTGGGGGCCGGCATCCACAAGCCCCGTACCAACGATGCGGCGATCCGGGCGGCGGAGACGGTGCGGGTCAGTCATTTCGACGGTCTGACGCGGCTGCACTGGGCGCTGAAGCTCAGGCGTCATGCGCAAAACGGCATCGCCTCGAAGCCAGGGCGCAAGCTGACCGCTTATCGCGACCGGCAGATCGCGCTGGCGGCCGAATGCGGTGGTGACATGGGCCCGATCTTCGCGCTGCATGATCGGCTGCGGATGCTGCCCCCGCGCATCGCCCGGCAGATGCGGCGCATGGGCAAGCTTGTGCCCACGGGCGTCGATGCGGCGGCAGCGCTTGCGCAGATCTTCCCGCAGCTCGACCCGGATCTGTCGGTCAGCGCCTTCGACGCCGCGCTGGTCGAGGAGTACGGTCTGACCGGGCCCGGGTTGGACCGGATCGGGGCCTGAGCGATGCGCTGGGGCGTCGTCTCGACCGTAGCGGAACCGCCCATGCTGCTGGCGGCCTTCGCGGCGCATTACGCACAGATGGGCGCCTCTGCGATCCGGCTCTATTTCGACCGGCCCGACCCGGAAGCCGCGGCGCTTCTGGCACGGATCCCAGAGGTCGAGGTGATCGAGGCCGACGCGCGGTTCTATACCTCGGAGATCGGCGTGCGGGGCAAGCCCGACGCGCTCAACCGCAAGCAGCGCATGAATGCGGATCATGCGCTTGGCAGCATGGACGTGGACTGGCTTTTGCATGTGGATGCGGACGAGTTTCTGGCCTGCGACGATGTCGCCGCGACGCTGGCCGCGCAGCCCGAGGAGGTGGACAGCCTGCACATCCCCAATGGCGAACGCGCCTGGATCGAGGGAGAGCCGCCGCGGACGATCTTCGATGGTGTGCTGCGCTTTCCCGTGACCGGCCGGCCGCGGCGGGTCCGCCGCGTGCTGGGCCCCGAGGTGGCAGAGTTCACCGACCGCGGCCTCTGCGGACATATGCGGGGCAAGAGCATCACGCGCACGGGTCGGGGGCTGTCGCTTGGCCTGCACAAACCGCGGCGGGATCCGCCCGCCCGGATCGCCGAGGCGGCGGACATGACCTTATGTCATTTCGACGGGCTCACGCGCGCGCATTGGGTCGCGAAACTGCTGCGCTACGCCGCCCTTGGCATGTATGCCGAGCCCAAGGCGCATCACCGCTCCCGCCATGCGCAGGTGCAATACGTCAAGGCGGCGGGCGAGGATCCGCAGGCGGCTTTCGCGCTGCACGACCGGGTGCGCCTGATCCCTGCGGACAAGGCAGCGGAATGGCGCGCGGTCGGGCTGATCGCCCCCATGCCCTGCGATCCCGCAGGCGCGGCCCGCGCGGTCTTCGGAGATGCGCTGGATCTTACGCCCGAGGCCTTCGACAGGACGCTGTCGCAATGAAAAGCGCGCGCTCCCTTGGGGAACGCGCGCTTTTGTTTCGGATGCGGATCCGCGATCAGGCGAGGGTTTCGTCGATCCCCTTGCAGGCCTCAACCAGGCCTTTCACCGCGTTGACCGAGTTGTCGAACATGGCCTTCTCGTCCTTGTTCATCTCGATCTCGACGATGCGCTCGATGCCACCTGCGCCGATCACCGTGGGCACGCCCACATACATGTCCTTCAGACCGAAGGCGCCATCGCAATAGGCCGCGCAGGGCAGGACGCGCTTCTGGTCCTTGAGGTAAGCCTCGGCCATCTCGATCGCGGAGGTGGCGGGTGCGTAGAAGGCGGAGCCCGTCTTCAACAGGCCCACGATCTCGGCGCCGCCGTCACGGGTGCGCTGCACGATCGCGTCGAGCTTTTCCTGCGTGGTCCACCCCATCTTCACCAGATCGGGCAGCGGAACGCCCGCAACGGTCGAATAGCGCGTCAGCGGCACCATCGTGTCGCCATGTCCGCCCAGAACGAAGGCGGTTACGTCCTTCATGGAGACGCCGAACTCGACCGACAGGAAGTGACGGAAGCGCGCCGAATCGAGCACGCCCGCCATGCCGCAGACCTTTTCATGCGGCAGGCCGGAGAATTCGCGCAGCGCCCAGACCATCGCATCGAGCGGGTTGGTGATGCAGATCACGAAGGCGTCGGGCGCGTTGGCGGCGATGCCCTCGCCCACGGATTTCATGACCTTGAGGTTGATGCCCAGCAGGTCGTCGCGGCTCATGCCGGGCTTGCGCGGCACACCGGCTGTGACGATGCAGA
>CAZTEV010000200.1:0-4238 GCA_964612785.1 uncultured Roseivivax sp. | reverse complement strand
AGCCGATCTCCTCGGCGCATTTGGCGATCTCCGGCACCACGCCCGAGGTCGACAGCGTGATGCGGCGGCGCGACAGCGCGATGCCTTCGCCATCCATGGCGATCTTCATCGCGTCGCGGACATTGTCGAAGTTGTAAAGCGGCTCGCCCATGCCCATCAGCACGATGTTCGACAGAAGCCGCGTTTCATTCTTGGGCGCGCCCTGTTCGGGCCATTCGCCCAGATCGTCCCGCGCCACCATGATCTGACCGACGATTTCGCCCGCGGTCAGGTTGCGCACCAGCTTCTGCGTGCCGGTATGGCAGAACGAACAGGTCAGCGTGCAGCCCACTTGGCTCGAAATGCAGAGCGTGCCGCGATCGGCTTCGGGGATGTAGACCACCTCGACCTCGTGCCCGCCCGCGATCCGCACCAGATATTTCCGCGTCCCGTCCATCGAGACGTTCTTCGAGACCACCTGGGGCAGGCGGATCACGAAATTCTCGGACAGAAGTCTGCGGTACTCCTTCGACAGGTTGGTCATTGCGTCGAAGTCGCGCACGCCCCAGTGATAAAGCCACGCCCAGACCTGATTGACGCGCATCTTCACCTGCTTCTCGGGCGTGCCGAGCGCGGCAAGCGCGTCGCGCAGCGCCTCGCGCGTCATGCCGATGATGTTCGGCAATCCGTCCTCGGCCTTGCGGGGAATGGTGACAAGGTCCTGCGTGATGGGTGCATTCGCGGTCATGTCGGGCGCTCCGGAGCGGCTTGGGCCGCCTGAAATCCTGTGAAAGTGCGCTGCATATAGGAAGTGCCGCGCGATTCCAAAAGGAAAAGCGCGCGGCGTCGTTTCGGACTTGGCTCAGATGGCGGTCGGTCGGGCTGCACGGCCCGCGGGATCAGCTGGAGCAGCGACGCTCCGCATCCTCGACCGCGGCGGTGAAGCCCAGAAGCGAGAACGTGTCCTTGGTCTGTGTCCCGCGCGAGGAGCGCGCGGTCAGAACCGCATCGGCCCCGCGTTTCATCGCGGTGACAAGGCGGGCATCGTCCTGCGGCGTGGCGGGCCAGGCCCATTCGCCTTCGGTGAACAGCTCGAACTCGGTGCCGCCGATATTCACGTTCACGGTGGAGCCATCCGCGAAGGGATAGCCGCCCGTGAAGGCGACCTGACCCGAGACTTCGGCGCCGGGGCGGTAGAAGACCATCAGCAGGATCTCGCCGCGTGTCACGGCCACGACGCGGCCGTCGCGGGTGTTCACGCTTTCTTTGTAGGTCGTGACCGCCCAGCATTCGCGGGGATCGCTGCCTTCGAAGACCGACCAGTCGGTCATCGCATCGACGCGGTTGGTGCTTTCCTGTTGCGCCACCGCTTGGCCGCCCAGCATTACAGACGCGGCCAGAAGCCCGCTTTTGACTACAGATTTCATCGCCTGAAACTCCACCAGACCTGACCCTCAATACATCGGGTTGTGCCAAACCGGCTCCGGGTTATCTTGCCCGGTTGACCCCCGTTTGCGGGACAGACACTAGCCCGAATGTGCCGCGCGCGAAAAGCCCCGTCGGCAGAATATCGCCAAGACGTGAGGAGCCCTCATCATGACCCGTCCCCCTGCCCATCTGTGTGAAATCTGGCGCGGACCGATGGCCGAGTCGGTCCATTCCGGCCATGTGGTGATCGCCGGTCCCGACGGCGCGCCTGCGGAGGTCTGGGGCGATGCGGAGGCGGTGGTGCTGCCGCGCTCCTCGTCCAAGATGATCCAGGGGCTGCCGCTGCTGACCTCGGGCGCGGCCGAGGCCTTCGGGCTGACCGACCGGCAGCTCGCGCTGGCCTGTGCCAGCCATAGCGGCGCCCCGGTGCATGTGGATGCGGTGACGGACTGGCTGGACCAATTGGGTCTTTCGGATGACGCCCTGCGCTGCGGCCCGCAGGCCAGCCGCGACAAGGCCCTGCGCCATGCGATGATCCGCGACGGGCAGGCGCCCTGTCAGGTGCACAACAATTGCTCGGGCAAACATGCGGGGTTCCTGACCCTCAACGCGCATCTGGGCGGCGGGCCGGACTACCAGGAGGCGGATCATCCCGTGCAGATGGCCTGCCGCGAGGCCTTCGAGGTCGTCACGGACGAGGTCAGCCCCTTCTTCGGCATCGACGGCTGTTCGGCACCCAATTTCGCAACGACCATGTCGGGCATGGCCCGCGCCATGGCCTGGTTCGCGACCGCCCATCAGCGCCAGGACGCGCTGTCCCGGGCGGGTGTGCGGCTGCGCGACGCGATGATCGCCCATCCCGAGCTGGTGGCGGGCGAGGGCCGGGCCTGCACGCTTCTGATGCGTGCCGCAAGCGAGCCTGTGGCGCTGAAGACCGGGGCCGAGGGGTTCTTCATCGCGATCCTGCCCCGGCGCGGCATGGGCGTGGCGGTCAAGGTCAGCGACGGGGCGACGCGGGCGGCGGAATGCGCCATCGCGGCGGTGCTGGTGCGGCTGGGCGCGCTCGATCCCGCGCATCCGGACGTGCAGCGCTTCCTCAGCCCCGAGATTCGCAATTGGCGCGGCATCGTGACGGGCGGGATCCGACCTGCGCCGACGCTGGGCGCCTGAGGGCCTCAGCCCGTGACGAAATCCGACTTGGCATAGCCCTGGATGTAAAGAAGCGCGGTCAGATCGCCGTGGTTCACGCAATGCTGCGCTTCTTTCTGCACCGAGGGCTTGGCGTGCAGCGCGACACCCGTGCCTGCCCGGCTCAGCATACCCAGATCGTTCGCCCCGTCGCCCACGGCGATCACGTCCGCCGCGGTGATACCGAGCCGCGCGGTGATCTCCTCGAGCGCCTGCACCTTGGCTTCGCGCCCGAGGATCGGACGCGCGACCTCTCCGGTCAGGATGCCGTCCGCCATGAGGAGCGTGTTGGCGCGATGCTCGTCGAAGCCAAGCGTCGCGGCCACCTGTTCGGTGAAGGCGGTGAAGCCGCCCGAGACCAGCGCGGCATGCCCGCCATGGGCCTTCATCGTCGCGATCAGCGTGCGTCCGCCCGGCATGTAGGTGATCCGCTCGCGCAGAACCGTGTCGATCACGCCCACATCGAGGCCCTTCAGAAGCGCCACACGTTCGGTCAGCGCGCCTTCGAAATCCAGCTCGCCGTTCATGGCGCGCGCGGTAATCTCCTTCACATGCGCGCCGACGCCCGCGACCTCGGCCAGCTCGTCGATGCATTCCTGCTGGATCATGGTCGAATCCATGTCGGCCAGCAGCATCCGTTTGGCCCGGCCTTCGGCAGGCTGGATCACCATGTCGATGCCGAGCGCGGCCATGTCGATGCGCACCATGGCGGCATTGCCCGGCACCGATGCGACGGGAAATTCGCAGGCCTCGTCCGGCGCCAGCCATTGCAGATCGCCCCCGCCCCAGGCATTGCGCAGCGCCTCCGCGGCAGCGGGGTCGAGCGTGGGATCTTGAGGGTTGGAAAGAAGCGTGACGATCTGGGTCATGGGCGGGCCTTCTGTCGGTTGCGGGGCGTATAGGCCGAGGGGCGCCTGAGGGGAAGGGTGCGGGCCCGTAGAGCCCCGGACCGCGACCGAATTTCAACCCGGCCCCATTTCCCCACTTGCCCGAGCGCGGGCGGGCCAGTATGTGCGGCGGTGGGACACCCCTCCCCAACGAGGGGCGACTATCTGGAAGGTTAGCCATCATGAGCACGACGAAACCGGCAACGCGGCCGGCCAATCCGCGTTTTTCCTCGGGGCCCTGCGCCAAGATCCCCGGATTTTCCCTCGACAAGCTGTCCGATGCGGCCCTGGGCCGGTCCCACCGCGCCAAGGTGGGCAAGGACAAGCTGAAAGCCGCGATCGACGGCACGCGCGAGATCCTGGGCATTCCCGACGAGTACCGCATCGGCATCGTTCCGGCCTCGGATACCGGGGCCTACGAGATGGCCATGTGGACCATGCTGGGCGAGCGTCCGGCGGAAATGGTCGCCTGGGAAAGCTTCGGCGCGGGCTGGGTCACCGACGCAGTCAAGCAGCTGAAGATCGAGCACAAGGTTCACACCGCCGAGTATGGCGAAATCGTCGATATGGCGGCGCTCGATTACGACCGCGACGTCTGCTTTACCTGGAACGGCACCACCTCGGGCGTGCGGATGCCCTCGGGCGATGCGATCCCGGCGGATCGCAAAGGCCTGACGCTGTGCGACGCGACATCGGCGGCTTTCGCGCAGGACCTGCCCTGGGACAAGCTCGATGTGACGACCTTCTCCTGGCAGA
>CAZTEV010000199.1:0-4274 GCA_964612785.1 uncultured Roseivivax sp. | reverse complement strand
CCGACGTGGTGATGTTCGTGTTCCGCGAGGAATACTACAAGGAACGCGAGAAGCCGGGCGATCACGACCTCGACAAGATGGCCGCCTGGCAGGAGGAGATGGAGCGCCTGCATGGCCGCGCCGAGGTCATCATCGGCAAGCAGCGGCACGGTCCCATCGGCACTGTGGAGCTGTCCTTCGAGGGTCAGTTCACCCGCTTCGGCAACCTCGTCAAACCCTGGCAGAACGCCGATCAGGGCTTTTGATCAGCGGGCTCAATCATCTGACGCTTTCGGTCTCGGACCTTGCCCGGTCCGAGGCGTTCTATCGCAACATGCTCGGCGCGAAGCTGCGCGCGCGCGGGCCGCGCATGGCCTATCTCAGCCTCGGAACGCTCTGGCTCTGCCTTGAAGTATCGGATGAAGTCTCGCCCGCAAGGGACGACACACATTACGCTTTTTCGATCTCGCAAGAAGACTTTCCCGCCCAAGCCAAACGCATCGCGGCCACGGCCCGCATCTGGAAAGAGAACCGCTCCGAAGGGGCCTCGCTCTATTTCCTCGACCCCGACGGGCACAAGCTCGAGCTGCATGCGGGCGATCTCGAACCCCGCCTTGCCCATTACCGCGCCCATCCCGAAAAGGGCGTGCGCGTCCTGCCCTGACCGCCGCCGCTACCACCCGCGCCGTTCGCCGGGACCGGGTCAAGGCTGCCGCAGGCACCGCGCGGCACGCGCGGCTCGGCCTTGAGGCGGGCCCGGCGGACCTCATCCTCGGCCAAGGCACGCTTCAGGGCAGACCTGCCCCTGAAGCGCCTCTCAGCAGGATCGCGCCCCACGCCACGGGACCGGACGCCCGCATCCCTCTCGCAGCCCCCGCCACGGGGACCGCCCGCATGGATATGCGGGCCGGTGCGGCCAAGGGCTGTCGCGCAGCGGCAGCGCGCGGTCGCGCCGCGCCGGGGCCCTGCTGGGGCACTTCCGGCTTGACCTGAAAATTCCCCGTGGCAATTAGCGGACATGGCCCAGGCACAGCTCACCATCGACCTTGATGCAATCGTCACCAACTGGCGCAATCTCAACCGGCAGAATACCGGCGAGACGGCGGCGGTGGTCAAAGCCGATGCCTACGGGCTCGGCGCCGCGAAGGTCGCGCCGGCGCTGGCCCGTGCGGGCGCGCGCCGCTTCTTCGTGGCCATTGCCGAGGAAGGCGTGGCGCTGCGCAAGATCCTGGGCCCCGGCCCGGAAATCTGCGTCTTCTCGGGCCATATGGAAGGCGACGCGCCGCTTCTGCGCGATGCCGACCTGGTGCCGATGCTCAATTCCATCGACCAGATGCTGCGCCACGTCGAGGCGCTGCCGGGCCATCCGCTGGGCGTCCAGCTCGATTCGGGCATGAACCGGCTCGGGATGGAGGCCGCCGAATGGTCCGCGCTGCGCGAGATTGCGCTGGCGCAGGCGCCTCGGCTGGTGATGAGCCATCTGGCCTGCGCGGACGAACCCGACCATTCCATGAACGCGGACCAGCTGACCGCCTTCCGCGAGATGACCGACGGCATCGACGCGCCCCGCTCGCTCGCGGCGACGGGCGGGATCCTGATGGATCCGGCCTTCCATTTCGACCTCGCCCGCCCGGGCATCGGCCTCTATGGCGGGCTGCCCTTCGTGGATGCGCATCCCGTGGCCTATCTGGACATCCCCGTGATCCAGATCCGCGATGTGGAGCCCGGCGAAAGCGTGGGATACGGCAATACCTGGATCGCGCGCACGCCCACGCGCGTCGCCACGATCTCGGGCGGCTATGCCGACGGGATCCTGCGGGGCATGGGGCCGGATGCGCATGTCTATGCGGGCGAGACGCGCTGCAAGGTGCTGGGCCGCATCTCCATGGATCTGATCGGCGTCGATGTGACCGATGTGCCCGACACCCCGACCGAGGTCGAGCTTCTGGGACGGCACCAATCCGTCGACACGCTGGCCGATTGGGCGGGCACGATCGGCTACGAGATCCTGACATCGCTCGGGGCGCGCTATCACCGATGCTATTCGGGCGGCTGAGATGGGCGGCTTCCAGCCCGATCCGACGCTGATCGCGCTGATCTTCGTCAAGCGGTTCGTCTATTTCGAGCTTCTCCTGGCACTTGCCCTGATCCGAACGGTGCTGGCCCGCGGGGCCGCGCGCTGGGTCGCGCTTGCGACAGTGGTGCTGTGTGCGCTGTGCATCCTCGTGACCTTCGCGCCCGTCCTCGGGCTGCAACAGGCAGAATGGTACGGGCCCCTGGCCCGTCTGCTGGCCGCCGGTCAGGGCCTGCGCGTGCCGCTGGCGCTGTCGGCCCTGTTCCTGGTCTCGGGCTTCGTGCCCGAGCGCGCCCGCCGCTGGATCGACGCGGTGCATATCGCGCTTGTTCTGGGCTTTCTGGGCCTCTGGGGCAGCACGCTTCTCTGACTGTTCCCGAATGGCGAACAATCACCCGCTGCGCGCCGATCTGTCCACGTCGCGGGACAATGACCATCTTATTTGACACATTTTCGCCAATTTTCCCCGACTCGGCCTAAGATGTTCGAGGGGCGCCAATTTTCGGGCGATTCTCTACCGGTCTCGGGGGACCTCGACATGTTGCGTATTGGAACATCGCTATTCTGGGCGATCAGAGTCGCTTTTCAATTCATCACCATGGCGCTTTTGATCGCGGCGGGCCTCGCGGCGACCGCCGCAACGCTTGCTGCCGCGTTGGGCCACCTGCCCTGGCTCGACCTGACCCTGACCTTCGGCGGCATCGCCTACCCAGAGGCGGGCATCGTGGTGCAGGTCGCGGGCACCGCGCTGATCGTGGGTCTTCTGGCCTATCTTCCGGGCAACGCGCGCGTGCTCGCGCTCGAGACGTCGCACCGCCGTTTCCAGATCACCATGGAGGACGTGACCCGCGCCTACCGCATCGCCCATGCGGCGGATCGCGGCGGTCTGTTCCAGATGAAGTCCGAATTCGATTCGGTGCGCGAACGTATCGCATATCTGCGCGACCATCCCGATCTGGCCGAGCTTGAAGCCCCGGTGATCGAGGTGGCCGCCCAGATGAGCCACCTGTCGCGCGACCTCGCCCGGGTCTATTCCGACGATGCGGTGCGCCGCGCCACCGATTTCCTGACCCAGCGGCAGAACGAGGTCGACGATTTCAACCGCAGGCTCGATGCGGCGAAGTCCCACGCGGTGGCATTGCGCAGCTGGATCGAGGACGTGGAGATGGACGAGGCCGTGGCCGAGGCGCAGCTCGCGCGGATCTGCGAGGAGTTGACCGAGCTTCTGCCGGAACTCACCGAGACGGAGACAGCGACGGAGACCGGAACCGCAGCCGTTGCGGCTGCCATCGCCGCGCGAGGCGACGAAACCGCGCCCGCGTCGGATCGTGTCACACCGCGCGAAATCAGCCGCGACTGGATCGAAGATCTGGGCGAGGACGCGCCTGCCCCCCGCGACAGCGATATCGTGGAATTGCTGTCGCGCCGGGCCGCGCAATAGCCCCATCGCGGCGTCTGACATTCGCGCCCTGCCGAGGCGCCCCTATCTTGCGGTCCGCGCGCTGATCGGCCACAAGATCGGGCATGGCTCGCCCTCCCAAATCCACCTTCGTCTGCGCGGAATGCGGCAACACCACCTCCAAGTGGTCGGGCCGCTGCGAAGCCTGCGGCGCCTGGAACACGATCCAGGAAGAGGCGCCGCTATCCGCCGGTCCCGCCGCAAAGTCGCTGGGCGCCGATCGCGGGCGCACGGTGCCGCTGTCGGATCTGTCGGCCCGGGAAACCCCGCCGCCGCGCACCGCCTGCGGGCTGTCGGAACTGGACCGCGTGCTGGGCGGCGGGCTGGTCCCCGCCTCGGCGATCCTTGTGGGGGGCGATCCGGGCATCGGCAAATCCACGCTTCTGCTGCAGGCCGCCGCCTCCTTCGCCGCGGCGGGGCTGAAGGTCGTCTACATCTCGGGCGAGGAAGCCTCGGCCCAGATCCGCATGCGCGCGCAGCGGCTGGGTCTGGGCGACGCGACCGTGGCCCTTGGCGCAGAGACCAACCTGCGCGACATCCTGACCACGCTCGAGGCGGAACGCCCCGATCTTGCGATCATCGATTCGGTGCAGACCATGTGGGCCGATCACGTCCCCTCGGCGCCCGGATCGGTCGCCCAGGTGCGTGCGGCGGCCCATGAGCTGACCAGTTTCGCCAAGCGGCGGAATACCGCCGTCATCATGGTGGGCCACGTCACCAAGGACGGCCAGATCGCCGGCCCGCGCGTGGTCGAGCACATGG
>CAZTEV010000198.1:0-4301 GCA_964612785.1 uncultured Roseivivax sp. | reverse complement strand
TGCAGCCGCGCCATCACCCGCTCGACATTGCCGTCGACCACGGTTGCGGGTTCGTCATAGGCGATGGCGGCGATGGCCGCGGCGGTATAGGGGCCGATGCCGGGCAGGCTCAGCAGGCCCGCATAGCTGTCCGGGAAGACCCCGTCGTGATCGGCGACCACGGCGCGCGCGCATTTCAGCAGGTTCCGCGCGCGGGCGTAATATCCAAGGCCCGCCCAGGCGGCCATCACATCCGCATCCTCGGCTGCGGCCAGATCGCGCACGCTGGGCCAGCGGGCGGTGAATGCCTCGAAATAGGATTTGACGGCGGCCACGGTCGTCTGTTGCAACATGACCTCGGACAGCCAGATCCGGTAGGGATCGGGCCGCGCGCCCGCCTTGCGCGCGGCGGGGCCCACGCGCCACGGCATCACGCGGGCATGCCGGTCGTACCAGTCGAGCAAGGCTGCGGGATCGGCGGTGTCACGCACGGATCAACGTCCTTTGATCGGGGATGTCTCGGTCGGGGTGGCGCTTGGCCTGCGGGGCTTTAGTATAGGGCGCGACAGGGAGTGCCAAGCATGACACGACACAGGGGAACCACGCGCGGCTTTGCGCAGGCTTCGGGGCTTTTGAAGTCCCGCATTCGCCATGCGTCCGAGGCGCGGGGCTTTGCCGAATCGCGTGTGCTGACCCATTGGGCCGAGATCGCGGGCCCCGACACCGCGCGCATCGCGCGCCCGGTCGAGGTCTCCTATGCCAAGGGCGGCATGGGGGCGACGCTGGTTCTGCTGACCACGGGCGCCCACGCGCCGATGCTGGAGATGCAGAAAGAGCAGATCCGCGACCGCGTGAACCAGGTCTACGGCTATAACGCGATCCGGCGCGTGCGCATCACGCAGACCGCGCCCACGGGCTTCGCGGAGGGCCAGGTGGCCTTCGCGCCCGCCCCCAGGGCCGCCCCGCGTCCGCCCGCGCCCGAAGTCATCGCCGCCGCGCGTGACACCGCCGATGGTGTGACCGATGAGGGCCTCAGGCTTGCACTCGAACGCTTCGCGACCAATTTTCTGACCAAGGCAAACGACCGGGGCTGATCGCCCCGCCCAAAGGAAGGTGACTTCATGACACGGATGATTTCCGCGACGGCGCTGGCCGCTGTTCTGGGACTCGGCGGTTTCTTCGCGCTTCAGCCCATGAGCGAGCATGGCGCGGCACAGGCGCAAAGCGCGGATGCTGAGGCCGCCACGACCGAAACGGGTGTGACCGAGATGGTGCTGGGCGCCGAGGATGCGCCGGTCGAGGTGATCGAATACGCCTCGTATACCTGCCCGCATTGCGCGAGCTTCCACGCCAACGTCTTCGACGAGATCAAGGAAAACTACGTCGATACCGGCAAGGTCCGCTTCGTCTACCGCGAGGTCTATTTCGACAAATACGGCATGTGGGCGTCGCTGGTCGCGCGCTGCGGCGGCAATCAGGACCGTTTCTTCGGCATCACCGACATGATCTACGAGACCCAGTCCGACTGGGCGCGTGCAGGCTCGGATGCGGGTATCGCCGAGGGGCTGCGCAAGATCGGGCGTCTGGCCGGACTTGGCAACGAAGAGCTTGAGGCCTGCCTGACCGATGGCGACAAGCTGCGCTCGCTCGTGGAATGGTATCAGGTCAACGCCGAGCAGGACGAGATCCGCTCGACCCCGTCCTTCGTGATCGACGGGGAATTGTACTCGAACATGAATTACGGCGACTTCGCCGAGATCCTCGACGCGAAACTCGCCGATCAATGAGCGTTTCCGCCCCGCGAGGGCCGCTTGAGGGCCTGAAAGTCATCGAGCTTGCGCGAATCCTGGCCGGCCCCTGGGCCGGTCAGACCCTGTCCGATCTGGGGGCCGAGGTCATCAAGGTCGAGGCGGCGGCGGGGGACGATACCCGCCAATGGGGCCCGCCCTTCATCGAGCGCGAAGGCGACACCTCGGCGGCCTATTTCCATTCCTGCAATCGCGGCAAGACCTCGGTCGTGGTGGATCTGCGCACCGCGGAGGGACAATCCGCGCTGCGCGATCTGGTGCGCGATGCCGATATCCTGATCGAAAATTTCAAGGTGGGCGGGCTGGCCAAATACGGCGCCGATTACGACAGCCTCTCGGCGGTCAATCCGCGGCTGATCTATTGCTCGATCACGGGCTTCGGGCAGGACGGACCTTACGCACACCGGGCGGGCTACGATTACATCATTCAGGGCATGTCCGGGCTGATGTCGATCACCGGCGATCCCGATGGCCAGCCGCAGCGGGCGGGCGTCGCGGTCACGGATCTGTTCACCGGTCTCTATTCCGTCGTGGGCATCCTGTCGGCGGTGGAACAGCGCCATCGCACCGGGCGCGGCCAGCATATCGACATGGCGCTTCTGGATTGCGCGGTGGCGGCGACGGCGAACCAGGCGCTGAACTACCTGTCGACCGGCACACCGCCGGGACGGACGGGGAATTACCACCCGAACCTGACGCCGTATCAGGTCTTCGAGGTCTCCGATGGCCACATCATCATCGCAACGGGCAATGACGGGCAATACCGCAGGCTGTGCGGCCTCCTGGGCGTGGCCGACATGGCCGAGGCGCCCGAATTCCTGACCAATGCCGACCGCATCGCCAACCGCGAGGCCATGACCGCGCGGCTGACGGCGGCGACGATGACCTTCACCAAGGCCGATCTGCTGGCCGCCTGCGAGGCCGAGGGCGTGCCCGCCGGGCCGATCAACGACATGGCCGAGGTCATGGCCGATCCGCAGGTTCAGGCCCGGGGCATGCAGATTTCGCCCGAAGGGCTGCCGGGCGTGCGCGCGCCTTTCCGGTTCTCGGATGCGGAGCTGGTGCTGGACAAGGCCGCGCCGAAGCTGGGTTCGGGGTCGGGGCGCGACTGAGCGGTCAGGCGGTGCCGTACCGCGCCATGAAGACGCGCACCGCCTCTTCCACGTTCTGTGTGATCTCGGACCGGGTGACGGGGCCGCGAATGTTGAACAGGCGCGGCATGTGCAGGCCCGACTTGCACAGCTCTCCGAACTGGTAGGCCGCGCGTTCGCGCCCGTCCTCGGGGATCGCGATATCGCCGCGCGCGACCATCAGATCGAACATCATCAGCATCGCATTCTTGAACTTGAGCGGCCCGCAGCGCCAGAATTCCTCGGCCAGGGCGGGAAAGCGTTCGGCCTCGGCGATGCAGATTCGGCAATGCTCGATCGCCATGGGCGAGAAGACGATGTCGAGGAAACTGATCCCCGCCTGCACCATCAGCGTCTCGCTGTCGAGCGAGCGGTCGAGATGGGTGATCGCCTCTTCGGCCTGTTCCTGGCATTGCAGGCGCGCCACCTCCATGAACAGCAACTGCTTGTCCGGGAAGTAGGAATAGAGCGTGGCCTTGGACACACCGGCGGCTCGGGCGATATCGTCGACGCTGGCGCCGTCGAAGCCGTCCCGCAGGAAGACCGTGCGCGCGCCGTCGATCACCTGATCGTATTTCCGACCCTTTCGGATCTTGTCGACAGCCGCGTCCATGATGACTCTCCGTTACACATGAAGAATATAAACCGTCCGGTTCAGTTTCAATATCGGCGTCGCCCGGGGCCCGTGCACAAAGTTCAGGCCGAGGGCTTGCGATAACGCGGTCAGGACGTAGATTAGAACCATTCTAAACAAGAGGCCCATCATGCGCTTCATCACCTCCCGCCGCCGCTTCTCCGATCTGAGCGAACAGGAGATCATCGCGCTCGCCATCTCATCCGAAGAAGACGATGCCCGCATCTACCGGATGTATGCCGAGACTCTGCGCGAGGACTTCCCCGACACCGCCCGCGTCTTCGACGGCATGGCCGCCGAAGAGGACACCCATCGCCAGGCGCTGATCTCGCTTCACCGCAAGCGCTTCGGCGACGTGATCCCCCTGATCCGGCGCGAGCATGTGGCGGGTTTCTATGCGCGCCGTCCCGTCTGGCTGGTGGAGAACCTGGGTCTCGAGCGGATCCGCGCCGAAGCGCGCCAGATGGAGCGCGACGCGGAACGCTTCTACCTGAACGCGGCAAGCCGTGCGCAGGACGCCGAAACCCGCAAGCTTCTGGGCGATCTGGCCGCGGCCGAGGCCGGGCATCAGGACAAGGCGGGTCAGCTTGAGCAGGAGCACCTGACCGACGCCGCGCGCGACGCCGAAGATGATGGCGCGAAGCGGCAATTCGTGCTGACCTGGGTGCAGCCTGGCCTGGCGGGGCTGATGGATGGATCGGTCTCCACCCTCGCCCCGATCTTCGCCACGGCCTTTGCGACGCAGGACAC
>CAZTEV010000197.1:0-4387 GCA_964612785.1 uncultured Roseivivax sp. | reverse complement strand
CCTCGATCCGCTTCGCGATGGCGATCTCGCCCTCGCGGCTCAGCAGTTCGACCGATCCCATCTCGCGCAGATACATGCGCACCGGGTCATCCGTCCGGTCGAGCTTTTCACTGCCACCCGAAGAGACGGCGACATCGCCACGCGGCTTGGAGGCGTCGACGATTTCGGTCGAGCCCTTCTGCTCGTCCTCCTCCTCGGCCTCCTCGTCATGTTCGGTGACCTGGATGCCCATCTCGGACAGCATCGACATCACGTCCTCGATCTGGTCCGAGGAGACCTGATCCTGAGGCAGCACCTCGTTCAGCTGATCGTAGGTGATGTAGCCGCGCTCGCGCGCCTCTGCGATCATCTTCTTGACCGCGGCCTGGCTCATGTCGAAGGAGACATCGTCGTCCGGGCTGTCCTGCTTGGCGTCGTCGTTATCTTTGGCGGCCATTCAGTGCTCCATATCGTGGGCGGGACCCGGTCAGGGCGATTCGTTGATCCGAATCATTAGCGCGAACTACTGATTCGCACACCCGTCCCACCGCATTCTTTCTTCGGTTCGTGCGCATTAGCCGCGATTCCGGTCTTTTGCGAACGTGATATTGTCGAGTAGCTCGGCGAAAGATTTCCGCTCGGCCCTGTCGATCAGGGCACCGTTGGCGCCCGTCTCGTAATCTGTGTCGTCCTCCTGCGCCGCGCGTTCGGCCCGTGCCCGGGCTGCGGCGGCTTCGCCAAGGCGCCAGGTGCGCGCCTCGCTGCCGGTCTCCTGCGCCTCCTCGACCGCTTCGGCGATTTCGGCCTGCAGGCCACGGGCGGCTTCCAGCTTGGCCAGTTCCTCCGCGATGGTCAGGCGGGCCAGGTCCAGATCCTCCGGGTGCCGCAGGCAGGGCGTGATCGCGACATGGCGTGCGCCCAGGAGAGATTCAAGGGCTTCCGCGCCGATTGCCGCGGCGGCGGCGTCGCGGGCGGCCTCGCGCGTCTCGGGCAGCGCGCGCAGAAGCGCCGCGGCCAGCGCGCCGTGCTCCGGGTCGGTGAAGTCGAGCGTCTCGAGCGCGTCGTCGAATTCCGTGATGAGCGCGGGACTGGCAATCAGCGCGGCCAGGATCACCGCTTCACGCAGCCGCCGTTCGCCCTCGGGACCGGCGGCGACCAGAAGCGAGGCCTTGAGCGCGGCAGACGGCGGCTCCGGCGCGCCTTTGGGCCGCCAGGCCCGCCCCGCGCCCGCCTGCGGCGAGGACGCCCGCTGAGGGCGGAAGAGCTGCCAGCGCAATTCCTTGATCTCGGCCCCGTAATGATGCCGGAGCGACGGGTCCTGGATCCGCCCGATCACCTCGCGCAGGTTGCGGTCGAGAGCGGCCTTGCGTTCGGGGCTGTCGAAGACGCGGCCCTCGGTTTCGCGTCGCCACAGAAGCTGCACCATGGGCATCGCCTGATCGAGCACGCGCGCCACGCCCTCGGCGCCCTCCGCGCGGGCCAGATCGTCGGGGTCCTGCCCCTCGGGCATCAGCGCGAAGCGCAGGCTCTTGCCCGCCTGCAAGAGCGGCAGCGCCAGGTCGATCACCCGATGCGCCGCCCGCAGCCCCGCCTTGTCCCCATCGAGCGCGATCACCGGCTCGTCGGCCACACGCCACAGCAGCTGCAACTGCGTCTCCGTCACCGCCGTGCCCAGGGGCGCGACCGCGGCCTCGAAACCCGCGCGCGACAGCGCGATCACGTCCATGTAGCCCTCGGCCACGATCAGCGGCTGGCCCTTGCCCGCGGCCTCGCGTGCAGGCGCGAGGTTGTAGAGGTTCCGGCCCTTGTCGAACAGCTCCGTCTCGGGCGAGTTCAGATACTTGGCCTTGTCCTCGGGATCCATCGCGCGGCCGCCGAAGGCGATGGCACGGCCGCGCCCGTCGCGGATTGGGAACAGGATGCGGTTGCGGAACACGTCATAGGGCTTGCCGCCCCGGTTCGAGGGCTTGGCCAGCCCCGCCCCCAGGATCAGATCGGGCGCCACGCCCTTGCCCGTCAGGTGATCCCAAAGCGTCTGCCAGCCCTCGGGCGCAAAGCCGATCTCGAACCGCTCGAGCGACGCCGCATCGAGGCCCCGGCCCGCCAGATAGTCCCGCGCCGCGCCTGCGCCGCCGGTTTTCAGCTGCATGCGGTAGAAGCGCACCGCGTCTTCCATGACCTCGGCCAGCTGGGTGCGCCGATCGGCCTTTTCCTGCGCGCGCGGATCGCGCGCGGGCATCTGCATGCCCGCCTCCCCCGCGAGGATTTCCACCGCCTCCATGAAGCCCACATTCTCGCTGTCCTTCACGAAGGAGATCGCATCGCCCTTCGCCTGGCAGCCGAAGCAATAATAGAAGCCCTTGCGGTCATCGACGTGGAACGAGGCGGTCTTTTCGTGGTGGAACGGGCACGGCGCCCACATGTCGCCCTTGGCCTGGTTCGATTTGTGCTTGTCCCACAGAACCTTGCGGCCCACGACCTGGCTGAGGCTCGTGCGGCTGCGCAATTCGTCGAGGAAACCGGGGGGCAGACTCATGGCTCTGAATATCGGCGCGCGGGGCGCCAGAGTCCAGAAGGGCCGGCGCACGTTGCGCGCACCGGCCCCCCTTGTTTCGCCATCGTGATCGTGCCGCCGTGCAGGCGCCTCAGATCACATCTGCGCGCATTGCGTGGCCCAGGCCTCGCCGATGGCAGGGCCAAGCTGCGCGTCATCGAGCGAGTAGATCCATTCCGCCATCAACGGCACCGTCTCGGCATATTTTTCCGCATCGCCCGAAAGATCCTGCGCCACGGCGCTTTGCGCGCCCGCCGCATCAGACCCGTCCTGACGGGCCTCGACAAGGCGCATCACGATGTCCGCCTGCAGCGCGCATTCGTCATTGCCGGACTGCGCGAACGCGGGCGCGGCAAGGCCAAGGCAGGTGGCGGCGAGGAGTAGCTGTTTCATTCCGGTCTCCGTTGTCGTTCAGGACGGGGTCAGTGCGGTTGGCCCAGACCTATGAGGCGATGCGGCGGCTGTCACCTCGCATCTGCGTCATCGGCGGCGCGCCGCGCGGGGCCGCTCAAAGCCCCTTGGCGCGATAGGCCCCTGCTACCCGTTCGATCGCGACCATATAGGCCGCGGTGCGCAGGTCGGTCACATCCTCGCGCTCGATCCAGGGTTTGCGCATCGACTGGTAGGCCTCGCGCATCGTGTCGTCGAGGCCCGACAGCACCAACTCCAGCTCGGTCGCGCCATGGAGATACTTCTCCTTGAAGCTTTCGGAGACGGACCAGGTATCGCCCAGCGCCTCCGACAGGCGTTCGAGCTCGCCCACCACCAGCTCATGGCGGCGTTCGTCGAGCCGCCTTTGCATCCGCCCAAAGCGGATATGGCTGAGATTCTTGACCCATTCGAAATAGGACACGGTCACGCCGCCCGCATTGGCATAAAGATCCGGGATCACCACCACGCCACGCTCGCGCAGCTTGTCGTCCGCGCCCGAGGTGATGGGTCCGTTCGCGGCCTCGATGATGAGCTTGGCCTTGATGCGGTCCACATTGTCGAGGTTGATCACGCCCTCCAGCGCGGCGGGGATGAGGATGTCGCAGTCCTCCTCCAGCACCTTCGCGCCGTTCTCGACATAGGTGGCGTGGGGGTAATCCTTCACGCCGCCAGTGTCGTCCATATGGGCGCGCAGGTGATCGACGGCGATGCCCGTTTCGTTCCAGATCGCGCCGTCGCGTTCCACCACGCCCACGATCCGCGCGCCGTCTTCCTGCGCCAGGAACTTCGCGGCGTGATAGCCCACATTGCCGAGGCCCTGCACGATCACGCGCTTGCAATCGAGATCCCCGTCCAGACCCGCGCGGCGCTTGTCCTCGGGATGGCGGAAGAATTCGCGCAGGGCATATTGCACCCCCCGGCCCGTGGCCTCCACCCGGCCATGGATGCCGCCCGCGTTCAGCGGCTTGCCGGTCACGCAGGCCCGGGCATTGATGTCGGTCGTGGCCATGCGGGCATATTGATCGGCCATCCAGGCCATCTCCCGCTCGGACGTGCCCATATCGGGGGCTGGTACGTTCTGGGAGGGGTTGATGAGGTCGCGCTTGATAAGCTCGTAGGCGAAACGGCGGGTAATCATCTCCATCTCGCGCTCGTCATAATCGCGCGGATCGACGCAGAGCCCGCCCTTGGAGCCGCCGAACGGCGCCTCCACCAGCGCGCATTTGTAGGTCATGAGCGCGGCAAGCGCCTCCACCTCGTCCTGGCTCACGGAAGTGTCGAAGCGGATGCCGCCCTTGACGGGCTCCATGTGTTCGGAATGCACGGCGCGGTAGCCTGTGAAGGTCTTGATCTCGCCCCTGAGGCGCACGCCGAAGCGCACGGTATAGGTCGAATTGCACACGCGGATCTTCTCGCGCAGGC
>CAZTEV010000196.1:0-4395 GCA_964612785.1 uncultured Roseivivax sp. | reverse complement strand
GCACCGCCATCGACTGGGGCGTGACCGCGCCGCCCGAGACCTTCATCGTGGATGGCGACGGCATCGTGCTGCACCGCTTCACGGGACCGCTGACCGGGACCGAGTACGAGACCCGTTTCGTGCCCGCGCTTCAGGACGCGCTCGGGCAATAACGCGCAGCGCCTAAAGCCGCGATGCGAGCGCGTCGGCTTCCAGGCAGTCCACGGAGGTGGGCGCGCAATCGGGCGCGCTGATCGGTTTGTCGGCTGCGGCGGACGCGCCGTAGATGGTCAGCGCCACCAGGATCATCGCCTGTATCGTGGTCAGGATTTTCATGTCTGCTGCCTTTGCTCTTGCCTCATCAGACGTGGGCATTTCTGGGCTTTGAGGAAGCCTCGCACAGCAGATTGTCGGCCCGGGCGTCCCCGGTTGGCAAAGATGCGCCGAAGGGCCGGGGCCTGATCGGCGGTAATGCGTCCGGTTCCGGACCCCACGCACGAAAAACGCCGGACCCGAAGGCCCGGCGTTTCCTGCATCGCGGTCTAGAGGTATCAGAGCAGGGTCAGACCCGCCACGATGATAATGCCCGACAGGATCAGGTGGATGATGCAGAAGCCCATGATGTCCTTGGCGCGCAGCCCGGCAATGCCGAGGATCGGCAGCGCCCAGAAGGGCTGCACCATGTTGGTCCAGGCATCGCCCCACGCGACAGCCATCGAGGCCTTCGCCATGTCGAGGCCAAGCGCCTCGGCGGCGGGCAGGATCACCGGGGCCTGCACGGCCCATTGACCGCCGCCCGAGGGCACGAAGAAGTTCACGATGCCTGCGGACAGGAAGGTCCAGAAGGGCAGGGTGGTCGCGGTCGCAAGCCCGATCAGGCCCTCCGAGATCGACGCGGCCAGGCCCGATTCCACCATGATCGCCATGATGCCCGCATAGAACGGGAACTGGATGACGATGCCAGCGCCGCCTTTCACGGCGTCCTGCAGCGCGTTCAGCAGGTTGCGCGGCGAGCCATGGAGCAGGATCGCGAGCGACAGGAAGACGAAGTTGATGACGTTGAGCGACAGCCCGCCGCCGCCCACGAAGTAGTTTAGCGCCCAGGCAATGCCCGAAAGGCCGATCAGTACGGTCAGGACCGGGCTGTGCTCCAGCCGGTCGGCAGGCGTCGGGGCCTCGGGCTTTTCGGTTTCGGTCTCTTTCAGAAGCTCGGGGTCGACGAAGACCTCCTCACCGGCTTTGGGCATCATCGCGCGGTTGATGAAGGGCACGGCGATGAACAGCGCCACCACGATGGCGAGATTGAAGGGCGAAAAGATCGTCTCGGAGGTCGGGATCACGCCGGTGATGTCCTGGAAGGGATGACCTTCGGTTGCGACCGACAGCGGCACGGAGCCTGCAAGCCCGCCATGCCAGACAATGAAGCCCGAATAGGCCGAGGCCACGAGCAGGCGGTAATCGACCTTGATCTGGCGCGCGAGCTCTTTGGCGAAAAGCGCGCCCACGACGAGGCCGAAGCCCCAGTTGATCCAGCTGGCCGCGAGCGAGGTGACGCTGACCAGCAGGATCGCGCCGCCTGCGGTGGAGGCGAGCCCTGCGAGCTTCGCCAGCCCGCCTTTCACCAAGGGCGTCGAGGCCATCATGTAGCCGGTGACAAGCACCAGCAGCATCTGCATCGAGAAGGTTAAGAGCGACCAGAAACCGTCGCCCCAGATCTCGACGATCTGCAGCGGGCTGGTGCCCTGCGTGAAGAACGCCGCCGCGGCTGCGACGAGCGTCAGGATCATGACGAAAACGAACGGATCGGGCAGGTATCGTTCGACCACCCGAACCATGGGTCTGGAGAGCGCATTCAGCATGGAAGCCTCCTTTTCGAATCAATTTGGGCAGGGGGATAACAAGCGGTCCGGGCTGACCCAACGGGAGGCGCACGTTTGCATTTGTGCAAGATAGATCCGTTCGCCGCGTTGCAGAAAGTTGGAAGGAAAGAGAGCTTTCCGAAGGGGTTTTGTAACTTTTTGCGAAAAGGGCGGAACGCCTTGGCTGGGCTTTCGGTGAGCGGCATCGCTTGGTGGGTCCGCCTGTCGGTTGCCTCAAGCGCACCATAAATCGCGATCAAATCACCCGGCAGAGTGTGAGAGACCGGCGGGCTATGCCGCGAAATGTCCGTTTCGTTGACCACGCGGTCGTCGCGCTTGCGCGGACTCAAGGCGCGGCACGCGCCGCCGCGCATCGTCGGGCCCTCCCACGGCCCGGCGATTTCGTTGACGTCAGCACACCGTGTCCACGTCGCGCGCCAGTGGGCGGGATAAATCGCGAGGCTATAGCGGTGCAATCGCCGGTCCAGGGCCCGACGCTGCGCGTCTTGGACGCGCGCGCATCATGGGCTCAAAGCTGGCATTCGCATCGACGTTGGCTCGCTCGTCCACGCAACAAAAAAGGCCGCACCAGAAGCGCGGCCTTTCTTCATTTATTCAGATCGGACCCCGATCAGGCCGCCTTGGCGAGGTTCCGCAGCACGTAGTGCAGAACGCCGCCATGCTCGACATATTCCACCTCGATGGCGGTATCGATCCGGCACTTGATCTCGATGGTCTTCTCGGTGCCGTCGGCAAACGTGATCTTGCAGGGGCAGAGCGCGCCGGGCTTGACCGTGTCGAGCCCGTCGATGGCCACGGTTTCTTCCCCCGTGAGGCCCAGCGAGGCGCGCGTGTCGTCGCCCGTGAACTCGAACGGTATGACGCCCATGCCGACGAGGTTGGAGCGGTGGATGCGCTCGAAGCTCTCGGCGATCACGGCCTTCACGCCCAGAAGGTTCGTGCCCTTCGCAGCCCAGTCACGGCTGGAGCCCGCGCCGTATTGTTCACCTGCGAAGATCACCAGCGGCGTGCCCTGTTCCTGATAGGCCATGGCCGCGTCGAAGATCGGCATCTGGTTGCCGTCGGGGCCCTTTGTGTAGCCGCCTTCGACGCCATCCAGCATCTCGTTCTTGATGCGGATATTGGCAAAGGTGCCGCGCATCATCACCTCGTGGTTGCCGCGGCGCGAGCCGTAGGAGTTGAACTCCCGCACCGGCACCTGACGGTCCACCAGGTACTGACCGGCGGGCGTGGTGTCCTTGAACGAGCCCGCGGGCGAGATGTGGTCGGTGGTGACCATGTCGCCCAGGATCGCGAGGATCCGCGCGCCTTCGATATTGGTGATCTCGCCCTTCTCGGCACCCATGTCCTGAAAGTAGGGCGGGTTCTGGACGTAGGTCGAGGTCGCGGGCCAGTCATAGGTCTCGCTATCCGTGGTCTCGACCGACTGCCACTTGTCGTCGCCCTTGAAGACGTCGGCGTATTTCTCCTGGAAGGAGGCGCGGGTGACGGTCTTCTCGACCAGCTCCGCGATTTCCTTCTGCGAGGGCCAGAGGTCCTTCAGGTAGACCGGCGTGCCATCGGCCGTATGCGCCAGCGGATCGCGGCTGAGGTCGATGTTCATGTCGCCCGCGATGGCATAGGCCACGACGAGCGGCGGCGAGGCCAGGTAGTTGGCGCGCACGTCCGGGCTGATCCGGCCCTCGAAGTTGCGGTTGCCCGACAGGACCGAGGTCGCGATCAGGTCGTTGTCGTTGATGGCCTTCGAGATCGGCTCCTCCAGGGGGCCCGAATTGCCGATGCAGGTGGTGCAGCCATACCCCACGAGGTTGAAGCCGATGGCGTCCAGATCCTCCTGCAGGCCCGCAGCCTCGAGATAGGCGGAGACAACCTGAGAACCGGGTGCGAGCGAGGTCTTCACCCAGGGCTTGCGATCAAGGCCCAGTTCGCGCGCCTTGCGCGCGACAAGGCCCGCGCCGATCATCACATAGGGGTTCGAGGTGTTGGTGCAGGAGGTGATCGAGGCGATCACCACGGAGCCGTCGCGCAGCTCGTAATCCGCGCCCTCGACCTTGGCGGTCTTGCGCGGATCGCCCGAGATCGGATCGGCGGCGGGCGCTTCGGCCAGCATGTCCTGCGAGGCGTCCGAGGCATCTTCGCCGCGATATTCGCTGACCACGTCCATGAAGCGCGCGGCAGCCAGATCGAGCGGCGTGTGATCCTGCGGACGCTTGGGGCCGGAGATGGCGGGCACGACGGTCGACATGTCAAGCTCGAGCGTGTCGGTATAGACCGGCTCGTAGCCCGGCTCGCGCCACATGCCCTGCTCCTTGGCGTAGGCCTCGACCAGCGCGATCGTTTCCTTGTCGCGGCCCGTCGTGTCGAGATAGCGCAGCGTCTCGTCGTCGATGGGGAAGAAGCCGCAGGTCGCGCCGTATTCGGGCGCCATGTTGCCGATGGTCGCGCGGTCGGCGAGCGGCACGTTGTCGAGCCCGTCGCCGTAGAATTCCACGAACTTGCCGACGACGCCCTTGGCGCGCAGCATCTCGACGACCTT
>CAZTEV010000195.1:0-4407 GCA_964612785.1 uncultured Roseivivax sp. | reverse complement strand
GGCGGGAAGCAGACCTTCGCCGCGTCGCTCATCAACGTCCGCTGCGCGGGACGATGCTGCCGTTCGACGCGCGCGCTCGATTTTCGGGAGACAGCGGCTTTTGCATCCCGTCGCTTGATCCGCATCAAGGTCCCGCAACGGCGGGCTGTCTAAGTTGCCGATGGCCCAATCCGGGCCGGGACCAGCAAGGAAGATCATGAAACTCCTGAAATACTTGGCAGGCGCGACTCTGCCCCTCGCTCTCGGCGCCGTATCCGCGGCGGCCGATCCTGTCGGAAACAGCTATTACTATGACCACATGGGAGGTTGGAGCATGCACCTGTTCGGCTTCGGGATGATGATCCTGTTCTGGGGTGGGCTCGCGGCCGTGATCGTGCTCGCCGTCCGCTGGCTGGGTGACCAGAATGGCGGGGGGACGTCCACGCGGCGGACGGACGCGCTCAACATCCTGAAGGAGCGGCTCGCCAGTGGCGAAATCGATCCCGAGGATTACGAGGTGCGGCGCAAGCATCTCGAGGCGTGAAACGGACCCTTGGCGGGTTCCGCGCCATATTGGACCGCTGCTGGTCGTCGGACTGATGGCTCTGGCAATCGTCGCGAGGTCGCTCCCGAGCGCGCGGATGGCGGTCGCGTCGGGAGCGGCCTACGGCCGCTTGTGGGGCACGCCTTGGGCGGTCCTCGGTAACGAGGCCGCCTTCGGCCTCGCCGGGCTTCTGGGGCGCAAGGCGATGCGCCGGTGGTTCGGCGAGAGGATCGAACGGAGCTTATGGGCTCGCAAATCGTGCTGACGGCGGCCGTGTTCGTGGGCCGGCTGATGCCATTCTCGTCCTTCGACCGAACCAGCTATGCCGCCGACTTGATCCGCGGCGCTCGGGCTCAAAGCGGTGACCGGGTCGCCACCCGTCTGGGTCGCCTGGCGTGCTTCAAGGAGAGACATGGGAACGAGTGAATGACGTCCGAGTACAAACAGAATTCGATCACGCTGCCGGGCGCGGTAGCGATGGGAACAGGCGTGATGATCGGCGCGGGGATATTCGCGCTGACGGGCCAGATCGCCGAACTGGCCGGTCCCCTGTTCCCGCTGTCTTTCATCGCAGGCGCGCTCGTCACCGCGTTCAGCGCCTACACCTACATCAAGATGTCAAATGCCTATCCCTCTGCGGGTGGCATAGGGATGATCCTTCAGAAGGCGTATGGTCCCACGACCGTCGCAGCCGGCGCGGCCCTGCTGATGGCGCTGTCGATGGTGATCAACGAAAGCCTCGTCGCCCGGACCTTCGGCACCTATCTCCTGCGCGGCTTCGGCGTCGAGCCGGACGGCATCCTGGTTCCGGTGCTGGGCGTGGGGCTCATCGTGCTGGCGTACCTGGTCAACGCCGCCGGCGCCCGGTCCGTCGGGCTCGTGTCAATCCTGATGGCGGTGCTCAAGGTCGGCGGCATCGCCGTCTTCGGCATCGCCGCGCTTTGGGCCAGCGGCGTGTCGTTCGAGGCGACCGAGGGCGAGACATCGGGCGCGGGCGGGTTCCTCGCGTCGGTTGCGCTGTCGATCCTCGCCTTCAAGGGCTTCACCACGATCACCAACAGCGGAGCCGAAATCACGCAGCCGCACCGCAATGTCGGCCGCGCCATCGTGTGGTCGATCGCAATATGCATTGTAGTGTACCTGCTGGTTGCTTTCGGAGTGGGCTCGAGCCTCTCCCTCGAGCGGATTGTCGAGGCGCGGGACTCGGCGTTGGCCGAGGCCGCCGGGCCTGCGCTTGGACAGACCGGCTTCTACCTCACGGTTGCGCTGGCCGTGGTCGCAACGGCATCGGGCCTCGTCGCCTCAATCTTCGCCGTATCGCGCATGCTCGCCATGCTGACGGACATGAAGATGATCCCGCACAGCCACTTCGGGATGCCCGGAACGATCAGGGACCACACGCTGATCTACACGGTCGTCATCGCCGGCGCATTGACTCTGTTCTTCGACCTGTCGCGCATCGCCTCGCTCGGCGCGTTCTTCTACCTCGTGATGGACATCCTGATCCACTGGGGCGTCTGGCGTCACTTGCGCGACGAGATCGGGGCGCGTGGCTGGGTGATGCTGACGGCGATCGCGCTTGACGCCGTTGTGCTGGTGGCCTTCGCCGCAATGAAGTGGCAGAGCGACCAGCTTATCGTCGGCGTCGCGGTAGGCGGCATGGCGGCCGTGTTCGCATTCGAACGGGCGTTCATTGGCAGCACCCGGACAAGCCCACATTCGCACGAGCGATGACATGAAGAGCGCCCAGGGCGTGCTGGCAGCGCCGCCTCGCCGTTGGATTCGCCTGCAACGGGCCTGGCCACCGCGAGGCCGGAATGGTGGGCGAGTTCGATTTGACGGTCGATGAGGCCGACGTTCACTCATTATCTTCCTTGGGGCGGTCGCTCGGCCCCTGCGCCCAAGGCTCTTCCGCTTGCGGGTGCGGCGCTGCCTTTTCGGGAAGATAAACCCGAATCCGGCCCCGCTGATCTGGATCAAATCGCTTCCTCTCTCCCCGCTTTATGACTGCGGCGGAAGAATGCGGAAAACTTGGAATTGGCATGTGCGTCGTCATTCATTTTGGGAACCGGGCCATTGAAAACGGCGGCCTCTCGCGGCGCCGTCATTCTCGTGAACGATCGGCGACAACGCGGCATGGCTGCTCACTCCATGTTCTGCAGCGGAGGCACGGCCTTACGATGACACTGCAGCCGCGTCAGGCGCAGCGAGTTCCGCGGGTGAGCGAAGGTGCGGGCGCGGTACGCAAGATGCCATGCCCGGTCGCCACATGCCTCTCGACTGTTTCGCTCGACCTTCCAAAGCGGAAACCCCGCACGTTCACTGCGTCGCTATCAGGAATCGGCCGATGACCCGCGCCAATCAGAAGGACCAGAACATGCGCGGCGCAGCCGACGACACGGTTCCGCGCGGCTATGACGGCACCGTCTACACCTGTCCAATGCACCCCGAGGTGCGGCGGACGGATCCGGAGGATTGCCCGAAATGCGGCATGCATCTCGTCCCGGAGGGCGAGGCGGCCGATCCGGCCGAGCATCATCACGGGCATGCGCAGGTCGCGGGCGCGGCGGCTGGGCAGTATGACAGCGTCCCGGCCGACTGGTCCGGCGCCGTCTATACCTGTCCGATGCACCCGGAGGTGCGGCAGACGAAGCCCGGCTCCTGCCCGCTCTGCGGCATGGGCCTGGAACTGGAATCGGCGGCGATGGCCGAGGAAGGGCCGAACCCGGAACTCGTGGACTTCGCCCGGCGGTTCTGGGTCGGCGCGATCCTCACGGTCCCGCTGCTCGTCCTCACCATGGGGCCGTTTGTCGGCCTCGGCGGAGTGCGGGAGTTCTTTGGCGAGCGGACGACCCTCTGGATCGAACTGATCCTCGGCACGCCCGTGGTGCTCTGGTCCGGCTGGCCCTTCCTGGTGCGCGGCTGGAATTCGTTCCGGACGATGAACCTCAACATGTTCAGCCTGATCGGCATGGGCGTCATGGCCGCCTGGCTCTTCAGCGTCGTCGCCGTGCTCGCGCCGGGGATCTTCCCGGCGGGATTCCGAGATGCCGAAGGTCATGTCGGGGTGTATTTCGAAGCCGCCGCGGTCATCGTCACGCTGGTCCTTCTGGGACAGGTGATGGAGCTGCGCGCCCGAGAGGGCACCGGAAAGGCGATCCGCGCATTGCTGGACATGGCGGCCAAGTCCGCCCGCCGCATCCGCACCGACGGCAGCGAGGAGGAGGTCCCGCTCGAGGATGTGCAGGTCGGCGACCGGCTGCGCGTGCGCCCGGGCGAGAAGGTTCCGGTGGATGGCACCGTCGTCGAGGGCCGCTCCTCGGTCGATGAGAGCATGATCAGCGGAGAGCCCGTGCCGGTCGAGAAGACTCCCGGCTCTCCGGTCACCGGGGCGACGATCAACGGGACGGGCAGCCTCGTGATGGAGGCCACCCGCGTCGGGGCCGACACGATGCTGTCCCAGATCGTCGAGATGGTGGCCAACGCGCAGCGCTCGCGCGCGCCGATCCAGAAATACGCCGACAAGGTCGCGGGCTATTTCGTGCCCGCCGTCATCGGCATCGCCGTGCTGGCCTTCATCGCCTGGGCGATCTGGGGTCCGGCTCCGGCGCTTTCCTACGCCCTGGTCTCGGCGGTGGCGGTCCTGATCATCGCCTGTCCCTGCGCCCTCGGCCTCGCCACGCCGATGTCGATCATGACGGCGACAGGCAGAGGCGCGCAGGCCGGCGTATTGATCAAGAACGCCGAGGCACTGGAGCGCTTCGAGAAGATCGACACGCTGATCGTGGACAAGACCGGCACGCTGACCGAGGGCAAGCCACGCCTCGTCGCAGTCCTGCCGGAACCGGGCCACGACGAGGCCGAGGTGCTGCGCCTCGCCGCCT
>CAZTEV010000194.1:0-4422 GCA_964612785.1 uncultured Roseivivax sp. | reverse complement strand
CGGTAGAAGCTCTTGCGGTCGATCAGCGCCTCGAGGTTGCGCCGGATCAGGATGTAGGGCGACGGCTCTCCGGTTTCGGGATCGCGCACGACGCGGATCGGATGCTCGGCCCCGGCCACTGCCACGTCGCCCACATGGGTCGTGAAGGTCAGAACCTGATCCGGGCCCGCATCCGCGACGTCGAAATCCACGGCGACGAAAGGCGCGTCCTCGACCGTGATCCCCACCTTCTCCACCGGGGTGACCAGAAAATAGGCGTCGCCCTCTTTTTTCAGGATCGACGAGAAAAGCTTAACCAAACCTTTACGCCCGATGGGCGATCCCAGGTAGTACCACGTCCCGTCCCGCGCGATGCGCATGTCCAGATCGCCGCAGAACGGGGGATTCCATGTCTCGACCGGGGGCAGACCGCGACCCGTCTTTGCCGCTTTGGCTGATGCCGCGATACCGTCGGCCGAAGGGGCCACGCGATTTTGTGACGTCATTGGTTTTGCCATTTCCGGTTTGGAGCATACTCTCTAGATGTCACATAGCCGCAAATAGGATGATTGCCATGGCCGAAGCTGAAGACCTGGTCACCGAGATCGAGGCGCTCGAGGGCAAGCTCGCGGAGGCGAAAACCGCCATCACGCGGCGCTTCATCGGCCAGGAACGGGTCGTGGATCTGACATTGTCGGCGCTGCTGTGCGGCTCTCACGCGCTGCTGATCGGCCTGCCCGGCCTTGGCAAGACGCGGCTGGTCGAGACCTTGTCGACGGTGATGGGCCTCAACGGCAATCGCGTGCAATTCACGCCCGACCTGATGCCCGCCGACATCCTGGGCTCCGAAGTGCTGGAGACGGGCGCGGATGGCAGCCGCGACTTCAAGTTCATCCCCGGCCCGATCTTCTGTCAGCTTCTGATGGCCGACGAGATCAACCGCGCGAGCCCCCGGACGCAATCGGCACTCCTGCAGGCGATGCAGGAGAAAGTGGTGACCGTCGCGGGCGCAACCCGCCCGCTCGAGGCACCGTTCCACGTCCTGGCCACGCAGAACCCGATCGAGCAGGAGGGCACCTATCCCCTGCCCGAAGCGCAGCTCGACCGGTTCCTGGTGCAGATCGACGTGGCCTATCCCGACCGCGCCACCGAGAAGGACATTCTTCTGGCGACCACCGGCGCCGAGGAAGCCGAGGCCTATCAGGTCTTCGACGGTCCCAGCCTGATCGCCGCGCAACAGCTTCTGCGCCGCATGCCTGTGGGCGACAACGTGGTCGAGACGATCCTCGATCTGGTGCGCACCTTCCGGCCCGGCGATCCCTCCGCGTCCGAACGGGTGCGCGATGTGGTGGCCTGGGGCCCCGGTCCGCGCGCGGCGCAGGCCTTGATGCTGACCGTGCGGGCGCGCGCGCTTCTGCAGGGCCGCCTTGCCCCCTCGGTCGAAGACGTGATCGCGATGGCGCGGCCGGTTCTGGTGCACCGCATGGCGCTCAGCTTCTCGGCGCGTGCCCGCGGTGAGGATCTGGGCAGCCTGATCGACGAAGTCGCAGGCGCCGCGCTGCGGAGCGAGGCCGCCGCTTGATCCCCGACGCCGCCCTTCACGCCCGCGCCCGCGCAGAGGAGGAAGCCGCCCGCCTGCCGCCGCTTCTGGCCCGGGCCGAGCAGCTCGCGGGCACCGTCCTTCTGGGCGAGCATGGCCGCAAGCGCGCGGGTCTGGGCGACGATTTCTGGCAATACCGCCCGATGATGCCCGGCGACACCTACCGCTCCATCGACTGGCGGCGCTCGGGCCGGGGCGATTCGCAATTCGTGCGCGACCGCGAATGGCAGATCGCGCAAAGCGTGATGCTCTGGGTCGACCGCGCCGCCTCGATGCGCTTTGCGGGCACGCCCGATCTGCCGCAAAAGGCCGACCGTGCGCGGCTTCTGGGCCTTGCGGTCGCCATCCTGCTCAATCGCGGGGGCGAGCGCGTGGGGCTGACGGGTTTCACCTTGCCGCCGCGCCGGGGCAACGAACAGATCATGCGGCTGGCCGAGTATTTCGCGCAATCCGAAGACGAGGATTACGCCGCCCCCGAGGCGCGGGGCATGATCCCCCATGCGCGCGCGGTCTTCATCTCGGACTTCCTGGGCGATTTCGAACCGGTCGCAGCGGCGCTGACCAAGGCGGCGGATCGCGGCGTGCGGGGCGTGCTGTTGCAGGTGCTCGACCCGTCCGAGGAAAACTTCCCCTTCCGGGGTCGGACGATCTTCGAGTCGGTGGGAAAACAGGTTGCGCATGAAACGCTGAAGGCGAACGATCTGCGCGACCGCTACCTGGAGCGGCTGGCAGAGCGCAAAGACCAGCTGGCCTCCATCGCCCGCGCCACGGGCTGGCTCTACACGACGCATCACACCTCCGAGCCCGCGCAATCGGCGCTTCTGTGGCTCTGGCGCGCGCTTGACGGGAGCCACGGATGACGCTGTTCGGAACCATCGGCTTCTCCGCGCCCTGGCTTCTGCTGGCGCTTCTGGCGCTGCCGATCCTGTGGCTGATCCTGCGCGCTGTGCCGCCCGCGCCGGTGCGCAGGCTGTTCCCGGGCGTCGTGCTGCTGCTGGGTCTGAAGGACGACGAACAGGTCAGCGACCGCACGCCCTGGTGGCTTCTGCTGATGCGGATGCTGGCGGTCGCAGCCATCATCCTCGGGCTGGCCGGTCCGATCCTGAACCCCGAGGAGGACCGGGCAGGCGCGGGCGACGCGCCGCTGCTGGTTGTCATGGACGGAAGTTGGGCGTCGGCGGCAAGCTGGCGCGCGAAGATGCAGGTGCTCGAGGGGCTTCTGGCGCAGGCGGGCCGCGATGACCGGGCCGTTGCCACGCTGATGCTGACGCGCCCCGAAGCGGCGGTGTTTCAGGCCGCGGGCACGGTTCAGAACCGCGTGACGGGCCTGTTGCCCGCCCCATGGGCGCCCAGCGATGCGCAGATCGAAGCCGCGCTCGATGCGTTGCCCGACGGCGATTTCGAGACGCTGTGGTTCTCCGACGGGCTGGAGCGCGACAGCCGCGCCACCCTTCTGGAGGCGCTGGAGGCGCGCGGCGGCGTCACCGTCTATGAAAGCCCCAGCCCGCTTTACGGGCTGGAGCCCGCCCGCTTCGAGGACGGCGCGGTGCAGCTGACCGCCCATCGCCTGCGCCCGGGCCCTGACCGCGACATCCGCATCCTCGCCCAAGGCCGCGATCCGGCGGGCAATCCCGCCCTTCTGGCCGAGACGAGTCTGACCTTCGAGGCCGACGCCACCCGAGCGGACGGCGCGCTGTCGCTGCCTGCCGAATTGCGCGCCCGGATAGACCGGTTCGAGGTCGCGGCATCCTCCTCCGCAGGCGCGGTCACGCTGCCCGACGACACGTTGCGCCGCCGCGAGGTCGCGCTGATCGCGGGCTCCGAGAACCGCGAGGGGCTCGAGCTGCTGTCGCCCCTGCATTACCTGACCCGCGCGCTTGAGCCGAGCGCGGACCTGATCGACGGCGCGCTTCTGGATATCCTGCCCGCGAATCCCGACGTGATCGTGCTGGCGGATGTGGCAACCGTCAGCGCGGCCGAAAGCGCAGCCCTGCTGGACTGGGTCGAATCCGGCGGCATGCTTCTGCGCTTCGCGGGCCAGCGGATCGCGGCCAGCGAGGTCAGCCGCGCCGAGGAAGATCCGTTGATGCCGGTGCGCCTGCGCGCGGGCGGCCGCACCGTTGGCGGCGCGATGAGCTGGGGCGCGCCCAAAACGCTTGCCGCATTCGACGAGGACAGCCCCTTCTACGGCCTCCCGATCCCCGAGGATGTCACCGTCAGCGCTCAGGTCATGGCGCAGCCCGACCCGACGCTCGCCTCCCGCGTGATCGCGCAGCTGAGCGACGGCACGCCGCTGGTCACCCGCAAGCGCGAGGGCCAAGGCCAGATCGTGCTGTTCCACGTCACCGCCAATGCGGAATGGTCCACGCTGCCGCTCTCGGGCCTGTTCGTGCAGATGCTGGAACGGCTGGCGGTCTCCTCGATGGCGGCAGAGCCCGAGGCGGCGGATCTCGAAGGCACGATCTGGACGCCGCTGCGCGTGCTCGACGGGTTCGGCGGGCTGGCCACGGCCGAGAACCTGCCCGGTGTCGCGGGCGAGGATCTGGTCGAGGCGGCGCTTGGCCCGGATCTGCGCCCCGGCCTCTATCAATCCGAAGATCGCAGCATCGCCCGCAACGTGCTGGGCCCCGAGGCCAGCCTGACGCCCGTGGTCTGGCCCGACCGCATCCCGGTCGAGGGGCTGGAACGGGCCGAGGAAACGCCGCTGTCGGGCTACCTTCTGGCGCTCGCCACGCTTCTTCTGGTGGCCGACGTGATCGCCTCGCTCGCCCTGTCGGGGCGGCTCATGGGGGCCCGGGCGGGCGCCGCGGCGCTGCTGGCCGCGCTGATGATCGCCCCTGCGC
>CAZTEV010000193.1:1693-4458 GCA_964612785.1 uncultured Roseivivax sp. | reverse complement strand
ATCGTCAATGCAAGATGATCTTGCCCTCGCAGTGGAGAGAATGAACGGCGGGTTTATACTCACACCGGACACAAACCCCCTGACAGAACCTACGCGCCAAAAACGGTGGTTTCTGTCACTTCGCGATGCCCCATCCAAATCGTTGAAAAACCCTGTGCCACAAACCCTTGGCAAAACTCGGTTTGGTTTTGTCACGTTTTTGGCTGTCGCTTGGAGGCCGGACGTTTGTGCGATGCGCAGCATCGGTCAAAGTGGGCTCAATGCAGCCGTTCGCCGCTCAGACCATGAACGTCGGCTCCGGGCCGGGAGCTTCCAAATTTGGTGCCCCTGAAAGCCAGCGCCTGCGGATTGGATCCTTGTGTCCTCCTTTCGTTCGGGCTGGCGGTTAATGTTTTACAACGCGAAAAGAAAATCATTAGAAATCAATGGGGGTGTTCGAGTAGTTTTACAGCGCAAACTATTGGTTTTGTTCCGAACGCGCGGACCTTCAGGGATCGCCATTTCTTTCGACAGACGACGCGTTTGCCCGCCGGTGTCGCCGCATTGGGCGGGTCTGCGCGCGCAGATGGGGCGTTCGCGTCCGCGCGATTGCCTCCGAAGCGCCCGGCCCTTAGCCTGAGCGCAAGACCGCAACGACCCCGGAGATCCCGTGTGATCCGAAATCTTCTTCCGCTCGGCGCGCTTCTCTTCGGCTCGGCCCTGCTGCTGTTCGCGGGCGGGCTCAACGGGCTGATCCTGCCCATCCGGGGCGAGATCGAGGGGTTCACCGCCGCCTCTCTCGGCCTTCTGGGGACGGGCTGGGCGCTGGGCTATGTGCTGGGCTGTCTGTTCACGCCCTGGCTGGTCAAACGGGTGGGCCATGTGCGCGCCTTCGGGGCGATGTGCGCGCTGGCGGCGATCACCGTGCTGGCCTCGCTTCTGTTCCTGACGCCCTGGGTCTGGATCCCCTTGCGCGGCCTGGCGGGCTTCTGCTTCGCGGGTGCCGCAATGGTCGTGGAGAGCTGGCTCAACGACAAGGCCGATGCGTCCTCGCGCGGGCGGGTCTTCGGCATCTACACGATGGTCAATCTGGGCGCGACCACGGCGGGGCAATTGGTCATCACGCTGGGTGATCCGGCGGGCTATCTGTTCTTCGTGCTGGCAGCGATGGTCTATTGCATGGCGCTTCTGCCTACCGCCGTCTCGGCCACGACGACGCCCACGGCGCTGGTCAGCGTGCGGCTCGACCTGAAGGGGCTCTGGCGCAACTCGCCCATCGCGGTTTTCTCGGTTCTCATGGTGGGTGTGTCGAACGCGGCCTTCGGCGCGCTGTCGGCGGTCTATGCCGCGCGGATCGGGCTGACCCTGTCTGACGTGGCCCTGTTTGCCAGCGTGCCTGTGCTGGCGGGCGCGCTGGCGCAGGTGCCCGTGGGCGCGCTGTCGGACCGGCTGGACCGGCGCGTGGTACTGGTGGGCGTTGCGCTTCTGGGCCTCTGCGCCGATGTGACGTTCATCTTCGCGGGCCTTGAAGGCGTGACGCTGATCCTGGCCGTGGCGGCGGTCTTCGGGGCGTCGGTCTATGCGATGTACCCGCTGATCGTGGCGCATGCGAACGACCATGCGGCCCCCGGCACCTCGTTGCAGGTGTCGGGCGGGCTGCTTCTGGTCTTCGGCATGGGCTCCATCGTGGGTCCGACCATTGCGGGTTTCGCGATGACCGCCATCGGCACGACGAGCCTGTTCTGGGTCACGGGATCGGCGCATGTGCTGCTGATCCTGTTCGCGCTCCTGCGCATCCGCAGACGCGCGGCCGTGGCGCCCGAGGACAAGACCGCGTTCCGCGCGGCGCCCTCGACGCGGGCCACGACACCCGAAACGGCGGTTCTTGCGGGATCAGCGGAGGCCGCGCCCGAAGCGGCCCGTTCCGGGGATTGAGATCCCGGCCTAGTGCCCAGAGGGCGCGACGGGATTGCTTGGGCCCGCATCGCCCACGCGCACGGCGCCGGCGCTCGATGTGGTGTCGGCGGCCGAGAAGCCCCAGACATTGAGCCCGTACCAGGCGACCACGGACACCACGGCAATGCCGACAAATCCTGCGATCATGGCTTTCATTCTTGCGTCTCCTTTGGCGCCGTCTCGCGGCGCAGATAGGCGATAAGATCAGCGCGGTCATCCGCGCCGGTGATGCGCTGCATCGGCATCTTGGTGCCGGGAATATAATGTTCGGGACCGATATCGAAGAGGGCATCGACGGTTTCTTCGGTCCAGACCAGATCGCGCCCATCAAGCGCGTCGGAATAGATGTAATCCGTGACCGTGCCCGCCCGGCGCCCGAACAGATCGTAAAGCGACGGGCCCGCGCGCCGGGCCGATCCGGGCGTCAGCGTATGGCAGATCGAGCATTTGCGTTTGAACTGCCGCTCGCCGTTGGGCATCGTCTCGGGGTCGGCCAGAAAGGCGCTGCCTGCGGTCTGCATCTGCCCGTCTTCGCCCAGCCGTGCCACGGGCCAGGAATGCACCATCGTATCGAGCCCCGCCGCGAGCACGTTCTGTCCGTCGGGCGAGAAGGCCAGCGACCAGATGGGCCCGCGCGTCGTGGCGCGGAAATCCTGCACGATCCGCCAGCCCTCGGTCGCGATGACCGAGATGTAGCCTTCGCCGTCCCCGATCGCGATCTGGCTGCCATCGGCGGATCGGGTCAGCGCCAGGATCGGGCGGCGGTCGAGGGTCAGATCGGCGAGGCTTTCGCGCGTCGCGATGTCGATCACGCGGGTCACGCCGTCGAC
>CAZTEV010000193.1:0-1593 GCA_964612785.1 uncultured Roseivivax sp. | reverse complement strand
TCGTCGGCCCAGATCGAATGGTGCTCTTTCGCCCATTGCTCCTCGACCTCGCCGTTGCCCATGGCGTCGAACGCGCCCTCCATGCCGACCGAGCCGATATAGATGTGGGCCAGGATCACCGCCATCATCACGAAGGACACGATGGCGTGCCAGAGCTGCGCGAACTGCATCTCTTCCTGCGGCTCCATGCCGGTCGGGAAGGCCTCCATGCCGACCATTGACGGCACGCCCCAGGAGTTCAGCAGCGCGAAGGTCGGCTCGAACAGGGTGATCTGGAACGGGAACAGCAGCGCCAGACCCGAGACCGAGACCGAGGCGCCGAACAGCACCACGACCCAGAAGATCATCTTCTGACCGGCGTTGAACTTCTTCGCAGGCGGGTGGCCTTTGATGAAGATGCCGCCGCCCTTGAGGATCCAGTTGATGTCCGTCTTGTCGGGGATGTTGTGGACCAGCCACATCACGAAGACCATCACCAGCGCGATCATGAACGCCCAGGAGACGTTGTTGTGCAGCCACTTCGTGACCTGCGCGATATCGGCGAAGATCTCGTGACCCAGCACCGGGATCAGGAAGGTCCGCCCCATCAGCGACACGAGGCCAGTGATGGCCAGGATCACGAAGGAGCCTGCCAGAAGCCAGTGACCGAAGCGTTCGATGCCCGTGAAGCGGGTGATCGTCCGGCCGGTCTTTTCGCCGTCGATGCGGATGCGGCCCTTGATCAGGTAGAACAGGGCCAGAAGACCGATCGTGCCCAGAAGCAGATAGCCCCCGTAATGCAGGACCGGGCCCTGCCGCAGATCCAGCCACCACTGACCGCCGCCCTGCATGATGACATTCGTCGCGGGGCCGCGCGCCTGGGTGGAGATTTCGCGCTCATCGAAGCGGAAGGCACGCCAGAGGTCCGAATCCGACGATCCGCCCAGCGTGCCGAGCGTCGTGTCGGTGTTCTGCGCGGGCTCAATGCCGGTGCCGACAACCTGGCTGCGCGCCTCGGAATCGTCCGAGCTGAGGCCTTCCTGGCGGCGCAGGATATCCTCGAGCGTGGTGGTGGCCTGATCGGGCTCGGATTGCAGCACCTCGGGGTCGACCGACTGTGCGTCCGCGCCCTGTGGCAGTCCGACGCTCAGAAGTGCCAGCATCAGAAGGAGAGATCTCAGGATGGTCATAGCTATGCCCCCATGAACCTTTTCTTTGTGTTTTATCGTGCGGAAAGACCGAAACGGCCCGGCCCGGGGCGCGCGCATCAGGGTGCTGCGCAGGGGGCCGTTCGGGTCTGCCCGCCGGGTCGCGCGTTTGCCGACCGGGACGGAAAACGGGGGCCGGTGCGACACCGGCCCCCGTCAGTCGATACCAGGCCTTACTGGCTCTTCTGGTCGTAGGCCGTGCCCCAGCCCCAGGCGCCGGAGCCGAAGCCGCGGGCGACGACGCGCTCGCGGTAGATGCCCGACACCACGTCGCCGTCACCGGCGAGCAGAGCCTTGGTGGAGCACATCTCGGCGCAGATCGGCAGTTTGCCTTCCGCGATCCGGTTGCGACCGTACTTCTGGAACTCGGCCTGGGACATGTCCTCTTCCGGGCCACCGGCGCAGA
>CAZTEV010000192.1:652-4522 GCA_964612785.1 uncultured Roseivivax sp. | reverse complement strand
AGATCAGGATCCAGGCGAGCAGGATGAACATCGGATGCGTCAGCCCGCCCGAGAATATGATCGCGGGCACCCAGATGATGAACACGACGAGCGACGTGATGATCCGCCCGGTCAGCAGGATCGACAGGGGCGGCAGGAACAGGGCGAGGACGTAATTCATGCGTACTACTCCGCTGCAGCGGCGGGCGCGCCCGCCTGATCCGTCAGCCACCCCTGCCACGCGGCCTTCGCCCGGTCGGTATAGGCCTTGTAGCGGTCGCGCCGTCCGCGGCGGCCGCCCTTGATCCCGGCGGTGTCCTCAAGCGGACGGAAGAGGCCGAAATTGACGTTCATCGGCTGGAAGGTCTTGGCCTCCGCCCCGCCGGTGATGTGGTGGACAAGCGCGCCATGGGCCGAATCCTGCGGCACGGTGGCCAGCGGCTGGCCGAGGATCTCGGACGCCGCCATGCGCCCTGCGAGCAGACCCATCGCCGCACTCTCCACATAGCCCTCGACCCCGGTGATCTGACCGGCGAAGCGGATATTCGGCTGCGATTTCAGACGCATCTGCGCATCAAGCAGCGTGGGCGAGTTGAGGAAGGTGTTGCGGTGAATGCCGCCCAGACGGGCAAAGCGCGCCTCTTCCAGCCCCGGGATCATGCGCAGCACCTCTTTCTGGGCGCCGTATTTCATCTTGGTCTGGAAACCCACGATATTATAGAGCGTTCCCAAAGCGTTATCGCGCCGCAGCTGGACAACCGCCCAGGGTTTCACGTCCGGCTGGTGCGGGTTCGTCAGGCCCACGGGCTTCATTGGACCGTGGCGGAGCGTTTCGCGGCCGCGCTCGGCCATGATCTCGATGGGCAGGCAGCCGTCGAAATAGCCCGCCGTCTCGCCTTCGTGGAACTCGGTCTTGTCGGCAGCCAGAAGCGCGTCGAGGAACGCCTCGTAAGTCTCTTTGTCCATGGGACAATTCAGATAGGCGCGCTGTTCTTCCTCGGTCTCGCCCTTGTCATAGCGCGACTGCATCCAGGCTTTCGACATGTCGATGCTGTCGGCATAGATGATGGGGGCGATGGCGTCGAAGAAGGCCAGGCTGTCGCGGCCCGTGGCTCGCGCGATGGCGCCGCCCAGACCTTCGGAGGTCAGGGGGCCGGTCGCGAAGATCCATTGGCCCTGATCGGGCAGTTCGGTCACTTCCTCGTAGCTGACTTCGATATTCGGGTGGGCCGACAGCGCCGCGGTGATCTGGTCCGAGAACGCCTCCCGGTCGACGGCAAGCGCGCCACCTGCGGGCAGGCGATGATCGTAAGCCGTTGAAATCACGAGGCCGCCCGCGGCCTTCATTTCCCAATGCAGAAGACCCACGGCGTTCTGTTCGTGATCGTCCGAGCGGAAGGAGTTGGAGCACACCATCTCGCCCAGCTTGCCGGTCTTGTGCGCGAAGGTTTCCACCTTCGGGCGCATCTCGTGGATCACCACGCGCACGCCCAGATTGGCGGCCTGCCATGCGGCCTCGGACCCGGCCATGCCGCCGCCCACGATATGCAATGTCTCTGTCATGGCGCCGAGATAGTCATTCCCGAGCGCCTTGTCACGGGGTCTCAGAGGGGGCGTCAGTCCTGCGACCAGGCCGGGTCGCGTTTTTCCAGAAAGGCCTGGATGCCTTCCTCGGTGTCGCGATCAAGCATGTTGGTCACCATCACATCGCCGGTATATCGATAGGCCTCGTCCAGCGGCATTTGGGCCTGGGCATAGAAGGCCTCCTTGCCGATGCGCACGGCGGAGGCGAGCTTGCCCGCGACGGTCTCGGCCAGTTCCGTGGTCGCCGCGCCCAGAGCGTCTTCGGGCACAACGCGGTTCACGAGGCCCAGATCGCGCGCGCGGCCCGCGTCGATGAAGGCGCCGGTCGTCAGCATCTCGAAGGCCTGCTTGCGGGGGATGTTGCGCGTCAGCGCGACCATGGGGGTCGAGCAGAACAGCCCGATATTCACACCGTTCACGCCGAAGCGCGCGGTCTCGGCGGCGACAGCCATGTCGCAGGTCGCCACCAGCTGACAGCCCGCAGCGGCGGCAAGCCCATGCACCTCCGCGATCACCGGCTGGGGCAGGCGCTGCAGGCTTTGCATCATCGCGGCACAGCGGTTGAAGAGATCGGCAAAGGCCGCGCGGCCCTTGTCATCGGCCGCGCGTGCGGCGGTCATCTCTTTCAGGTCGTGGCCCGCGCAGAAGGCCCGACCTGCGCCGCGGATCACCACGACGCGGATGCTGCGATCTTCCGCGAGCCGCGCGATTTCCTCGGATAGCGCGGCCAGCATCGCATCGGAGAGAGGATTCAGTTTCTCCGGCTGGTCCAGCGTCAGATACGCCACCGCGTTTTTGTCCGTCCGCTCCAGATACGCCATCTTGCCCTCCTTGCATCACGCAGGCAGCTTACGCAGCATAGCGTAAGGAGAAAAGCCGCCGTGACGATCAGGATTTCCGCCGAAGAGATGGCGCCGTTTCTCGACGAGGTCTTCCCGCAGGTGCGGGGCATGTTCGGGATCGACCGGCTGGACGAGGATCTTCTGGTGATGCGGCTGTTCGCGGATGACCGGCACCTGCGACCGGGCGGTACGGTGTCCGGGCCCGCGATGTTCGGTCTTGCCGATGTCTCGGCCTATGTGGCGACGATGGCGCGGATCGGCCGCGAGGCGCTGGCCGTAACCACGAATTGCTCCATCGACTTCATGCGCAAGCCCGCATCGGGGCGGGACGTGCTGGCCGAATGCCGGGTCCTGAAGCTGGGGCGCGCGCTGTCGGTCTGCGACGTGCTTCTGTATTCCGAAGGCGATCCTGCGCCCGTCGCGCGGGCCAACCTGACCTATTCGCTGCCGCCGAAGCGCGCAGAGGGATAAGAACGCGGGCCCGTAACCCGTCCGGGGCAGGGCGCGCGCGCACCATCCCCGCGCAGCGCAAAAAAAAGGCCGAGCGCAAAGCTCGGCCGAAGTCCAACAGGGAGGTATGAAGATGATGCGCTTTGCAGCGTGTCATCGACATGTTGATGAATTAGTGGGCGCATCTGAGTCGATCAAGCTTGAACATGCCGCAGGTGCAACATGCCCGCTATGATGTGGCGTCATGGCTGCACTTAGATCGCGCCCATGGCCTGCCTGGTCTTGCGATGGGCGATGATCTCGTCCTGAACGAAGTCGCGGAACGCTTCTATGCGTTTGGAATGCCGCAATTCTTCGGGATACGCCAGAAAAACGGGCACCTCGATGCTCTCCACGTCGGGCAGAACGCGCACGACCTGGGGGAAATCCTCGATGATGTAGTCGGGCAACACTCCGATGCCGAGGTTCGACATCACCGCCTGCAGCACCCCGAAATAGTTGTTCACCGACAGGGTCGCCTGAATGTCGTGGGTCAGAAGCTGTTGGACGAGTTGCAGACCGGCGGAGACCTGCGCGGAGCGGGTGTTCTGACAGATCAGGCGATGCGCGGCCATATCGTCGAGCGACTTGGGCGTGCCCGCCTTGTCCAGATATTCCTCGCTCGCATAAAGCCGCATGCGGATGTTCATCAGCCGCTTGCGGATCAGATCGGCCTGGCTTGGCTCTTTCATGCGGATCGCGACGTCGGCCTCGCGCATGGGCAGGTCAAGCACCCGTTCCTCGAGCATAAGGTCGATATTCAGATCGGGATACTTGTCGTAAAGCTTGGACAGCCGCGGCGCCAGCCAGAGCGAGCCGAAGCCCGTGGTGGTGGTCACGCGCAATTCGCCGAAGACCTCTTCCTCGCTGTCGCGGATCCGGGCGGTGGCGGCGTCGATTCGCTTGACCATGGCCACGGTCGCGTCGAACAGAAGCTCGCCCTGTTCGGTCAGGATGAGCCCGCGGGCGTGCCGGT
>CAZTEV010000192.1:0-624 GCA_964612785.1 uncultured Roseivivax sp. | reverse complement strand
CGTCGTGTCGAGCGTCTCCTCCAGGCCGCGAATCTGCCGGGAGACAGCGGATTGGGATAGATGCAGGGCATCACCCGCATGGGTCAGGCTGCCGGCATCCGCCACGGCGTGAAATATCCTGAGCTTGTCCCAGTCCATGATAGCGCTTTCGAATGTGTGAGGCGGACTTAGCGAATAGATTGCAATATTGGAACTGTGAGATTGTAAAAACAGTCTGTTTTGCGACCTTTTCCCTATGCAGGTCAGAGTTTTTGACCTAAAATTGGGGCAATCGAAGGCACATTTGGCGACGGAGGGCCCAAAGATGTCGACGCATCAGATTTCCCTGCAAGACAAGTTCGATCTGCAATCGGGGCAGGTGCTTCTGAACGGCACGCAGGCGCTTGTGCGGCTGATGCTGATGCAGGCAGCACGGGATCGCGCGGCAGGGCTCAATACCGCGGGCTACGTCACAGGCTATCGCGGCTCGCCGCTGGGGGCGGTCGATCTGCAGATGAACCGCGCGGCCAAACATCTTGCCGCGGCCAATGTGCTGTTCCGCGAGGGGCTGAACGAGGATCTGGCCGCGACCGCGCTCTGGGGCAGCCAGCAGGCCGAGCTGCGGGGCGAGGGCAAGTATGACGG
>CAZTEV010000191.1:0-4535 GCA_964612785.1 uncultured Roseivivax sp. | reverse complement strand
CGGGCTCGCTCGGGGGGATGAAGGGGATGCACGCGCAGGGCGGCATGCCGATCCCGGACATCCATCATATCGACCAGCCCAATTGGTGGGCCGAAGGTGGCGACATGTCGCCCGAAGAATTCGGCAAGGCCCGCGCGCAGGAGTTGGAAAAGAAGATCCTCGAGCTTGGCCCCGAGAACGTCGCGGCCTTCATCGCGGAGCCGGTGCAGGGGGCAGGCGGCGTGATCGTGCCGCCCGAGACCTACTGGCCGGAAATCAGCCGGATCGTGCGCGAATACGGCATCCTTCTGATCGCGGACGAGGTCATCTGCGGCTTCGGGCGGACCGGCAATTGGTTCGGCAGCCAGACCATGGGCATCACGCCCGACATCATGACCATCGCGAAGGGCCTGTCCTCGGGCTATCTGCCCATCGGCGGCTCGATCGTGTCGTCGGAGATCGCGGGCGTGATCGGAGATGCGGAGTTCAACCACGGCTACACCTATTCCGGGCATCCGGTGGCGGCGGCCGTGGCGCTGGAGAACCTGCGTATCCTTGATGAAGAGGGCATCGTGACCCGCGTGCGCGAGGAAACGGGGCCTTACCTGAAGCAGAAATTCGAAAGCCTGCTGGAGCACCCGATGGTGGGCGAGGCGAAGATCGTTGGCATGATGGGCTCCATCGCACTAACGCCGCAGAAGGAAACCTGCGCGGCCTTCAAGGGCGAGGAAGGCCAGATCGGTCTGATGACGCGGGAGCGGTGTTTCGCCAACAACCTGGTGATGCGGCATGTGGGCGACCGGATGATCATCTCTCCGCCGCTGGTGATCTCGAACGACGAGATCGACGTGCTGATCGCGCGCGCCTGGAAGAGCCTTGATGAGGCGATGGCGCAGGCGAAATCCGAAGGGCTGTTCGAGGCAGCGTGACCGCGTGATCCGGTTGTCGCGCAAGGCGGGGCCTTGCGCGGCATGTCATGTCGCGGGCGGCCTGTGGCCGCCCTCTCCGGATTTTTTGCGTTTGTCCGGAAAGGTGAAGGGCAAGGGGCGGTAGTGTTCCTGGCCGAGGGCCTTGCGGGCGGCAAGTGCGGGACCCGCCCGGGTGGCAAAGGTGGGCGCCTCGCGGTCTGACGGGCGCGCCTACCAGCGTTTGAGGGCGTCCTCGTCCTCATCGCGGGCGGCGACCCATTGGGTATCCGTGCCGCTGAATTCCTTCTTCCAGAAGGGCGCGCGGGATTTGAGGTAATCCATCAGATATTCCGCCGCCTCGAACGCGTCCTTGCGGTGGCGCGCGGCGGTGGCGACCATCATGATTTTCTCGCCCGGTGTGAGGGGCCCGAAGCGGTGGATCACCAGCACATCGCCCAGGGACCAGCGCGTCTGCGCCTCCTCGGCGATCTTGGTCAGGGCCTTTTCGGTCATGCCCGGGTAATGTTCGATCTCCATCCGGTCGCGGGCCGGATCGCCCGTGTCGCGCACGACCCCCGTGAAGGTGACCACCGCGCCCAGATCGCTGCGGTCTGCGGCGAAGGCCTCGGCCTCGGCGCCGAAATCGAAGGGGGCTTGCTGGACGACGATGCGCATCAGCCCCCCGTCATCGGCGGAAAGAACGCCACTTCGCGCGCGCCTTTAAGGGGGGCGTCGAAGTCGGTGAGTTCCTGATCGACCGCCACGCGCAGGGCTGAGAGGTCGGCAAAGGCAGCCTCGTAGCGGTCTTCGCGGGCCCGCAGTTCGGCGACGAGATCGGCAACCGTCGCGGCCTCGGTCTCGATCCGGTCCTTGGGGCGGCCGATCCGTTCGCGGACCCAGGCGAAATAGAGCACATCCATCAGCGATCCTCCGTCAGGTGGGGGCGGGCCTTCGAGAAGTAATCCCAGCCGGTGATCGCGGTCAGTATCGCCGCGATCCAAAGAAGTACGATGCCGGCATTGCCGGTCCAGACCATGCCGATGCGTTTCCAGCCGAGGCCCAGATCGTCTTCGATCCGGCCTGCCATGATGTCGGCCACGATGCCCGCATCCATGCCAATGGTGGAGACCACCAGGAAATGCTCGAAGATGCCTTGCGCGAAGAGCACCGCGATGGCGACCATCTGCAGCGTCGTCTTCCATTTGGCGAGCCGGGTGACCTTAAGCGTGCCCGACAGGTGGCCCAGATATTCGCGCAGGCCCGAGACGAAGACCTCGCGGAAGAGGATCAACGTGGCGGGCAGGACGAGCCACGGCGACATCGAGGAATATCCGACGATCACCATGATCGCGATCACCACCATCGCCTTGTCGGCAATGGGATCGAGCATCGCGCCCATCTTCGTCTCCTCGCCCCAGGCGCGGGCGAGATAGCCGTCGAACCAGTCGGTGATCGCGGCGCCGAGAAACAGGATCAGCGCGCACCAATCGGCGAAGGGTCGGGAGAAATAGAGAAACATCACCGCAACGCCGGGGGCCGCGAGAAGGCGGATCAGGGTCAGGATATTCGGCAGGGTCCAGCGCATGGGGGTAGTCCTAACCTGCGCCGCGGCGGGCGGAAAGCGTGATTTCATGCCTGCGCAGCGGCCCGCCGGGCCAGCCGGTCGAGAAACAGCGCGCGGGCGGGCGGTACGGGCTTCTCGCCCAGGGCGGGCGCCAGGTGCTGCGACAGGAAGTGCCCCGTCGTGCCGAGCGCCTGCAGCACCTCGCCATCGCCGCCATCGCCTGCGCCCAGCATCACCTCGGGCAGGGGCAGAAGGCGCGGCGCCCAGTCGCCCGCGCCCGAGCGCGACACGGCCCGGCCCGTCCTGGGAGAGATATAGGCCAGATCGTTGGCAAGGCCCGTCGCGGCGCAGCGGGTCAGGTCGAGGCCGAAGCCCATCTCGTCGAGAAGTGCCATTTCCCAGCGCAGATACGCGAGCGGCCAGAGGTCGGGCTGGTCGAGAAGCTCCAGCAGCGTGGTGGTGCGGGTGTAGAGGTGCCCGTGCGCTTCGCGTTCGGGCAGGGTGAAGCCCAGGATGGCCACCAGCGCGTTGAGGCCCGCGAGCGTCACGCGATCGGCCATGGCCTGCGCCGCGCGAGAGCGTTTCAGCTCGACCGTATAGGTGCCGATGTGATCCTCGAGCCGGGCCCGCCACGCGAGGTCCAGCTCTGCGCCCGGTTGCAGAAGCGGCGCCATCTTGCGGCTCGTGGCCCCGCGCAGCACGCCCGCATGGCGGCCACGGGTCTCGGTGAAGACCTCGAGGATCGCCGAGCTTTCCCCGTGCCGTCGCGCGGACAGCAGAATTCCGGTATCGCGCCACTCCATCTTTTGACTATCGGGATGCTTGATCCCGCCTTCAAGGGGCGCACATTCGGCATCATGACGACGACCGCCCGCATCACCGCCGCCTTTATCGCGCTGCTCGCCTTTGCCGCCGTGGCGCTGCAACTCCATGTGGGGCTGGAGCGGCGCCCGGACCGCACGGTGACGGAAGAAATGTGGCGCATGGCGCGCTACTTCACCATCCTCACGACGCTCATCGTCGTGGCGCGCTACGGGCGGATTGCGGCACTCGGGCGGGCGAGCGCGGGATGGACCGGGGCGATCACGCTCTGGGCGGTGATCGTGGGGGCGGTCTATCACGGACTTCTGGCGCGGGATCTGACGGGGCTGCGTATGGTGGCGGATCAGCTGCTGCACAGCGCCGTGCCTCTGGCCGTGGCGCTGTGGTGGCTGGCCTTCGCGCCGAAGGCGGGGCTGCGGCCCGCCCATGCGGGCTGGTGGGTTTCGTGGCCTGCGATCTATGCCATCTACGGGCTGTGGCGTGGGACCTTCGTGGATCGCTACCCGTATTTCTTCATCGATCCCGGTCGGCTTGGCTGGGGCGGCGTTGCGCTGTGGCTTGCCGGGCTGGGCGTGGTGTTCTGGATCGCGGGGCTGGGGCTTGTGGCGCTGGGGCGGCGTCTCAGCCGAGACCGTCTTCGTCCAGACAATGCCGTCCCTGACGATCCTCGACCTCGATGACCCAGAGATCCGGGTCGAAGCCGCGCTGTCTGGCGATGGCGGCGTCGACCTCGGCCTCGTGGCCTGCGGCCAGTTCCTGCCAGATCCGCGCGCCCGTCATCAGATCGAAGCTGCGGGTGAAGGCGCGGGCCTGCCCGTCGAGCGTGGCGCATTTCACCAGAACGGCGCCTGCCGTGTCATCGCCGTGATGCACCACGAAACAGGGAATGTCCTGCAGCGCCAGCCTGCGCCTGTAGGCATCGACCCAAAAACGGGCGGTCAGGCGCGGCTCAGCCATCGCCGTCGCGGAAATCGAGGCCCATCTCGGAGTAGCGTTCCGCCTCCTCCAGCCATTTCTCGCGGACTTTCACCTGCAGGAACAGGTGCACCTTGCGGCCCAGAAATTCCGAGAGTTCCTCGCGCGCGGCCTTGGAGACGGCCTTGATCGTTTCCCCCTTGTGGCCGAGCAGGATGCCCTTGTGCCCCTCGCGGGCGACATAGACGACCTGATCGACGCGGGCCGATCCGTCCTTGCGTTCTTCCCAGGCCTCGGTTTCCACCGTCAGCTGGTAGGGCAGTTCCTGATGCAGCCGCAGGGTCAGC
>CAZTEV010000190.1:0-4564 GCA_964612785.1 uncultured Roseivivax sp. | reverse complement strand
TGGGGGAAAGCGTGCTGATCCTGACCTTCGTGGTCGTGGTGATCGGCGGCATCGGGTCGGTGAAGGGGGCCTTCTTCGGCGCGATCCTTGTGGCGGTCGTCGATACGGTGGGGGGCGTCTTCGGGCCGATCTGGCTGCGCTCGGTGCTCGATCCTTCGGCGGCAGGGCAGGTCGGTCGGATGCTTGCGCCGATGCTCGTCTACATCCTGATGGCGGCGATCCTCTTCGCGAAGCCTGCGGGTCTTTTCGGAGGGCGCGGCTGATGGCGGAGGCGACCCTGACCACCGCACGCACCGCCCGGCGCCCCATCGCGGGACGTGTCCGCGCGGCCCTGATCCTGTTCGCGATCTTCGCGGCGTTGCCGCCCGTGGCCGCGGCCATCGACGATCCGTTCCTCGTGCTGATCGGCACGCGCATCCTGGCCTACGCGATTGCCGCGCTCGCCCTCGATCTGATCCTGGGCTACGGCGCGATGGTCTCCTTCGGGCACGCGGCGTATTTGGGCTTCGGCACCTATGCGGTCGCGGTCCTGTCGAGCTACGGGATCAATGACATCTTCCTGCAGATCCTGGCCGCGATGGCCGTCTCCGCGCTGTTCGCGCTGGTCACGGGCGCGATTTCGCTGCGCACCACGGGTGTCTATTTCATCATGATCACGCTGGCCTTCGGGCAGATGGCCTACTTCTTCTTCATCTCGCTGTCGGCCTATGGCGGCGATGACGGCTACGGGCTGTCGCAACGCTCGACCGTTTTGGGCAGCGATATGCTGGAGAACGACTTCACACTCTATTACGCCACGCTCGTCATGCTGATCGCGCTGTTCTGGCTGTGTCACCGCATCGTGGGGTCGCGCTTCGGGCGGGTCCTGACCGGCATCCGCGAGAACCGCGTGCGGATGGAGGCGATCGGCTATTCGCCGTTCCGCTACCAGCTGACCGCCTTCGTCATCTCGGGCTGTCTGACCGCAGTGGCGGGCGTGTTCCTGGCCAATCAGGCGGAGTTTGTCTCACCCGCTTTCGTGTCCTGGCACCGGTCGGGCGAGCTGATCGTGATGGTCGTCCTTGGCGGGATCGGCACCCTTACGGGGGCCATCGGCGGCGCGGTCGCGGTGCTGCTATTGGAGGAGGTGCTGGGATCGCTGACCGAGCATTGGAAGCTGTGGTTCGGCCTCTTCCTTGTGCTGATGGTGCTCTATTCGCCGCACGGGATCACTGGCGTCTTCAAGAAACTCGGGATCGGAGGGTCCGCGAAATGAGCCGCCTCGAGATCCGCAACCTGCGCAAATCCTTCGGCGCTTTGAAGGTCACGGACGACGTGTCGCTGACGGTCGAGCCGGGCGAACTGCACGCGATCATCGGACCCAACGGGGCGGGCAAGACCACCTTCATCTCGCAACTCTCGGGCCAGCTCGCCTCGGATTCGGGCGATGTCCTGCTTGACGGGCAAAGCCTGATGGCGCGCTCCATGCCCGAACGGGTGCATATGGGGCTTGCCCGGTCGTTCCAGATCACCTCGATCCTGCCCAGCTTCACCGTGCTGGAAAACGTTGCGCTTGCCGTGCAGGCCCGATCCGGGTCGAGCTTCCGCTTTTTCGGGACGGTCGCGGACGAGGCGGCACTGAACGACGCTGCTCTGCGTGTTCTGGCCGAGGCGGGCCTGGAGGATCGCGTGGATGCGGTGGCCTCCGCGCTCAGCCATGGCGAGCATCGCCGGTTGGAGCTGGCCATTGCACTTGCAACGAAACCGCAGATCCTGCTTCTTGACGAGCCGCTCGCCGGTGTGGGGGGCGAAGACGCAGAGGCCTTCGTGGCGCGTCTCAAGCGCCTGAAGGGCAGCCTCACCATGGTCCTGATCGAGCATGACATGGATGCAGTCTTCCAGCTTGCAGACCGTGTGTCGGTGCTGGTCTACGGGCAGATCATCGCGACCGGCACGCCTGCCGAGATCCGCAACGACCCGCAGGTGCGCGCCGCCTATCTGGGCGAAGAAGAGGAGGCCGCCTGATGTTGCAGGTCTCCGAACTCGAAGCCGCCTACGGCGAAAGCCGCATCCTTTTCGGGATCGACCTTGAGGTGCGCCAGGGCGAGGTCGTCACGCTGCTGGGCCGCAACGGCATGGGCAAGACCACGACGATCAAGTCGATCTTCGGGATGCTGAAGCCGCGCGCCGGGCGTGTGCAGATCGACGGCAAGGACCTGACAGGCGCCGAGCCGCACAGGATCGCCCATGCGGGGCTGGGCCTTGTCCCCGAGGGGCGGCAGATCTTTCCGACGCTGTCGGTGCAGGAAAACCTTGTGGCGACCGCGCGGTCGGGCGGAAAATGGACGCTGGAGCGGATCTACGAGCTGTTCCCGCGTCTTGCCGAGCGCAAGCGCAACATGGGCAGCCAGCTGTCGGGCGGGGAGCAGCAGATGCTCGCCATCGGGCGCGCACTGATGACCAATCCTCGGCTTATCGTGCTGGACGAGGCCACTGAAGGCCTCGCCCCGCTCATTCGGGCGGATATCTGGGCGGTGCTGGCAAAGCTGAAGGACGAAGGCGAGGCGATCCTCGTCATCGACAAGAATGTCGACGCACTGACCAAATTCGCCGACCGTCATGTGGTGATCGAGAAGGGCCAGGTGGTCTGGACCGGCACCAATTCCGAGATCCTCTCGACCCCCGAGGTCAAGGATCGCTTCCTGCATGTCTGAGCCCGAGAGGAGAGACCCATGACCATGTTGCCCGGCGTCACCAAGGCCAATTCCGGCATAGACGACATCACCTGGAACATCCTCGGCCAGACCTATGTGCCGAAGCAGAACACGGAAGCGTCGATGTCCTGGCACGCGACGCTGCCCAAGGGCACCTTCGTGCCGCCGCATATCCATCCGACCCAGGACGAGTTCATCTATGTGCTCGAAGGCCGGTTCGATTTGCTTCTGAACGGGGTCGAGGCCTACGCGGAGCCCGGCGATCTGATCCGTCTGCCGCGCGGCATTCCCCACGGGATCTTCAACAAGACCGACACGACGCTGAAATGCCTGTTCTGGGTCGCGCCGACGCGGCGTCTTTATGATCTGTTCTGGGCGCTGCACAATCTGGGGCCCGATGCCAATCCGGCGGATGTGGTGGCGATCTCGGCCGAGCACGAGGTCGATTTCCTGCCGCCCCCGGAGGAGTGATCGCATGCGGGTTCTGATCGCAGGGGCCGGGATCGGCGGACTCACGACCGCGCTGATGCTGCATGCGCGGGGCATTCCCGTGACACTCTACGAGGCCGCGCGCGAGGTCCGCGAGGTTGGGGTGGGCATCAACGTGTTGCCCCACGCGATCAAGGAGCTCGATGCGCTGGGGCTTCTGCCCGCGCTGGATGCGGTGGGCGTGCGCACGCGCAAGCTGTCCTACCTCACGAAGCAGGGCCAGGAGGTCTGGTCGGAGCTGCGCGGCATGCATGCAGGCCACGAGGTGCCGCAATTTTCCATTCATCGCGGACGGTTGCAGAAGGTGATCCATGACGCGGTGATCGAGCGGTTGGGACCGGATGCGATCCGTACGGGGCGCAAGCTTGCGGGCTTCGTGCAGGACGAATCCGGCGTGACCGCGCATTTCACCGACAGCGTCGAGGGCGGCGCGGGGCTCACCGACCGGGGCGAGGTGCTGATCTGTGCCGACGGCATCCATTCCGCCGGGCGCCGCGTCTTCTACCCGAACGAAGGCCCGCCCTCCTGGCAGGGCGTCGTGATGTGGCGCGGTGCGGCGGACATGCCCGTCTGGGAAGACGGGGAGAGCATGGCCATCGGCGGCGGACTTGGCGGTAAATTCGTGCTGTACCCGATCGCGCCTGCGGTGAAGGGCAAGCAGCTGACGAACTGGGTCGTGAACGTGCGGATCAAGGATCCCGCGATCTCGACCCCGCCGCCCGACAGCTGGTCCCGGCAGGTTCCGCTCGCGAGGGTTCTGCCGCATGCCCTGCGCTTCCATGTACCCGGCATGGATATCGGCAAGCTTGTCCGCGCGACCAAGGCGATCTTCGAATATCCCATGGCCGACCGCGATCCGCTGCCGCGCTGGACCTTCGGGCGCGTCACGCTTCTGGGCGATGCGGCGCATCCGATGTATCCCGTGGGATCGAACGGGGCGAGCCAGGCGATCCTCGATGCGCGCTGTCTGGCGGATGCGCTGGCCGGGTCCGAACATCCGCGCGCGGCGCTTTGGCGCTACGAGAAGGAGCGGCTGCCCAAGACGGCCGACGTCGTCCGCACCAACCGCGTGGGCGGGCCTGAGCGGGTGATCGACGAGGTCGAGAAACGCGCGCCGGCCGGGTTCAAGGACGTCAATCAGGTGCTCGATTACGAGCATCGCAAGGCCATCGTCGGCGGTTATGCCTCCATGGCGGGCTATGCGGCGGTGAAACGCGGGTAGAGCGACGACAGACAAGAATAAAGACTATCCCGGGGAAGACCGCGAAGCCTGGCTGCGCGCTGCGCGTCAGGGATTTGCCGATGGGCAGAGGTACCTGGATACGCATGGGCCAACACTCGCCCGCTTTCGAAGACGCGTGTTAAAAGCGCGACCAGGTGCA
>CAZTEV010000189.1:0-4579 GCA_964612785.1 uncultured Roseivivax sp. | reverse complement strand
TCCGCGCGCCGAAAGCGCCCGATGTGCTCGACGATTTCTACTGGTTCTGCAAGGATCATGTCCGCGAATACAACGCAAAGTGGAGCTTCTTCGACGGCAAGACCGAAGCCGAGATGAACGCCCAGAACAGCGCCGACAAGGTCTGGGAACGCCGCACCAAGGATTGGCGCGACCCCGAGACGCGGGCCTGGGCGCGGCTTGGCATCGAGGATCCGCATCAGGTGCTGGGCGATAACGCCACGCGCAATCCCGGCCGCAACGGCCAGGTCACGGCGCGCCGCTTGCCGCCCACCGAACAGCGCGCGGCGGACATTCTCGAAGTGCGGGCCGATGCCACGAAAGCCGATGTGCGCAAGGCCTACAAGGCGCTGATCAAGGTCCTGCACCCGGACATGAACGGCGGCGACCGCAGCCAGGAAGAACAGCTGCAACAGGTCGTCTGGGCCTGGGACCAGCTGAAAGACAGCCGCAACTTCAAGTAAGCGGCCACTAGACCGCAAAAGAAATGGCGCGCCCTTCTATAGGCGCGCCGTTCCTCGTTCAAACGGACCGCAACGTAAGCATCGCACGCCTCGGTCGCGCATATCGTCTTGTCACGTTCAGACGAACCGCGACACAGGCGTCGCCCGCCATCCACGCGTCCCACGCCCGAATGGCGCGCGGCACCCTGTCACGTTCGGACCAAAAATACCTCCGGGGAGCGCGAGGGGCAGAGCCCCTCGCTTTTCTAAGCGCGCCGATGGCCCAAGGGCATCGGCGGTGGGCAGAGCCCCCAGCGGATCGGCGCGGCACGCGTCGATCCGACAACATCACGCGCGCGTCACGCCGCCACGAACCTCAACGACACCCCGTTGATGCAATGCCGCTTGCCCGTGGGCTGCGGGCCGTCGTCAAAGATATGCCCCAGATGCGAGCCGCAGCGCGCGCAATGGCATTCGGTTCGGGTCATGAAGAGCGACCGATCCTTCTTGGTCCCGATGGCATCATCGGAGATTGCGCGCCAATAGCTGGGCCAGCCGGTCCCGCTGTCGTATTTGTGCGCTGAGGAATAAAGCGGCAGATCGCAGCCCCGACACAGATAGGTGCCCTCGGCTTTCAGGTCGTGCAAGGGCGAGGTGAAGGCCCGTTCGGTGCCTTCTTCGCGCATGACGCGGTATTCGGCGTCGCTCAGCATGGCGCGCCATTCGGATGGGCTGCGGGTCACTTCGAATGTCGCCTCCTGTGCCTGGCCTGCGCGGGCGAGGCCCAGTGCGGCGGCGGTGGTACCAAGAAAGGTTCGGCGTTGCATGGGATCCCTCCGGATCGGATCTGTCAAAAAAGGCCCGGCCGGGGACCGGCCGGGCCGTCTACAGGCCAAGGTAGGGGGCTTAACCTCGACCTGAAAGGGGTCAGCCTGCCTGACCGGCGGGCAGCATCACGCGATCGATGACGTGGATGACGCCGTTCGACTGGCGCACATCGGCGATCGTCACGGTCGCGGAACGGCCGTTTTCATCGGTCAGGATGATATCCGAGCCTTCCATCTTCGCCTGCAGGGTGCAGCCGCCGACGGTCGGGACCGGATGCATGCCGCCATCGTCCGCGATCATGCCCGCGATGGCGTCGGACATGGCATTGGCCGCGACGACATGGCAGGTCAGGATTTGCTGCAGCTGGGCCTGGTTGCCGGGCTCCAGCAGCGCGTTCAGGCTGGCCTCCGAGATCATGCCGAAGGCGTCATCGGTGGGCGCGAAGACGGTGAACGGGCCTTCGGAATTCAGCGTGTCGACAAGCTCTGCCGCCTGCACGGCGGCCACGAGCGTGGTGTGATCGGCGGAATTGACCGCGTTCTCGACAATGGTCTTGGAGGGGAACATCGCCGCCCCACCCACCATCGGGTTGTCCTGGGCCGAGGCGGAGCCCGTGACGAGGATTGCAGCAGCAGTGGCGAGGGCGCCGAGCGTGAAAGTCGCGTTCATGTCATATCTCCCTTTCAGGTATCTCCACCGCGGTGTTGCGATGGAGTTGCCCTGAGCCACGCAAGCCGCGGCGGGGGAGTTTCAGAGGCGCGCCCTTTTTCGGATCACGCCTCCGTGAACGGGAGGATCGGACCGACCGCGCGCACTTCGGTCGGCAGCCCCGTGGGCGAGCCGCCCAGCGGTTCCTCCGAAATGGCCAGCGTGCCGCCTTCAAGCAGCGGGCGCAGCGCCTCGGGCAGGACCTGCCGCCCGATCACGCCGGTCTCGCGCGGCACAAGCCCCAGCGAGATGGGCGGGCCGTCGGCCTGCACCAGCCAGATCTCGTTGTCGCGCCCCTCGGGCACCGTGCCGCCATCGCGCCGGACCAGAAACTCGTTCGTCTCTTCCAGATAGCCCGCATGGACCAGCAGCTCGGGCCCCTCCTCGGCCGCCAGATCGGCGACATAAAGCGGCGTCGGCGCGTCCGGCACCAGAAAGCCCGAAACCATGACCGCCCAGCCGAACACGGCCGCAGCCACGGCGCCCAGGAAATAGGGCAGCAGGCTTTGCCACCAGGACCGGCGCGGAGCGTCGCCGAAGGCCAGAGCCTCGATGCGGCGCTTGAGCTGCGGCGCGGGCATCTCCTCGGGCAGGCTTTCGGCAAGGGTCGCGAATTGCTCGGTCCAGTCGCGGACCGACAGCACCAGGTCCGGCTCCGCGTCGAGGCGGGCCTCGAAGGCGCGCGTCTCGTCCGCGTCCAGAAGGCCAAGCACGTATTCCGCGGCCAGCGCATCGTCGGCGTCCCGGGGGCCGAGGGGGGGGATGTCCACGTCGCTCATCCCGCCAGACACGCCTTCAGGTCGATCAGGGACCGGCGCAGCCAGGTCCGCACGGTGTTCAGCTTGACGCCGGTGGCCTGCGCCAATTCCGCATAGCTCCAGCCATCGAGATAGACACGCGCCACCATTTCGGCCCGGTCCGGGTTGAGCGTGTCGAGACAGGCATGCAGCGCCCGCGCCTCGGAACTCATGGCGGCCTGCGCCTCGGGACCGGGCGCGGCATCGGCCACGAGATCCGCAGCATCGAGCCCGGCGCCCGTGTCAGGCACCCGCTTGCGCCGCCGGTCGATGGCGACGTTGCGGGACAATGTGATCAGCCAGGTCATCGGTGAGAACCCGTTGGCGCGGTACATGTCTGCCCGGCCCCAGATACGCAGGAATGCCTCCTGCAACGCTTCTTCCGCTTCAGCGCGGTCCTGCAAGACACGCAGGCAGACCGAGAAAAGTTTCGCCGCAGTGCGATCGTAGAGTTGCGAAAAGGCCGCGCGGTCGCCCATGGCGATGCGGGCCAGCAGCGCTTCGATTTCCGCCTGCGGCGTCGCGGAGGCGTTCGTGTCTGTCGGTCCGGCCTGTGTCACAATGCGGCATCTGCCCTATTTTTTCCCAGGCGCAGTGCCGCAGGCCCGGGCTTTCCCTTGCCCCTTCCCGCGATATGTTGCACCAGAAGCGCGACACGAAGATCGACCGAAAGGACGTAACAAAGCATGGCGGACGGATCGATGGATATCAATGCCAAACCGACGGTCGAACTCTCGGTGCGGGAGGTCTTCGGCATCGACACCGACATGGTGGTGCACGGCTTCCCGGACGCCAGCGACCGGGTTCCGGATGTCGATTCCACCTACAAGTTCGACCCCGACACCACGCTCGCCATCCTCGCGGGCTTCGAGCACAACCGCCGGGTGATGATCCAGGGCTATCACGGCACCGGCAAATCCACCCATATCGAACAGGTTGCGGCGCGGCTCAACTGGCCCGCGGTGCGCGTCAATCTCGACAGCCATATCAGCCGCATCGACCTGATCGGCAAGGACGCCATCCGGCTCGTGGACGGCAAGCAGACCACGCAATTCCAGGAAGGCATCCTGCCCTGGGCGCTGCGCAACCCCACGGCCATCGTCTTCGACGAATACGATGCGGGCCGCGCGGACGTGATGTTCGTGATCCAGCGCGTTCTGGAAGTGGACGGCAAGCTGACGCTTCTCGATCAGAACGAGGTCATCCACCCGCACCCGTTCTTCCGCATCTTCGCGACATCGAACACGGTGGGTCTCGGTGATACAACCGGGCTTTATCACGGCACCCAGCAGATCAACCAGGGCCAGATGGACCGCTGGTCGCTGGTGGCGACGCTGAACTACCTGCCGGTCGATGCGGAAGTGGAGATCGTGATCTCCAAGAACCCCGCCTACGACACTGAGAAAGGCCGCCGCCAGGTGCGCCAGATGGTGACGGTCGCGGAGCTGACGCGGACCGCCTTCATGAACGGCGATCTGTCCACGGTCATGAGCCCGCGGACCGTGATCGCCTGGGCGCAGAACGCGCAGATCTTCGGCGATGCGGGCTATGCCTTCCGCGTGTCGTTCCTGAACAAATGCGATGAGCTCGAGCGTCAGACCGTGGCCGAGTTCTACCAGCGCTGCTTCGACGAGGAACTGCCCGAAAGCGCGGCCTCCGTCGCGATGAAGTGATCCGCACCGGCAGGCGCGCCCGCCGCGCCTGCCCGGTGACAGCGACCTGTCCCACACGCGCACCCAAGCCCCGCGGCGCGCCACCAGCGTAAACGCACCTCACACCCGCGCG
>CAZTEV010000188.1:0-4631 GCA_964612785.1 uncultured Roseivivax sp. | reverse complement strand
CCATGGCCTCGCCCACCGACTTCATTGCCGTGGTCAGGTAAGGCTCGGAGCCGGGAAATTTCTCAAACGCGAAGCGCGGGATCTTGGTCACGACGTAATCGATGGACGGCTCGAACGAGGCCGGTGTGACCTTGGTGATGTCGTTGTCGAGCTCGTCGAGCGTGTAGCCCACCGCAAGCTTCGCGGCGATCTTCGCAATGGGGAAGCCCGTGGCCTTCGAGGCCAGCGCCGAGGAGCGGGACACGCGCGGGTTCATCTCGATCACGACCATGCGGCCGTCTTCGGGGTTCACGGCCCATTGCACGTTCGACCCGCCGGTCTCCACCCCGATCTCGCGCAGGACCGCGATCGAGGCCGAGCGCATCATCTGGTATTCCTTGTCGGTCAGCGTCAGCGCGGGCGCGACGGTGATCGAATCGCCGGTATGCACGCCCATCGGATCGACGTTCTCGATGGAGCAGACGATGATGGCGTTGTCGGCGCGATCGCGCACGACCTCCATCTCGTATTCCTTCCAACCGAGCAGCGATTCGTCGATCAGGATCTGGTTCACGGGCGAGGCATCCATGCCGGACCGGCAGTAATACTCGTAATCCTCGCGGTTATAGGCGACGCCGCCGCCGGTTCCGCCCAAAGTATAGGCAGGCCGGATGATCGCGGGCAGGCCGATATGTTCCAGCTCCGCGAGCGCCATGCGCACGCCTTCCTTCAGGTCCGCGCTGCCGTCTTCGCGCTTGGGCGCGGTGACGATAGTGGCCTTGGGGTTCTCGAGCCCGATCCGGTCCATCGCCTCGCGGAAAAGCGCGCGGTCCTCGGCCATCTCGATGGCTTCGCGGTTGGCGCCGATCATCTCTACGCCGTTCTCGGCCAGCACACCCATTTCTTCGAGCTTCAGCGCGGTGTTGAGGCCGGTCTGTCCGCCCATCGTCGGCAACAGCGCGTCGGGCTTTTCCTTCGCGATGATTTTCGCAACGATTTCAGGGGTGATGGGCTCGATATAGGTGGCGTCTGCGAGCCCAGGATCGGTCATGATGGTGGCCGGGTTCGAGTTCACGAGGATGACGCGATAGCCTTCTTCGCGCAGCGCCTTGCAGGCCTGGGCCCCGGAATAGTCGAATTCGCAGGCCTGCCCGATGATGATGGGGCCCGCGCCGATGATCATGATGGATGAAATATCGGTGCGTTTGGGCATGGGATCCTCGTCGGGCGAAGGGTTGTCGGGACCCAAGGGCAGGCGGGTCGCAAATTGTCGTGCGTTATAGACATGCGCTTGGCCGGTTCAAGCCCGAAAGGCCGCTGCGGGCGCGATGCGCCAGGCAGGGCCCGGACCGGGATCGGCCCATGCGCCAACTCCATCGAGTTGTCACAATAATCTGACACTTATATTTGTCTATTCTGCTATACTTCCCGTCTGACCCCAGACAAACGTGGACTATCGCAACAAGAGACCAACGACCCGCACCAGATATTTCCGGCAGGAGCCAAGGAATGGCCGTAGCTTACGACACCACGCATCCCCCGCATAGGCAGGCGGGTCTTATGGGTGCGAACATGGTCGTGCCCCTGCATGCGGTGATCGAGCGGGAAATCGGCGCAGCGCAGCGCAACGATGTCTTCCGCGACTCGGGCATCACCGAGTTACCGTCCGAAGCGGAATTCGTCCCCGAAGGCAAGGTCGCGCATCTGCATCAGCTGATCTGGGACACCTGGCCCGATGCCGCGCCGCGCATGATGGACATGGCCGGGCGCGTCGCGGCGGAAGTCTTCGTCGCGCATTACATCCCGCCCAAGGCGCGGCTGATGCTGCAGAACATGCCCTGGTCCATATCGGCCTGGCTTGTGGGCAAATCCGCGCGACACAATGCCTGGACCTTCGCGGGCTCGGGCATGTTCGCGATCCAGACGACATCGCGGCTGGCGCTGTTTCACAATCCGCTGGCGCTGAACATCAAGGCCGATACGCCCTGCTGCCAGTATTATGCAGCCATGTTCGAACACATGTATCAGCGGCTGTCGCATCGCGACTTCATCTGCCGGGAAGTCTGTTGTTCGGCCAATGGCAGCGATCACTGCGCCTTCGACATCACGCTCGCGTCCTGATCGCGCCTATTCCGCCGCCTGCGACATCCGCCCTTCCCGCTCACCATCCCCGTAAAGGTAATCGCGCGTGACGGGCACCGCCTGTTGCGTCTTGGACAGCTGGAACTGGAACACGCCCTGGTGCTGCTCTTCGAAGGCGGTTTCGCAGGCGACAAGGTAGAAGCGGAACATCCGCACGAAGCGGACGTCATACATCTCGTGCACCGTGTCGATCTGCGCCTCGAACCGGTCGCGCCAATGATGCAGCGTGCGGGCGTAATGGCCGCGCAGCACCTCGATATCCGCCATCCAGAGATCCGCGCGTTCGATCTCGGGAACGAGATCGGACATGGCGGGGACATAGCCACCCGGAAAGATATACTTGTCGAGCCAGGGCGACGTCGGTGATGGCCTGCGGCTGAGGCCGATCGTGTGAATGAGCGCGATGCCCTCGGGCTCCAGCAAGTCCGAGACCTTCTGAAAATAGGTCCGGAATTGGGGGCGCCCTACATGCTCCAGCATGCCGACGCTGACGATCCGGTCGAAGCGTTCGCGGATCTGGCGGTAATCCTGCAGTCGGATGTCGATCCGGTCCGACAGCCCCGCCGCCTCGGCGCGCGCGGTGGCGGTGGCGTGCTGGTTCTTCGACAGGGTGACGCCCGTGACCTCGACGCCGTAATCGCGGGCCAGCGTCAACGCCATGCCGCCCCAGCCGCAGCCGATGTCGAGCACGCGCTGTCCCGGCGAGAGCTGCAATTTCCGCGCAATATGCGCCTTCTTGGCGACCTGTGCCTCTTCGAGACTCATATCGGGATCGGTGAAATAGGCGCAGGAATACTGCATGTCTTCATCGAGGAAGAGCCGATAGAGATCGTCCGAAATGTCGTAGTGATGCGCCACGTTCCTGCGCGCGGTCAGCGGCGAGTTGCGCTGCAGGAAAACACTCAGCGCCAGCTTCGCATCGTTCACGATCTCCAGCCAGCGCGGCATCCGCCCGCCGCTTTGCCGCGCACGCTGCAACAGCGCCAGAAGCGGATGCAGATCCTTGTCCGAAACCTCGATCCGGCCGTCCATGTACCCTTCGCCCAATGCCAGAACCGGGCGCAGGCAAAGCGCGCGGACGATGGAGGGGTCGGTCAGCATGACCCGCGCGGCCGGGGCGTCGCCACCGCCATACCGCGTCTCGCACCCGTCCGGCCAAATCAAGCGCAAATCGCCCAAGGTGACGAGCCGCGACAGGGTCGTGTCCAGCATACGGTCCCACATGAAGTGCCTCCTTCGTCAAAGGCCTGTCAAAACGGTCCGCCGAATCCACCACTCATCATACGACAAGGTGCCCAAGACACCAAACCTGCGGGCCTTTCGCTTGACTTCCGGGACGCGGGGCGGTGTATCGGCGCCTAACTTTCCGGCAATTCTTATGGGGGCAGACCCGATGCACGCCTATCGCAGCCAGACCTGCGCCGATCTTCGCAAGGACCATGTGGGCCAGGAGGTGCGCCTCGCGGGCTGGGTGCACCGCATCCGCGACCATGGCGGCGTCCTGTTCGTGGACCTGCGCGACCATTACGGCATGACCCAGGTGCTGTGCGATCCCGACAGCCCGGTCTTCGCCGAGGTGGAGAAGCTGCGTTCGGAATGGTGCGTACGCATCGACGGCGTGGTGAAAGCGCGGGACGAAAGCCTCGTGAACCCCAAGCTGCCCACCGGCGAGATCGAAGTCTATATCCGCGACGTTGAGGTTCTTGGCGCCTCCGAGGAGCTGCCGCTCATCGTCTTCGGCGATCAGGAATACCCCGAGGAGACGCGCCTGCGCTATCGCTACCTCGATCTGCGCCGCGAGGTCATGCAGAAGAACATGACCCTGCGCTCGGACGTGGTGGCCTCGATCCGCAAGCGCATGTGGGATCAGAGCTTCCGCGAATTCCAGACGCCGATCATCACCGCATCCTCGCCCGAAGGCGCGCGCGACTTCCTCGTTCCCTCGCGTCTGCATCCGGGCAAGTTCTACGCGCTGCCGCAGGCACCCCAGCAATTCAAGCAGCTGATTATGGTCTCGGGCTTCGACAAGTATTTCCAGATCGCGCCCTGTTTCCGCGACGAGGATCCGCGCGCCGACCGCTCGCCCACCGACTTCTACCAGCTCGACATGGAAATGAGCTTCGTCGAGCAGCAGGACGTCTTCGACACCGTCTCGCCCGTCATCGCGGGCGTGTTCGAGGAATTCGGCGGCGGTCGCAAGGTCGACGCGCCCGAGGACTGGCCGCAGATTTCCTACAAGGATGCGGCCCTCTGGTACGGCACGGACAAGCCCGACCTGCGCAACCCGATCAAGATGCAGGTCGTGTCCGAGCATTTCCGCGGCTCGGGCTTCGCCATCTTCGCCAAGCTTCTGGAGCAGGACGGCACCGAGATCCGCGCGATCCCCGCGCCGGGGGGCGGCAGCCGCAAGTTCTGCGACCGGATGAACGCGTTTGCCCAGAAAGAGGGCCTGCCGGGGATGGGCTATATCTTCTGGCGCGAAGCCGATGGCGGCATGGAAGCCGCAGGCC
>CAZTEV010000187.1:0-4631 GCA_964612785.1 uncultured Roseivivax sp. | reverse complement strand
GACTTCGACATCTTGGCCGAGGGGATGATCTCGGCCTCCGTGCCGTCCTTCAGGAAGGCTTTGCCGTCGCGCAGTTCCACCTCTTCGGGGTAGTGGTAGACCGGGCGGTCCTCCGCGTTCTTCGTCCGGTAGATCGCATGCGTGACCATGCCTTGCGTGAAGAGCGCGTCGAACGGCTCCTTAGCGCTTTCCGGCAGATGGCCCGTCATGTGCATCGCCCGGGCGAAGAAGCGGGAATAGAGCAGGTGCAAAATCGCGTGTTCGATCCCGCCGATATACTGGTCCACATTCATCCAGTAGGCCGCCGCCTCGGGATCCGTGGGCGTGGCGGCCTTGGGCGCGGTGAAGCGCGCGAAGTACCACGACGAATCGACGAAGGTGTCCATTGTATCCGTCTCGCGCTGCGCGGGCGCGCCGCAGGACGGGCAGGCGCAGTCGCGCCAGGACGGATGCCGATCCAGCGGATTGCCCGGCACGTTGAAGTCGATGGGCGTGCCGTCCTCATCGTAGGGCAGCTGGATCGGCAGGTTTTCCTTCTTCTCCGGCACCACGCCGCAGGTCTCACAATGCACCACCGGAATCGGGCAGCCCCAATAGCGCTGCCGCGAAAGGCCCCAGTCGCGCAGGCGGAACTTGGTCACGCCCTGACCGACGCCGTTTTCCTCGCAGAAGGCAATCGCCGCATCGACGCCCTGATCGCCGGTCTGGGCCTCCTCGCCCGCGAAGCCCTTGATGTAGCGGACAGTCTCGGACTTCGGCGGCACATAGGCGGGCCCGCCCTCTTCAGGCAGGATGAAGGTGCCTTCCTCGCCCATGGCGGGGGCGAAGACGGTGGTCACGGGCAGCTCGTATTTGCGCGCGAAATCGAGGTCGCGCTGGTCATGCGCGGGGCAGCCGAAGATCGCGCCGGTGCCGTAATCCATCAGGATGAAATTGGCGATATAGACCGGCAATTCCCACGATGTATCAAAGGGGTGGCGCACCCGGATGCCGGTGTCGAAGCCGCGCTTCTCGGCCTTTTCCATGTCCTCTTCCGAAGTGCCCATGCGGCGGCACTCGGCGCAGAATTCCGCGATCTCGGGATTGTCGCGCTCGAGATGACGCGCGAGCGGATGATCGGGCGAGATGCCCACGAAGGACGCGCCCAGAAGCGTGTCGGGCCGGGTCGTGTAGACCTCGATCCGGTCATGGCCTTCGGGCGCATCGATCGTGGAGAAGGCAAATTGCAGACCGCGCGATTTGCCGATCCAGTTGGCCTGCATCAGCTTCACCTTGGCGGGCCAGTCATCGAGCGTATCGAGCGCATCGAGCAGTTCCTCGGAATAATCCGAGATCCGGAAGAACCATTGCGTGAGCGCGCGACGTTCCACATCCGCGCCCGAGCGCCAGCCCTTGCCGTCGATCACCTGCTCGTTGGCGAGCACGGTCATGTCGACGGGATCCCAGTTCACCACCGCTTCCTTGCGGTAGACGAGACCCTTTTCGAGGAAATCCAGAAACAGCGCCTGCTGCTGGCCGTAATATTCGGGATCGCAGGTGGCGAACATCCGGCTCCAGTCGAGCCCGAAACCCAGCGGCTTCATCTGCTCGACCATCGTGTCGATATTGCCGTAGGTCCAATCCTTCGGATGTCCGCCCGAGGCCATCGCGGCGTTCTCGGCAGGCATCCCGAAGGCATCAAACCCCATCGGGTGCAGGACGTTATGCCCGGTCGCGAGCTTGTAGCGCGCGATCACGTCGCCCATCGTGTAGTTCCGCACATGGCCGATATGGATGCGGCCCGAGGGATAGGGAAACATCTCGAGCACGTAGTATTTCGGCTTGTCGCCCGACTGCTCGGCGCGGAAGGTCCGGGCCTCGTCCCAGGCGGCCTGCCATTTCGGCTCGATCTCGGCGGGTGCGTAGCGCTGCATGGAATTCCCCTCTCGCGGGCGGCATCTTCAACTCACCGGGCGTGATAGGGCGGGAGGCGTTGGGCGTCCAGCCATAAGGGCGGCAGGATGGGCACAACGCGCACGGCTCAGACGTCCGGGCGCTAGGCGCACGGGCCCTCTCCGTGGCACAGAAGGCCCGAAGCCTCAGGACCGGGACGCGCGATGAACATCCTTTGCATCCATCAGAACTTTCCCGGCCAATACAAGCATCTGGCGCCCGAGCTTGTGCGCCTGGGTCACACGGTCACGGCGCTGACGCCCAAGGTGAAGCAGCCCACGACCTGGCAGGGCGTCCGGCTGGTGCCCTATGAGATCAAGGGCAAATCCACCAAGGGCATCTTCCCCCTGATCGCGGATTTCGAGACGAAGCTGCTGCGCGCCACCGCCTGCTACCGCGCGGCCCTCGGTCTGCGCGCGCAGGGCTACCGGCCCGACGTGATCCTGGCCCATCATGGCTGGGGCGAGCCTTTGTTTCTGAAGGATGTCTGGCCCGAGGCCCGGATGGGTCTTTATTGCGAACTCTACCACCTGTCGGACCCGATGTTTTCGGCCTTCGACCCGGAATTCGCGCCGAAAACGCCCGCCGACGTGCCGCTGAAACTGCGGATGAAGAACATCAACAATCGGCTGCACGAAGAGATCATGGATGCGGGCCTCAGCCCCACACGCTTTCAGGCCGATACCTTCCCGGAGCGGTTCCAGGACCGGCTGAGCGTCATCCATGACGGCGTCGATACCGAACTGGTGCGCCCGAATCCCCAGGCGGCCCTTCCGCTTGAAGGGGGCAGGGTGCTGACCCGCGAGGATGAGGTGATCTCGTTCATCAACCGCAACCTGGAGCCGTTTCGGGGCTATCACGTCTTCATGCGCGCCCTGCCCGCGCTTCTGCGCGAAAGGCCCAAGGCGCAGGTCGTGCTTCTGGGCGGGGACGAGGTCAGCTACGGCGCGCGCGCGCCGGGCGGCAAAAGCTGGAAGCAGATCTTCATCGACGAGGTGCAGGACGACATCCCCGAGGCGGATTGGGACCGCGTGCATTTCCTGGGCCGCGTGCCCTACGAGCGGTACCTGTCGCTCATTCAGGTGGCGCGGGTGCATGTCTACCTGACCTACCCCTTCGTGCTGAGCTGGTCGCTCCTGGAAGCGATGAGCGCGGGCGCGGCCATCGTGGCCAGCGACACCGCCCCCGTGCGCGAGGCGATGCAGGACGGTGTGCATGGGGTGCTGACGGATTTCTTCGATCAGGCGGCGCTGGTCGCGAAGATCACCGCGCTGGCCGATGCGCCCGAACGTCGCGCAGCCCTGGGCGCCGCGGCCCGGGCCCATGTGGTCGAGACTTACGATCTGAGGACGCGCTGCCTGCCGCAGCTCGTGCGCTGGGTCGAGGATCTGGCCACGCGCGATCCGCGTCCGCCCGCGGATTGACGCCGATTCGCGTGGATCAGGCCACGGTAGGGTATCAGTACCGCCCGTCGCGCTGACGCAACTGCCGGGCGCGTGTCAGGATGGCGTCTTCGACCGCCAGAACGGTCGCGGCGCTTGCCGGACCCGATCGGGTCATCAGCGCCACGTTAAGCGAGCGGGCATCTAGCGCGGGATCCGAGACATAGACCGTCGCACGATAGGCCCGACCGCCGCCCGGGGGCGTGCCGTATCCCGTGGAGATGACGCCGGTGAACGGATCGACATTCTCGAGCGGCAGGAAGCTGAGCGTCTCAAGCGCGGCATTCCAGATATAGCGGTTGACCGCGCCCACATCCTCGGCGTCGCGATTGTTGCGGAAGATGTCCCAGATCGTCGAGGAGGGCGGGCCTTCGTCGCCATAGATCTCCTGATCCAGGATGTCCTGCGCAGGTCGCGTTTCCACCGGCGGTGCGGCGGGGTCGCGCTGGAACATGCCGCAGCCCGCCAGCAATGCCGCGAGCGCGATCAGACCGGACGTCCTTGCGATCCGTTTGGCTGACATAATCCGTCCCTCTTCCACAACCTGCGCCATCTTCCTTACAAGTCCCGCCCAGTCGGAACAAGCCGTCTGTAATATGCTGCGCGGGCAGCGGGATGCGGGGCGCGCGCCCGTTCGTCCGGGCCCGCCCCGGCGCGATGTTTCCGGAGGCCGAAAAGCTTGTGGCAAATGTGCATCACGACAGTGAATGTTCCCCGCCCCTCCGCCCGCCGACTTGCAAGCCCGGCCCCCATAAGCGCATAGACAGCCCATCAAGGCCGGATATCCGGATTGGTACGTGCCTTACGAACACATGAGGGAAACAATGAAAAAGCTTCTTCTTGCATCGACCGCGCTCGTTGCAACCGCTGGCTTCGCATCGGCTCAGGAAATCACCCTGTCCGGCATGGCCGAGATGGGCATCAACGGTGGCTCCGACACCGACACCCAGTACTTCACCGACATCGACGTCACCTTCACCATGTCCGGTGAAGCAGACAACGGCCTGACCTTCGGCGCGTCGATCGACCTCGACGAGTCCGACGGTTCCGGCAGCTGCAGCGTGGTTCACGACGGTACTGTTGGTCTCGGCGCGCTGTTTGTGAACGGCACCGCAGCAAACGCTAACAACGGTTCTGGAGATGAAGCGTCGCTTTGCTCTGTGAACGGCGCATCCCCCGCATTCGGCTCGTCCGATGAGGGTGGCGAGACCATCTTCGTCTCCTTCGGCGGCGCGACCTTCACCATGGGTGACACCG
>CAZTEV010000186.1:0-4740 GCA_964612785.1 uncultured Roseivivax sp. | reverse complement strand
CCTGCCCTGGTATTCGGCGTCGGTCGATTCGACATACCTGACCGGCAAGCGCGTCTTCCTTTTCGGCGATGGCACCCATGTGGCCGCTGCCGCCCGCATCGCCCGGGACGAGATGGGATTCGAGGTGGCGGGCCTTGGTTGCTACAACCGCGAAATGGCGCGGCCCATCCGGGCGCTGGCAAAGGATTACGGCGTCGAGGCGCTGATCACCGACGATTATCTGGAGGTCGAAGCGACCATCGAGGCGCTCGCCCCCGAGATGATCCTCGGCACCCAGATGGAGCGGCATATCGGCAAGCGGCTGGGCATCCCCTGCGCCGTCATCTCGGCCCCCGTCCACGTGCAGGATTTCCCCGCCCGCTACAGCCCGCAGATGGGCATCGAGGGCGCGAACGTCATCTTCGACACCTGGGTGCATCCGCTGGTCATGGGGCTCGAGGAGCACCTGCTGACGATGTTCCGCGAGGATTTCGAGTTTCACGATGCGGCGGGCCCGTCCCACCATGGCGGCAAGGCGACCCCGCGTCCCGGGCTTGACCCGGAACCTCAGGCGTCCTCCGACGAGGCCCCGGATCAAGCCCGGGGCGTGGCGGGCACGGGCGTCGAGGTGGTCTGGCTGCCCGCTGCCGAGAAGGAGCTGAAGAAGATCCCGTTCTTCGTGCGCGGCAAGGCGCGGCGGAACACCGAGACCTTCGCCTCCGAGCGTGGTCAGTCCGAGATCAGCGTCGAGACGCTTTATGAGGCGAAGGCCCATTATGCGCGATGAGCTGGCACATACGGGCGGGTATCACATCGCCATCGTCACGCTCGACGCCCACAGCGCCGGTCCCGTGGCGCGGGCCAAGACGCGGCTTGCCCGAGATTTTCCGGGGCTCGAGATTACGGTTCATGCCGCCGCCGAATGGGGCGAGACCCCGAACGCGCTGACCGAGGCGCGCCGCGCCATCGCGCGGGCCGACATGATCGTCGCGAACCTTCTCTTCCTCGAAGAGCATGTGAAACCGATCCTGCCTGATCTGCGCGAGGCGCGGGACCGGGTCGATGCCTTCGTGGGCGTCATCGCCGATGCGGAGATCGTGAAGCTGACGAAGCTCGGCAAGCTCGACATGTCCGCGCCTCAAAGCGGCATGATGAAGCTGATGAAGAAGCTGCGCGGCTCGTCCAAGCCCTCGTCCGAGGATGGCGCGAAGAAGATGCGGATGCTGCGGCGTCTGCCGCGTATCCTGAAGCTCATCCCCGGCAAGGCGCAGGACCTGCGGTCGTGGTTCCTGATGATGCAGTATTGGATGGGTGGCTCCGACGACAATGTCGAGGCGATGGTCCGGTATCTGCTGTCGCGATATGCGGGCGACGAGGACCTGCGCGGCGGGCAGGCGCCCGATCCGCTCGAATATCCCGAAGTGGGTCTGTATCACCCCGATCTGGCGGACCGGATCACCACCGATCCCGCCGATATTCCTGGTCCGGCCAATCCGGTCGCGACCGTGGGCATGCTGATGATGCGCTCCTACATCCTCGCGGGGGATACGGCGCATTACGATGCCGCGATCCGCACCTTCGAGGAAAAGGGCATCCGCGTGCTGCCGGCCTTCGCGGGCGGGCTCGACGGGCGCCCGGCGATCGAGACGTATTTCCGCGACGAGACCGGCACGAAGATCGACACGCTGGTGTCGCTCACCGGCTTCAGCCTCGTGGGTGGTCCCGCCTATAACGACAGCGACGCGGCTGTGGCGCTACTGAAGGCGCTTGATGTGCCTTACGTCGCGGCGCATCCGCTGGAGTTTCAGACGCTTGGTCAATGGGCCGAGGCGAACCAGGGCCTCGGGCCGATCGAGACCACGATGCTGATCGCGCTGCCGGAACTGGACGGCGCGGTCTGCCCCACGGTCTTCGGCGGACGGCACGGCGAGGCCGGATGCGACGGCTGCGCGCATCGGTGTCGCCCGGCCAGTAGCGTGAAGGCGATGGCACCTTGCCCCGAGCGGATCGAGAGCCTGTCCGAGAAGGTCCTGCGCCTCGCGCGTCTGCGCCGCAAGACCCGCGCCGAGGCGAAGATCGGCATCGTCCTTTTCGGCTTTCCGCCCAATGCCGGGGCCGCCGGGACGGCCGCCTATCTCGACGTGTTCGAGAGCCTCTTCAACGTCATGCACGCCATGAAGGATCGCGGCTACACGATCAGCCCGCCCGCTTCGGTGGCAGAACTGCGCGCTTCCGTGCTCGAAGGCAATGCCACCCAATACGGGCAGGAGGCCAATGTCGCCGCGCATGTGGATGCCGATACCATCGTGCGCACCACGCCGCCCCTGAAGGCGGTGGAGGCCGTCTGGGGTCCGGCGCCCGGGCGCGTGCAATCGGACGGACGCGGCGTCTTCGTGCTGGGCCAGCATTTCGGCAATGTGTTCGTCGGGCTGCAACCGGCCTTCGGCTGGGAAGGCGACCCGATGCGCCTTCTGTTCGAGGGCAGCTTCGCGCCCACCCATGCCTTCACCACCTTCTATCTGTGGCTGCGGAATACCTATCAGGCCGATGCGCTTCTGCATTTCGGGATGCATGGCGCGCTCGAATTCATGCCCGGCAAGCAGGCAGGCCTCGGCGCGCGCGACTGGCCCGACCGGCTGATCGGCGAGATGCCGAACGTGTACCTCTATGCCGCGAACAACCCCTCCGAGGCGTCGCTTGCAAAACGGCGCTCCGGGGCCGTGACAGTGACGCATCTGACGCCACCGCTTGCGCAATCGGGGCTCTACAAGGGGCTTCAGGCGCTGAAGGAAAGCCTGACGCGCTGGCGGGCGATGACCGACGACGATCCGCGCCGCGCGGAGCTGGAGACGCTGATCGCGGAAGAGGCCGAGGCCGTCGATATGGGCGGGCGCGACCCGCAGGCGCTGTGGTTGGCACTTCTGGAAACGGAAGATGCGCTGATCCCCGAAGGCCTGCACATTCTGGGCCGCAAGATCACGCCCGAGATGCGCGCCGATTACCTGGCTCTCATGGCCGATCAGGACGAGGACGCGCAGGCCCATGCTGCGGCCGCCCTCGATAACGGATCGGAAATGGCGGGGTTGATGGCGGCGCTCGAGGGCCGGTTCATCGCGCCCGTTCCGGGCGGCGATCTGATCCGGTCGGCCGACATCCTGCCCACGGGCCGCAATATTCATGCGTTTGATCCGTTCCGCATGCCCACGGCATTCGCCTGCCGGGATGGTGCGCGTCAGGCGCAGATGCTGCTCGATACCCATGCGAGCCTGCCGCGCTCGGTCGCGCTGGTGCTGTGGGGGTCGGACAACATCAAGTCGGACGGTGCGCCGCTTGCGCAGGCGCTGGCCCTGATGGGGGCGGTGCCGCGGATGGACAGCTTCGGCCGGATCTCGGGCGCGGACCTGATCCCGCTGGAGGACCTGGGCCGTCCGCGCATCGACGTCGTGATGACCCTGTCGGGCATTTTCCGCGATCTTCTGCCCCTGCAGACCCGCATGCTGGCCGAGGCTGCGTTCAAGGCGGCGAGCGCCGATGAGCCCTTGGAGATGAACTTCATCCGCGCGCATGCGCTGGCCTACCAGGAAGAGCACGGTTGCGATCTGGAAACCGCGGCGCTGCGCGTCTTCTCGAACGCGGAAGGGGCCTATGGGTCGAACGTGAACCAGCTGGTCGAAAGCTCCGCCTTCGGGGACGAGGACGAGCTGGCCGATGCCTTCCAGTCCCGCAAGAGCTTCGCCTATGGAGCGAACGGCAAGGCGGCGGCGAACCCGGCCCTCCTGCAGGCGACGCTCGCCAGGGTCGAAGTGGCCTACCAGAACCTCGAATCCGTCGAGCTGGGCGTCACCACGGTCGATCACTACTTCGACACGCTGGGTGGCATTTCCCGCGCGGTGAAGCGTGCGCGTGGCGAGGAGGCGGCGGTTTATATCTCCGATCAGACGCGCGGGGCGGGCAAGGTCCGCACGCTGTCCGATCAGGTCGCGCTTGAGACACGGTCACGCTCGCTCAACCCCAAATGGTTCGAGGGCATGCTGAAGCATGGCGCGCAGGGCGTGCGCCAGATCGAGGCGCAGGTGACGAACACGATGGGCTGGTCCGCCACGACCGGGAAGGTCGAGCCCTGGATCTATCAGCGCCTGTCCGAGACCTTCGTTCTCGACCCCGAGATGCGCGCGCGGCTTGCCGCTCTCAACCCGACCGCGTCGAGCCGCATGGCGAACCGTCTGCTCGAGGCGCATGACCGCGCCTATTGGCAACCGGATGCCGAAACACTCGCCGCGCTCGAAGCGGCGGCGGATCAGCTCGAAGATCGCATGGAAGGGGTGGCCGCCGAATGACCCATCTCCTTCGCCATACCCAAAACCCCGTCAGGAGGCCCGTATGAGCCCGCTCGACAAACAACCCCCGAGCCACCGCGCCGCCATGCGCGAGGCCGCAGGCCTGAAGGAACGGCGCGTGCAATCGCCCCCGGTTCTGAAGGGTCAGGACGGCGAGGGGTCGGTGCAGGTGCATCAGGACGACACCATGAAGATCGACGGGGCCAAGGTCTTTTCGGTCTACGGCAAGGGCGGGATCGGCAAGTCGACCACCTCGTCGAACCTGTCGGCGGCCTTCTCCAAGCTCGGCAAGCGCGTGCTGCAGATCGGCTGCGACCCGAAGCATGACAGCACCTTCACCCTGACCGGCAAGCTCCAGCCGACGGTGATCGACATCCTCAAGGAGGTCGATTTCCACGCCGAGGAGCTGCGCCCCGAGGATTTC
>CAZTEV010000185.1:0-4780 GCA_964612785.1 uncultured Roseivivax sp. | reverse complement strand
CTGGCGCAGATCTACATCGACGATCAGGTCGCGAAGAAGTTCGCGGCGACCGAAAGCGCGGTTACCTGGCTGTCCGAGCGAGTGACGGAGCTTGAAGCCGAGCTTCTCGAACGGGAAGATATTCTTCAGGCCGCGCGCACCGAGACCGACCTGATCAGCCCTGAAGCGCTGGAAGGCCTCAACAGGCAGCTCATCGACCTGCGGAATCGCCTTGGCGAGACACGCACGCAGATCGCCGTTCAGGAACAGCGGATCGCGCAATATCGCGATCTCCTGGAGGAAGGCGACTACGCGGCTCTTGCGACGCGGCTCTCCGATTCGACCCTCAACCGGCTCGAAGAGGAAGCGGAGTCAGGCGATGCGAATGCGGTCAGTCTGTTCGAATCCCGTGCGGAGCTGCTGATCTCTCGCGAAGAAAACAACCTCAACCGCTCGCGATCTCAGGAAAGCGCGCTTGCCGCGTCGCTGGAACGCCAAGAGGCCGATTTGGCAGAGCAATCGGAGGACCTCGCCCGGATCGAACAGCTCGAGCGCGAATTACAATCCGTGGGAACGCTTTACGAGACATTCCTCAACCGTCTCAAGGAAGCCTCCGTTCAGCGTGGCCTCCAACAGCCCGACAGCCGCGTGCTCTCGACCGCCACACCCGGCGTCTATGTCGAACCGCGAAAATCCCTGATTCTCGCCCTGTCAGCGATCCTGGGCATCATGGTCGGTGCCGCAATGGTCCTTGGCCGCCAATTCATGCATTCGGGCTTCCGCACCGCGGACGATCTCGAAGCGCATACCGGTCAGACGATCCTAGGGCAGATCCCGAAGATGCCGATCAAGCGGCGCGATCAGCTGATCGACTACCTGAACGCCAAACCGACATCGGCTGCCGCGGAAGCGATCCGCAATCTCCGCACCTCGGTCCTGTTGTCCAATGTCGACGAGCCGCCGCAGATCATCATGTCCACCTCGTCCCTACCGGGCGAAGGCAAGACCACGCAGGCGATCTCCCTCTCGCACAACCTCGCCGGGATGGGCCGCAAGGTTCTGCTGATCGAAGGCGATATCCGCCGCCGGACTTTCCAGCAGTACTTCAAGGTCGACGAGAATCACCCAGGTCTTGTCGCTGCCATGATGGAGGAAAGCCCGATCGAAGACGCGGTCTTCCGCGATCCGCGTATGCCGGTCGACATTCTGATGGGCGATAAATCGAACCTGAACGCGGCCGACATCTTCTCGTCTGAGAAGTTCAAAGACTTCCTGACCAAGATCCGCGGTCTCTACGACATCATCATCATCGACACGCCGCCGGTCCTGGTCGTCCCAGATGCCCGCGTGATCGGTCAGCACTGCGACGCGATTGTCTTCACGACCGCATGGGATCGGACCACGAAGCCCCAGGTTCGCGAGTCGATGCGCCAGTTCGCAACCGCAAACCTGCGGGTCTCGGGCCTTGTGCTGGCACAGATCGATCCCAAAGGCATGAAGCGTTACGGCTATGGCGGGAAGTACGGGGCCTATTCCGCCTACGGATCGAACTACTATAATTCCTGACAGGCACAGGCGGTGACCCTCGTTGCCGCCTGTCGTTGAAAACCTGAGGGGAGGCGACAGCATGGATGATCGTGCAACGCATTGGTTCGCAGCGCAGCTGAAACCGAACGGGCTGTCCATCGCCGAACGCAACCTCGCGCGGCAGGGATTCGCGCATTTCACGCCGAAACGGCTCGAGACGCGGCGCCGCGCCAACAAGTCCATCACGGCGCCCCGCCCGCTTTTCCCCGGCTATATCTTCGTGCGATTCGATCCGGCCGAGCCGAACTGGCGCGCGCTCAACGGCACGCGCGGATTGAGCCGTCTCATCATGAATGACCCGCGCCATCCCAAGGCACTGCCCGAAGACTTCATGGCCGCGTTGCTTGATCGCTGCGACGAAGACGGGCTTCTGAAACCGCCCCCGAGGTTCGATGTGGGCGACACGGTCCGTGTCGTCGCGGGACCTATGGTCCATGTGGTGAGTCGGATCGAAAGCTTCGCACCCGATGATTGCGTTCGCCTGCTCATGGATCTCATGGGGCGGGAAACCAAGGTCGTGGTCGCGCGCCGGTATCTCGAAAAGATCACGGAGTGAGGCCGGACAGCCTTCCACGTCCCTTGCCAATGCCTGTCCGGGCACCATGCTCCGCAGAACCCCGATATTGCAGCGGAGGCCAAAATGGCCGAACGGATTCGTAACTTCGCCGTCATCGGCCTTGGCAATTTCGGCTCCACTGTTGCGAAGGAACTCACGCGCTTCGGCAATCAGGTGATCGGCGTCGATATCGATGAAGACCGGGTCGCAGCCCATGCCGATCAGATCAGTCAGGCGCTGATCGTGGACGCGCGCGACGATCAGGCCCTGAAGGAAGCGGGGCTGGGCGATTGCGACGTGGCATTGGTCGCGCTCGGCTCCGACCTCGAGGCCTCGATCCTGTCCGCGATCAACCTGAAACTCGTGGGCGTGGAGACGATCTGGGCCAAGGCGCGCACGAAGACCCATCACCGCATATTATCCCGGCTCGGCGTCGACCGCATCGTGCATCCGGAGGTCGAGGTCGGCCAGCACGTCGCACAGGTCCTGCACAACCCGCTGATCCGCGACTATATCAGCCTCGGCAATAGCTTTTACGTTGTGAACGTGCAGATCCCCGAAAGCCTGGAAGGCAAAAGCCTCTCCGACCTCGCCCATGAGACCGAGTATGATCTGCGCTGCGTGGGCGTGATGCGCGGGACCAAATTCATCGCACAGGACGGGCAGAATTGCACGTTCGAGCGGGACGATCTGCTTCTGCTTCTGGGCAAACGCAACGATCTGCGCCGTTTCGCGGCCAGCCTCTGACATGGCGCTGATCGGCTTCCGTTCGCGGCTTTGGGGCCGGATCATCAAGCTGTCGCCGCCCGGGCTTTTGGTGTCGCTCTATCTGACCGTGATCGCGGTGGGCGCTGTCCTGCTATGGCTGCCCATCTCGACCACATCACGGATCAGCTTCTTCGACGCGCTGTTCACCGCCACCTCGGCGGTCACCGTCACCGGCTTGTCCGTTGTCGAGACCGGCAGCGATTTTACCCTGTTCGGCCAGATCATCCTGCTGGTCTTGATCCAGTTCGGCGGGCTCGGGCTGATGACCTTCGCAATCTTTGTCCTCTCCGCCATCGGCGTGAAAGTCGGCCTTGGCAGCCGGTTGATCCTGCGCGAAGACCTGAACCAATCGTCCATGGGCGATCTTTTGAAGCTCGTGAAACTGCTCCTGGCCGTGGCGCTTGTCTGCGAGGCGGGCGGAGCGGCTCTTCTGGCATTTGTCTTCGTGCCCGAGATGGGTGTCTCGAGCGGGATTTGGTTCTCGATCTTTCACGCCATATCCGCCTTCAACAATGCAGGCTTCGGCCTCGACGCGAACAGCCTGATGCCTTGGGTCGGCAATCCTGTCGTCAATCTGGTGATCCCGTGCCTGTTCCTGCTGGGCGGCCTCGGCTTTGTCGTCCTCGCGGACCTGTATGAGAACCGGACCTGGCGGGCCTTGTCGCTGCACACGAAGATCATGATCTACGGCACCGTCGTTCTGATCGTCGTGCCGTGGGCCCTGTTTGCCGCGCTGGAATGGAGCAATCCGGCCACGCTTGGCGATCTGCCGATCTGGCACAAGCTTCAAGCCAGCTGGTTTCAAGCGCTCACACCCCGCACCGCAGGGTTCAATACGATCGACACGGGCGGCATGAACGATGCGACCACGCTGCTGACGATGGTGCTGATGGTGATCGGCGGCGGCTCCACCTCCACCGCGGGCGGGATCAAGGTGACGACGGCGGTCGTGCTGGCCCTCGCGACCATCGCGTTCTTCCGCAAGCGCACCGAATTGCACGCCTTCGGACGCAGCCTTGCCGTGGACGAGGTGATGAAGGTGCTGGCGCTGACCGCGCTTTCCATCCTGATCCTGGTCCTGTCGCTGTTCGTGGTCCTGATCTCCTTCGACGGCACCTTCCTGGCCGCCGCGTTCGAAGTGGCCTCCGCCTTCGGCACGGTCGGGTTGAGCATGGGCGCGACCGACGATCTGGGCACGCCCGGGCGCATCGTCATCATGTGCGTGATGTTTCTGGGGCGGGTCGGGCCGCTGACGCTGGGCTTCTTCCTCGCAAAACACAGCGTGGCCCGCGTGCGCTATCCGAAGGGGCGGATCTACCTGGGCTGACCGCCTCAAAGTGGAAGCGCAGGCGTCACTCCGCTGTCTTCCAGCGACCAACGCGCCTGCCAGTCCATGCCCCGCCGGTCGATCATCAGAAAGTTCCGCTCGGCCGTGTAATTCGTGCCCTGCCCCGGCAGGGGCTGAATACGGATCGGGTGCCCCGGAAGCGGCGCCTCACCCAGACGCGCGAAGGTGCCAAGCGTCCAGGCCCAGGCCTTGGGCGGCGCGCGATGGGAAATGCCGGAGGCCACGAGCTGATGCAGAAAGCCCCGTTCGTGCTGCAGCGTGGCGCGCGTGGCGAGGTGGATCTCGCCCGAGACCACGGTCACCCCTGTGCCCTGCGCTTCCATCTCCAGAACCGCGCGCAGCATCCGTTGCCACTCGGCCCGATGCGCATGGCTTTGCCATTGGTCGCGCAGATCGTCCTCGTATTTCTGCATCGTGGGCAGCGCGTTCATGATCCACTCGACGATGGACAGGCGCGGGCCCAGAAGCGGCACGCTTGAAATCAGGATCACGCGCTCTGCCACATCGGTCCGCACATCATCGAAGGCGGACCACCCCGCCTC
>CAZTEV010000184.1:0-4787 GCA_964612785.1 uncultured Roseivivax sp. | reverse complement strand
CGAGATGATCTTCTTCTTCTCGGGACGGCCCAGGATGTTGTTGTAGTACCAGATCAGCTTGACGTTGGTTTCGTTCGCATCCGAGCCGGACAGACCGAAATAGACCTTCGACATGTGATCGGGCGCGCGGTCGAGGATCATCTTCGACAGCGTGATCGAGGCCTCGGTGCCGTGGCCCACATAGGCGTGGTAATAGGCCAGCTCTTTCGCCTGCGCGGCGATGGCATCGGCAATGTCCTGACGCCCGTAGCCCACATTCACGCAATAAAGACCTGCGAAAGCGTCCAGAAAGCGGTTGCCGTCGCGGTCTTCGATATGGCTGCCCTGTCCGCCGGTGATAACCCGGTGGGGCACGTTCCCGCGGGCGAACTCGGCCAGATGGGTCGAGGGGTGGAAGAAGTTGTCGCGGTCCCACTTCTCCAGCATGTCATTCTTCAGCATTGATGCGTCCTTTCTGTCTCAAAGGGCGGGGCGCATGGGCGCGCCGCCGCCGAAACTCATTCATGCCCAGTCGCGGCACACGTACTTGATTTCGGTGAAGGCCTCCAAGCCCTGTCTTGCGCCTTCGCGACCAAGACCCGACTGTTTCATGCCGCCGAAGGGGATCGGCGCGCCTGTCACCTTGGTGCGGTTCACCGCGACCATGCCGAATTGCAGCTTGCGGCTGACCCGATAGATGCGGCGCGGATCCTGGCTGTGCACATAGGCCACGAGCCCGTATTCCGTGTTGTTGGCTTTGGCGACAACCTCTTCCTCGGTGTCAAACGGCAGGATCGCAGCGACCGGGCCGAAGGTCTCTTCGCGCAGGATGTCGGCATCGTCGGGCACATCGGCCAGCACCGTCGGCGCATAGAAGAGCGGTCCCAGATCGTCGCGCCGCGCGCCCCCGCATTTCAGCACCGCACCCTTGGCCAGTGCATCGGCCACATGGGCCTCCTGCTTGGCGACCGCCTTTTCGTTCATCAGCGGGCCGACATCGGCATCGTCCAGACCTTTGGCAAGCGTCAGCGCCTGCGTCGCGGCCGTGAATTTCTCGACGAATTCGGCGTAGAGCGGACGCTCCACGAAGATCCGGTTCGCGCCGAGGCAATCCTGACCGGAGGTCGCGAATTTGGCCTTGATCGTCTCTGTTACGGCCTGATCGAGGTCCGCACCCTTGAAGACGATGACCGGCGCATGACCGCCCAGCTCCATGATCAGAGATTTCACCGTGCCCGCGCATTGCCGGTACAGAAGCCGCCCCACCTCGGTCGAGCCGGTGAAGGACAGAACGCGCACACGGGCATCCTGCGTCCAGGGCTCCACGATCACGGGCGCCTCCCCGGTGACGACGTTGAACACGCCCGGCGGGAAGCCTGCTCGCTCGGCCAGCTCGGCCAGGGCCAGCGCCGAGAATGGCGTCTCGGCCGATGGATGCGCAACGATGGTACAGCCAGCAGCAAGCGCCGCCGCCGCCTTCCGCGTCAGCATCGCCGAGGGGAAGTTCCAAGGCGTGATCAGCGCGGCCACGCCCATCGGTTCGCGCCACAATTCCACCTCCGCATCTGGCAGATGCGAGGTTACGCCCTCGATATTCGGGCGGCGGGTCTCTTCGGCGTAGAATTCGATGAAATCGGCGGCATAGGCGATCTCGCCCAGTGCCTCGGAGTAGGGCTTGCCCTGCTCGAGCGTCATCAAGAGCGCGAGGTCTTCCTGGTTCTCCAGCATCAGCGCATGCCAGCGGCGCAGAAGTCGCGCGCGTTCCTGCGGCAGCGTGTCGGACCAGGTGACAAAGGCCCGCTGGGCCGCATCGACAGCCGCCGTCGCATCATCGGCAGACAGCGCCGCGACCTCACCCAGCCATTCGCCATCGGCCGGGTTCGTCACCGCGATGGCCGCACCGCCTTCGGCACTGCGCCACTTGCCGTCGATATAGGAAAAGGCGCGCACGAGCCGCGGATCCTTGAGCGCGGCAAGCGGGGATTTCGGGAAGGTGCGATGCATGGTCATCACGGGTCTCCTCATGGGCTGGAACACGCCCCAGAGATACGCCCGCATGCCCGGAAGAGGGGACCAAAGATCGCCCTTCCCTCAGAGGAAAGTCGCGTCGGCCACGCCTCTGGCAGAGGAATCCTCTGCCCCGCTCACTCCGCCCCGCCCAGAAGGCCCAGCGGCAGGCCGTAGGTGGACTTGATCGGCTTCGTCACGATGTAGGTGTAGTAACGCGCAAGCCCGATCTCGGCCTCCAGAAGCCGGTCGATCAGACGCTGATAGGCGTCGATGTCCTGCGTCACGACCTGGATCAGGTAGTCGAAGCCGCCGCCCAGCGCCCAGGCCCAGGTGACCTCGTCGTGATCGCGCAGGGCCTGCTCGAACGCCTGGAAATCGCGGGCCCGATGGCCGTCGAGTTCGCAGGCCACGAAGACCGTCACATGCGGCCCGAAGGCCTTGTAGGCGATGCGCGCCCCATAGCCTTCGATCACGCCCGCCTTTTCGAGTTTCTTCAGCCGCTCCCAGGCGGGTGTCGGCGACAGGCCCACGCGTTCGGCCAGCTCGGCCTTGGTGATCCGGCCCTCGGCGGACAAGACGCGCAGGATCTCGATATCGCGGGCATCGAGCCGGATCATGGCCGCCCCCGGCCCGAACGGGCACAGCTATGGATCGCATCGCGCAACATGCGCAAAACATGGCGTGGTCGGACGGGAATGAAAAGCGGTGAGCATGCGCATGGGGGCTGTCGCACCCACAGGACCCGGTCTATCGTCGCGCCATGACCACCCATGCCGATCTCGACACACGCCGATCCTGGGCACGCCTTGGCCTGACGCTGATCGTGGCGACCACGGGCAATATCGGCATGTGGGCGATCATTGCCGTCCTGCCCGAAGTCGCGGCCGAATTCGACGTGTCGCGCAGCGCGGCCTCCCTGCCCTATTCCGCGACGATGCTGGGATTCGCGCTCGGTAACCTCGTCATCGGGCGGATCGTGGACCGCTATGGCATGGCGCTGACGCTGGCGGGTGTGGGCCTTGGCCTGGCCTGCGCCTATGGCGCGGCGGCGCTGGCACCGTCGATTGCGATCCTCGCCCTCGTGCAATTCGCCATTGGCTTCCTGACCGCGGGCTCCTTCGGGCCACTGATCGCGGATGTGAGCCAATGGTTCCTGAAACGGCGCGGCGTCGCCGTCGGCATTGCCGCGTCGGGCAATTACCTCTCGGGCGCGGTCTGGCCTTTGGCACTGGGCTGGCTGGGCGGCGATGCGGGCTGGCGCTGGGATTATTCGGCGCTCGCGCTCGCATCGCTTGTCGTGCTCGTCCCGCTCAGCACCCTGTTCCGCCAGCGCGTCGCTCCCGAAGCACTGGCATTGTCCGAAGCGCAGGCCACCGCGCGCGCAGGCTCGACCGGGCTGAGCCCCCGCCAGCTGCAATGGGCCCTCGGCATTGCCGGGATCGGCTGCTGCGTGGCGATGTCCATGCCGCAGGTCCATATCGTCGCGCTGTCGGTGGATCTGGGCTTCGGCCCCGGTGTCGGAAAGGAGATGCTGTCGCTGATGCTGCTGGGCGGAGTCGTGTCGCGCCTCGCCTCGGGCGTCCTGGCCGACCGGCTGGGCGGCATTCCCACCCTCCTGATCGGCTCGGTCCTGCAATGCATCGCCTTGATGCTCTATCTGCCCTCGAGCGGATTGGTCGCACTTTACGGCGTCAGCCTGATCTTCGGGCTGAGCCAGGGCGGCATCATCCCCTCCTACGCGGTGATTGCGCGCGAATACCTGCCCGCGCGCGAAGCAGGCGCGCGCGTGGGGTTCATCATCATGATGACGATCCTCGGCATGGCGCTAGGCGGGTGGTTGTCGGGCGCGATCTATGACTGGACAGGATCCTACGCGCTGGCGTTCTGGAACGGCATTGCCTGGAACCTGATGAATATCGGGATCGTCACGGCGATCTTCCTGAGCGCCCGCCGTCGCAGCGCACCTGTGCCCGCCTAGGCCTAAAGCGCGGCCAGAAGTGCCGCATGGCGGGCGGTGAAATCCGCCCGCACCGCCACCGGAGGACGCAGCGCGATCGACAGGCCTTCGGTCAATTCCGCGGGCGGGCGTCCGAAGAAGCGGTCCGCCTCCGCCACGGCGAAACCGGCGATCTCAGTCGCCTCCATCCAGGCCGACACCTTGTCCGCACGTTTGATCTGCCGCTTCAGCGTCTTCGTGGTGATCGCAGGCAGCCCGAAGCGGATATGGATCGCCGCCGCAAGCCGGTCGTCAAGCGCGCCGTATTCCGGCCCGACCGCCGCCTTCACCGGCGATATCATGTCCCCGATCACGTATTCCGGCGCGTCATGCAGAAGCGCCGTCAGCCGGTGCGCCGCGCTGGCCTTGGCACACATGCGGGAAAAGATCGTCTCCACCAGAAGCGAATGCTCGGCGACGGAATAGGGAAAATCGCCGCGCGTCTGCCCGTTCCAGCGCGCCACGAAGGCAAGGCCGTGGGCGATATCCTCGATCTCGATATCGACGGGCGTCGGGTCGAGCAGGTCGAGCCTGCGACCGGACAACATACGCTGCCATGCACGGGGCTGTTTCGCGACCATGTCTTCTCCTTCGCTGTGCCCGGCGTAGAAGCCGCGCCGTGGCTTGTAAAGATGCTCGGAAAGCGCGCCGCAGCTCTTGGTCGCAGCTCCCGCAGGCGTCAATTGTCCTGAAACACCTACGGTGCTATCTGGCGGGCAACTTCATATTTCGGGACGCATCACATGACCAAAGACTACATCGTGAAGGACATCTCGCTTGCGGGCTACGGTCGCAAGGAGCT
>CAZTEV010000183.1:2638-4829 GCA_964612785.1 uncultured Roseivivax sp. | reverse complement strand
TATATCGACCAGATCCGCAAGCACGGGCTTTACGACGAGATCTGGCAGGCCTTCGTCGCGATCCTGCCCGTGCGCACCGTGGGCGTGATGGGCGACGGGCGCACCTACGATTACGCCTGTGCGCTCCGCGCGGTCACCTCGGTCGACGGCATGACCGCCGATTACTACCCGTTCAGCCACGAGTTTCTGGGCGAGACCGCGACGCGCATCATCAACGAGGTCAAAGGCATCAACCGCGTGACCTATGACGTGACCTCGAAGCCCCCCGGAACCATCGAATGGGAGTGATCCCATGTCCCGCCACGACATCCTGATCCTCGAAGGCGCGCCCCGGCTCGCCAAGGGGTCCGAACGGGCGATCTATGCCATGCCGGGCGATCCGGATCGGCTCATCAAGGTGATGCTGCCAAAGTATCGTCGTGCGCTCGACGGCCTCGACCCCGACAGCGGCGCCTATCGCCGCAAGGCACGGCTGGCCTATGCGCTGTTTCACCGCGAAGCGCGCAGTGCCGATCGGGCCATCCAGATGTCGCTGAAAAAGGGCGGGCGTCCGCCGCTGCCCAAGATCCACGGCCTGCGTGAGACCGATCAGGGGCTGGGACAGGTCGTGGAACGGATCTCGACGCTCTCCGGCGAGATGGCACCGACGCTTGCCGATCAGGTGGCCGCCGGGCCGCTTGATGAGGCGCAACAGGCCGCGCTCGATGCCTTTGTGTCCGCGCTCTTCAAATTCCATATTGTCGTGCACGATGCGGGCCCGAAGAACATCGTCTGGGACGCGTTTCAAAGCCGCTACGTTCTGGTCGACGGCTTCGGCGACCGCTCTGCCATTCCTCTGAAAAGCTGGATCAAACCCCTCAACGACCGCCGCCTCGACAAGGCCTTTTCCGAATGCGCGAAGAAGGCCGGATTGCGCTGGGACCGGAAGGCACGCAGGCTGTCGCCATGACGCCGGACTGGCCCATCTGGTCCCGCATGGTGATCACGCCATATCACCAGCCATGAGCGACAAGCCCGCCCCGATCCCCGACCGCTCGGCGCCGCCCAAGGCGATGTCCGACACCATCCGCGCCGCTTTGTGGATGATCGGGGCGATCGTGTCGTTCATTTCCATGGCGATCGCGGGCCGCGCCGTGTCGTTCGAGCTCGACACGTTCGAGATCATGCTCTTCCGCTCGGTGATCGGGATCGGCATCGTCTTTGGTCTCGCTTCGCTGGCAGGCCGCAGGTCTGAAATCCGCGCCCGCCGCATGGGACTGCATCTCACCCGCAACGTCTTCCACTTCGCGGGGCAGAATGCCTGGTTCTACGCGATCACGGTGATCCCTCTCGCTCAGGTCTTCGCGCTGGAATTCACCTCGCCCATCTGGGTGATGCTGCTGTCGCCGCTCATTCTTGGCGAACGGCTGACCCGCACCCGCGGCATTGCCGCGGTCTTGGGCTTCCTTGGCGTCCTGATCGTCACCCGTCCCTCGCCCGAGACCTTTGAGTGGGGCCTCGTCTTCGCCGCCATGGCCGCCATCGGCTTCGCCGGATCGGCGGTCTTCACGCGCAAGCTCACCCGCTCCGAAAGCATCGTGTCGATCCTGTTCTGGCTGACGGTGATGCAGGCGGGCCTTGGTCTAGTCTGCGCGGGCATCGACGGCGACATCGCCCTGCCCTCGGTCGCAAGCCTGCCCTGGGTCGCGCTCATTGCGTTGGCGGGCCTCGTCGCGCATTTCTGCCTGACCACCGCGCTCAGCCTCGCCCCCGCCACGGTCGTCATGCCCATCGACTTCACGCGCCTGCCGCTCATCGCCATCGTGGGCGTGCTGCTCTATGCCGAACCGCTTGATCCCTTTGTTTTATTGGGCGCTGCGGTCATCTTTGCCGCGAATTACTTCAATATCTGGGCCGAGACCCGGCATGTGACAGAAAAGTAACGTTACGGCGCGGCCCCGCGCCATGACGCTGGGTCAAAATTGATGGACGTCCCGCACAGTTTATACGCGAATCCGAGAGGGTTTTCTCAAGGGATGAGCAAAAATGAAATATACGGTTCTCGGCGCGTCCGCACTCGCACTCGCCGCAGCCTCCGCCCACGCAGCCGGTCTTGACCGCTCGGGCCAGTCGGTCGCCGCGATCTTCGCGCCCGACAACACTGCAAACCTGTCCTTCGGCTATGTCATGCCGACGGCCACCGGTAAGGATA
>CAZTEV010000183.1:0-2538 GCA_964612785.1 uncultured Roseivivax sp. | reverse complement strand
ATCCTCGGCCGCGACCTCGTGAACCTCGAGGATGGCGAGCGCTACACGCTCGGCATCGGCCGCCGCTTCTCGGACAGTTTCTCGGGCTCGGCCACGATCCTCTATGAACCCGAAGGCGACGATCTGGTCTCCCCGCTCGGGCCCACCAACGGGCTTTGGGGTCTGTCGATCGGCGGTCAGATGGCCGAAGACAACTTCAAGCTGTCGGGCGGCATCAACTACTCCTGGCTCGGCGATGCGAAGCCCGAAGTCGGCGGCGTGGCCGTCGCGGATTTCGAAGACAACCACTCCGTCGCCGTGGGCTTCCGGGCCGAGATCCAGTTCTGATCCACAGGATCCCCGCGATCCACGAAACCCGGCCTCTCGCAGGCCGGGTTTTTTCATGCCCGCGCGTCGCAACCCGCATCTTCCGGGTCGTGTCCGCTACCTGGGCCGGATAACACCCGCCCATGACCCCGCAAACCAATATCTCCAGCCGCGCCTGGGCCGAGCTGATGCTTCTGTCGCTCATATGGGGCGGCTCCTTTCTCGCCATCCGAACCGCCCTGGACGAGATCGCGCCCATTACCTCGGTCTTCTTTCGCGTCTTGCCCGCGACCGCGGCGCTCTGGGTCTATACGCGGCTGCGCGGCATCCCCATTCCGCGCGATCCTCGTTTGTGGCTGGCCGCCCTTGTGATGGGCGCGCTCAACAACATCCTGCCTTTCATCCTGATGGCCTGGGGCCAGCTTCACGTCACGACAGGGCTGACCTCCATCCTGAACGCAACTACCGCGATCTGGGGGGCGCTTCTGGCCGCGCTTGTCTTCGCAGACGAACGGATGACACCGCGCAAGACTATGGGAATCGGGCTCGGCTTCGCGGGCGTTGCCCTCGCGATAGGGCCGGGCGCGCTGAGCGGTCTCAACCTCGAAAGCCTTGGGCAATTGGCGATCATCGGGGGCACGCTCTCCTATGCGTTCGCAAGCCTCTGGGGGCGCCGTTTCCTGCGGGGCGTGGCCCCCGAGATGGCCGCCTGCCTCATGCTCACGGGATCGAGCGCGCTGATCGTGCCGCTGATGCTGATGACCGAAGGCGTGCCCCCGCTAGCCCTGGCCCCCGTCACATGGGCCGCGATCCTATATTACGCGCTGATCGCCACCGCCTTCGCCTATATCCTTTACTACCGAATTCTCGCGATGGCGGGCGCGTCGAACCTAATGCTTGTCACGCTTCTCGTCCCGCCCGTGGCGATCACGCTCGGCGCCGTGGTGCGCGACGAGACGCTAGCCCCCTCTGCCATCGCTGGGTTCGGATTGCTGGCGCTGGGGCTTGCTGTGCTCGATGGGCGTCTCTGGGCGCGCATCTCGCGGCGGGGCCCCCACAGGGTTTGACGCCCACGCCGCGTCTGAGTACCCCTCTGCGGAAAGGTTCGAGGCAGGATAGAGCGAATGCAGCGTTTGTACCCATCAGCGGCGGCATGGCGGGACGCGCCGAAAAAGCGCGTGCTGCTCTTCGCCATGTCGGGTCTCGGCAAGACCCATGTGTCGAACCTGCTGCGCGACGAAGGCGACTGGTTTCACTACTCGATCGATTACCGTATCGGCACCCGCTACATGGGCGAGTACATCGTCGACAATGCCAAGCGCGAGGCGATGAAGAACCCGTTTCTGAACGAGCTTCTGCGCTCGGACTCGATCTATATCGGCTCGAACCTCAGCTTTCACAACCTGACGCCCGTCTCCACCTATCTCGGCAAACCGGGCGATCCCGCGAAAGGCGGCATGGACATCGCCACCTATCGCCAGCGGCAGGAGCAGTTCCGCCGCGCGGAGATGCAGGCGCTGCTCGATACGGGCTATTTCATCGACCGTGCGCAGGACCTCTACGGCTATCCGCATTTCATCTGCGACACGGGCGGGTCGATCTGCGAATGGGTCGATCCGAACGATCCCGAGGACCCCATTCTGACCGAGCTTGCGCGCCATTGCCTGATGGTCTGGATCGAGGGCTCGGACGCCCATACGGCCGAGCTTGCCCGTCGCTTCGACCGCGCGCCCAAGCCCATGGCCTACCAGCCGGACTTCCTGACCCATGCCTGGGACGCCTACCTGGCCGAGACCGGCCTTGCCCCCGAACGCGTCGATCCCGACGCCTTCATCCGCTGGACCTTTGCCCGTGCCATGGCGCACCGCCAGCCGCTTTATCGCGCGATGGCGGAGAACTGGGGCGTGACCGTGCCCGCCGAAGCCATCGCCGCGGTCAGGACCGAGGCTGATTTCGTCGATGCCATCGCGGAGGCCCTGCCCTGAGCCGGCCTTGAGCCTCCGCCCGCGATTGCCTATCTGTCGCTTTCGTTCCCGAACAGCCGGACCGTCCCATGCCCATCAAACTGCCCCGTGACCTGCCCGCCTATGCCGTTCTCGACCGCGAGGGCGTCATGGTCATGGATGAGGACGACGCCGCCAAGCAGGACATCCGGCCGCTGCGCATCGGGCTTCTGAACCTGATGCCCAAGAAGATCCAGACCGAGAACCAGTTCGCCCGGCTCATCGGCGC
>CAZTEV010000182.1:0-4857 GCA_964612785.1 uncultured Roseivivax sp. | reverse complement strand
GCTGACCGCCCGCGTGGGTGTCGCCGCGATGGAGGTCTGCCGCCCCCTGCCCTTCTCGACACCGCACAAACCCTCGGTGCGGAGGATCGTGACCACGTCGCTGACCGATCTTTTCGCGAAGGACCGCGCGCGCGATCCGGACTGAGACGGCAGGACGGAAAGCCCCGGCACGCGGACGCGCCGGGGCAAATCACCGAATATCCGAATATCCGAACCGGCCCGATCGACACTGCGCGACCGCCAGACGGGCGAACCCGCGCCTTGCCGCAGGCGGGCCGCTTTGCCCTATTCGACCGGAGCGGTCGGCGCGGGCGTGCTGTCTTCCGCAGGCGTGATTGCGCTGTTGCCCGGCGCAGGCGCGCCGCCGTCGCCGCTCATGAAGCTCAGCACGATGAACAGCACGGCGAGAAGGCCCACCAGGGCGGCCAGACCGCCCCAGATCCCGCGCCCGCCGCCGGGCATTGCATGGAGCGTCACAGGATCCCGCCCGGCGGCGTTGGGTGCGCGCTCCGGGCGGCTGTGGTCGATTATGTCTCTGTAAGCCATGGATACATGTCCTTGAGGTCGGGAATATGCGGCCCGGGACTGGCCCGTGCCGCAGGTTCCAGAATGCGCGGCCCGCACGTCCCGTCACGCCTGCCGCCGCACGCCCCTCGAAACGGGCCGAAGCCTGCCGGAACCCGCGGGGGCGACAGGCCGGGATTCGCCGCTCCAAACCGCGCCGCGCCGGGGTCGGCGGTGGGCAGCGCACCCGAGCCTCCGGACGCGCCGGGTTCTGCCGATGCGCGCAGGCGGCAAGGTCGGGAATCCCCGCCTCGACAGATCGAGGGGGCCGAGGCAGTCTGATCCGCAGGCGGGCGATATTTTCCGCCGTTCCTTTTCAAGACGACATTTTCGATCCCCCGCATTTTTCAGGGACTGGTTTCATGATTTTCGAATTGACCGGATATTCGCTCGAGGAGGTCTGCAAGGCCGCAGGCTTCCTTGGCGTTCTCACATACATCTGCAATTACGCCCTTTTGTCCTTCCGCGTCATCAGCAGCGAAAGCACGCGCTATTTCTGCGTGAACACTGTGGCGGCGACGCTGGTAATGCTCAGCCTCACGCAGGATTTCAACATGGCCGCGGCGCTGATCCAGGGGTTCTGGATCACCATCGGCAGCATCGCGATCGTCCTGCGGCTCAGGCGTCACATCCACGGGCGGCGGAGCGCGCGGCTTGGCGCGCCGCACCGCGCGCATCTGACCGCCGCGGAGTGACGCGCGGCTCTGGACCATCGCGGAGACGCTGCCTATAAGGCGGGCATGATGAGCCTCATAGCGATCGTCATTCGAATTACATGCCCGGCGCCGTAACACACGGTTCGCCGGGACAAAGGCGTCAGCCCTGCCGCGCCGCCCCTCACCCCCTCTTTGACCGTATTGCCGAGGACGCCACTGATGTGCGCCGACACCGTGACCGATCAGCCTGACTACAAAGACACGCTGAACCTGCCCAAAACCGATTTCCCCATGCGCGCGGGCCTGCCCAAGCGCGAACCCGACTGGCTGGCCCGTTGGGAGAAGATCGGTATCTACGACCGCCTGCGCGAGCGGGCCGAGGGGCGCGCGCCCTTCACGCTGCATGACGGCCCGCCCTACGCAAACGGGCATCTGCATATCGGCCACGCGCTGAACAAGACGATCAAGGACATGATCGTGCGGTCGCACCAGATGATGGGCCGCGACGCGCGCTATATCCCCGGCTGGGATTGCCACGGCCTGCCCATCGAGTGGAAGATCGAGGAACAGTACCGCGCCAAGGGCCAGAACAAGGACGAGGTCGACATCGTCGATTTCCGGCAGGAATGCCGCCGCTTCGCCGAAGGCTGGATCGACATCCAGCGCGAGGAATTCAAGCGTCTCGGCATCACCGGCAACTGGGACAAGCCCTATCTGACTATGGATTTCCACGCCGAGCGCGTCATCGCGGAGGAATTCCAGAAGTTCCTGATGACCGGCACGCTCTATCAGGGCTCGAAGCCCGTAATGTGGTCGCCCGTCGAAAAGACCGCGTTGGCCGAGGCCGAGATCGAGTATCACGAGCACCAGAGCCACACGATCTGGGTGCCCTTCGAGGTCGTGCGCGGCGGGCACGTCACCATGGCCGAGGGCGAGGATGACGATTTCGCGGGCGCGGATTCGGATCTGATCGCGGAAGCCATGCGCGGCGCCAAGGTGGTGATCTGGACCACTACCCCCTGGACCATCCCCTCGAACAAGGCCGTGGCCTACAACCCCGCCATCTCCTACGGGCTTTACGAGGTCACCCGCACGCCCGAGGAATGCTGGGCGTCCGTGGGTGATCGCTACATCGTCGCGGACAATCTGGCGGCGGACGTGTTCACCAAGGCCCGCCTCGAAGAGGGCGGCTGGAGCCGCGTGCGCGACATCTCCGCGGACGAGCTGTCGACCCTGCACATGGCGCATCCCTTCCGGGGGGCCGCGGGCGCCGAGGGGTTCTGGGATTACGACGTGCCGATGATCGACGGCGATCACGTCACCGACGACGCGGGCACGGGTTTCGTGCATACCGCGCCCAGCCACGGGGCCGACGACTACGAATGCTTCCTCAAGCGCAACTGGCTTGACCGGATGACGCACAATGTGGGCGAGGAGTCCGAGTTCCTGCCGCACGTTCCGTTCTTTGCCGGGCTGCGCGTCTTCAACCACAAGGGCAAGGAAGACAAGGCCAATGGCGCGGTGATCGCCAAGCTCGTCGAGGTCGGCGGGCTTCTGGCGCGCGGACGGCAGAAGCACTCCTACCCGCATTCCTGGCGCTCGAAGGCGCCGATCATCTTCCGCAACACGCCGCAATGGTTCGCGGCCATCGACCGGCCCGTGGGTGACGGTCAGGACGATCTGGGCGAGACCATCCGCGGCCGTGCCCTGACGGCCATCGACCAGGTGAAATGGACGCCGCAATCGGGGCGCAACCGGCTTTATTCGATGATGGAGGCCCGTCCCGACTGGGTTCTTTCGCGTCAACGCGCCTGGGGCGTGCCGCTGACCTGCTTCACGAAGAAGGGCGCGCTGCCCACCGATCCGGACTTCCTGCTGAAGGACGAGGCGGTGAACGCCCGCATCAACGCGGCGTTCGAGGCGGAAGGTGCCGATGCCTGGTATGCCGAGGGCGCCAAGGAACGCTTCCTCGGCAACGATTACGACCCGGCCGAATGGGACCAGGTCTTCGACATCCTCGATGTGTGGTTTGACTCAGGCTCGACCCATGCCTTCGTGCTGCGCGACCGCGAAGACGGCAGCGCGGACGGCATCGCCGATGTCTACATGGAAGGCACCGACCAGCATCGCGGCTGGTTCCATTCCTCGCTCCTGCAGGCCTGCGGCACGATGGGCCGCGCGCCCTATCGCAACGTGGTCACGCACGGCTTCACGCTGGACGAGAAGGGCAACAAGATGTCCAAATCGCTCGGCAACACGATCGTGCCCGAGAAGGTCGTGCAGCAATACGGCGCGGATATCCTGCGGCTCTGGGTGGCGCAGACGGATTACACCGCCGATCAGCGCATCGGGCCCGAGATCCTGAAGGGCACGGCGGACAGCTACCGAAGGTTGCGCAACACGATGCGCTTCATGCTGGGTGCGCTCGCGCATTTCGAGGATTCGGACCGCGTGGAGCCTGCCGACATGCCCGAGCTCGAGCGTTGGGTTCTGCACCGTCTGGCCGAGCTCGATGAGCGCGTGCGCACGGGCTACGCGGCTTTCGATTTTCAGGGCGTGTTCCAGGCGCTGTTCAACTTCGCCACGGTGGACCTCTCGGCCTATTATTTCGATATCCGCAAGGATGCGCTTTACTGCGATGGCGATACGCCGAGGCGGCGCGCGGCGCGGACGGTGCTCGACATCCTGTTCCACCGCCTGACGACCTGGCTTGCGCCGGTTCTGGTCTTCACCATGGAAGAGGTCTGGCTGGAGCGGTTCCCCGGCGACAACAGCTCGGTGCACCTGCAGGACATCCCCGAGACGCCCGCGGCATGGCGCGACGACGCGCTTGCGGCGAAATGGGCGGAGATCCGGCGCGTGCGGCGCGTGGTGACCGCGGCGCTCGAGGTGCAGCGCACGGAGAAGGTGATCGGGGCCTCGCTTGAAGCAGCGCCCATCGTGCATGTGGACAGCGACGCGGCCCGCGCGGCGCTGGAAACGGTGCATTTCGAGGATCTGTGCATCACCTCCGGCATCGCCATCATCGGCGATCCGGCGCCGGAAGACGCCTTCCGCCTGCCGGAGGTCCCGGGCGTGGCCGTGGTCTTCGCCAAGGCGGATGGCGAGAAGTGCCAGCGCTGCTGGAAAATCCTGCCCGATGTGGGCAGCCACAGCCATCCCGCGACCTGCGCCCGCTGCGACAGCGCATTGGGCTGAGACCCGAGCCCCACAAAATCAGCTAATTTTGTGGGGCTCCAAAATCTTGTTCAAGATTTTGGCCCGGCCCCGCCTCGGCACTGGACTTCCCGCCTCAGAGACAGGACCATCGCAGCATGAGCACAGCCCCCTCCGCCTATCAGGTCCTCGCCCGCAAATACCGCCCCGAGACCTTCGCCGACCTCGTCGGTCAGGACGCAATGGTGCGGACGCTGAAGAACGCCTTCGCCGCCGACCGCATCGCGCAGGCCTTCATCATGACGGGCATCCGGGGAACGGGAAAAACCACCACCGCGCGGATCATCGCCAAGGGCATGAACTGCATCGGCCCCGATGGCGAAGGCGGCCCCACGACGGAACCTTGCGGGCAGTGCGAACATTGCGTGGCGATCATGGAAGGTCGCCATGTGGACGTGCTGGAGATGGACGCGGCCTCGAA
>CAZTEV010000181.1:0-4892 GCA_964612785.1 uncultured Roseivivax sp. | reverse complement strand
TCCCTACCGCCGGAGCCATAAAAAGCCCTCTAGGTCAGAGACTTAGAGGGCTTTTTTGTTGTGCACGTAGATGTACCACCCATCCCAAAGACTGGCTTGGGACAGCGTGTCTGAGATCTGACCCAATACGCTCTCCGTCTGGCCGGGCCATGGGTCACATCAGTGGCTGTCACCGCGCTTTGGTTCGGCTGTGGCGTTGGGAGGAGGCCGCCAAGAGAAAAGGATCTCCAACGCTCCGCGACGCCGAAATGCCTCCGATCCAGGCGCCTAGCGTCACCATTTGCGAAAATCGTGCCACCAAGGGCTGCGCACCCATCATTCGCAATCCAACCCGCAACCCCGCTCACTCGATCGCGTACAGATCCACCTGCACCGCACCCGCAAGCCGCGCGCCGACGCCCAGGAACAACGTCCTGTTGACCCAGGCATAGCGCGGATCGCCGGTTTCCAGCCGGGCGTGGGTGCGCATGTAATAGGTCGCAGGGTCGACCTCCTCGCCGCGGGCCACGGCCTCGAGCACCTCTGCAGGTCCGTGGCGGTAGCCGTAATTGCGGATCTCGATGATCGCGCCATCGTCGGTTTCCATCGCGTATCGCGTATCGAGTTCGGCCAGACCGTCGGCAAAAATCGTCTGCCAATCCGCACCAAGATTGAGAAGGCGCCCGTTCAGCCTTGCACCCTTTACATGTCCGCCAACGATCGGAATGATTCTGCGCGTGCCGGCGCGACCCGGGCCCATTTCGCGGATCGGGTCCAACGTCACGCTCAGGCGGCATACGGGAACGAGGTCAGGCTGGGGAAGGTCCATGATCAGGTCTTTCGCAAGAGGCTTTGTTTACTAGGTTAACGAAATGCGTGTAAGCTCACGCTGTCAAGGGAGGGACAGACATGGCGACAGAAGGCTCAGAGGCCGCGGATCTGTTTGTGGATCCGTCCGACGCCTCCGATCTGGAAGATCTGATCGGCTACAACCTCAAACGCGCTTACGTCATCATGCAGATGGATTTCCGCGCCACACTGGGGTCGGACGGTCTGTCGCCCCGCACCTTCGCGGCCCTGTCGCTGACCGTGCGGTTTCCGAACATCACCCAGAGCGAGCTGGCGCGCATGCTCGGGATCGAGCGCTCGGGCCTCGTGGCGATCATCGACGATCTGGAGGACAAGGAATACCTGTCCCGCGTCGCCGTGCCGACCGATCGCCGTGTCCAGGCGCTGGTGCCCACCGAGGCAGGCGTGCAGGCCTATGCGGATGCGCTGGCGGCGGTGAAACGGCACGAAGACCGCATGTTCGCGGACATGAGCCTGGAAGAACGTGCCACCCTCCTGACATTGCTACGAAAAATCCGTGAAAAGGAGATGCGGTCATGAGCATGCAGACATGGTCCGGCGCGGGCGCCATCGTCACCGGCGGGGCTTCGGGCCTCGGGGCGGCCACGGCGGCGCGGCTTGCGGCGGACGGGCTGAAGGTCACGATCTTCGATCTGAAGGCGGAGGCCGGGCGCGCCCACGCCGCCGAGATCGGCGGGCATTACGCCGAGGTCGATGTGTCCGATCCAACCTCTGTCGCGGCAGGGATCTCGGAGGCCGAGACAGCCTGCGGCGCGCTGCGCGTGCTGGTCAATTGCGCAGGCATCGGCGGGGCCGCCAAGACCGTCTCCCGCGGGGAGCCGCATGATCCCGCCCTCTTCGCGAAGATCCTTCGCGTCAATCTGATCGGCAGCTTCAACTGCGCAAGCCAGGCCGCCGCGCGCATGGCAGCGCTCGAGCCCGTCGATCAGGACGGCGCACGGGGCGTGATCGTGAACACCGCCTCGGTCGCTGCTTATGACGGACAGATCGGGCAGCTGGCCTATTCCGCCTCCAAAGGCGGCATCGTCGGCATGACCCTGCCTATGGCCCGCGATCTGGCCGACAAGGGCATCCGCGTCTGCACCATCGCGCCGGGCCTGTTCCTGACGCCGCTTCTGAAGGATCTGCCCGAGGACGTGCAGGCCTCGCTCGGGGCGCAGGTGCCGTTCCCGAGCCGCCTGGGCGATCCGGCGGAATATGCCGACATGGTCAGCCAGATCACCCGCAACCGGATGCTGAACGGCGAGGTCATCCGCCTCGATGGCGCGATCCGCATGGCCCCCCGCTGAGGAGCGCCGCATGAACACGCTCGATCCTACCGATTTCTGGTCTCCGCGCTTCGAGATCGAGACGCGCGCGGATGGCACCATCGTGATGGCGCAGACGGATCCCCTGCCCGACCATCTGCCGACGCTTGCGGCCTATTTGGACAAATGGGCCGATGCCACGCCCGAGGCGGACTGGATCGCACAACGCGCGCCAGGCGGCGGCGACTGGCGGCGCATCTCCTATGGCGAGGGGCGTGATATCGCGCAAAGGCTGGGCGCGGGACTGCTGGCCATGGGGCTCGGCCCGGACCGGCCGCTGCTGGTCCTGTCGGGCAACAGTCTGGAACACGCCCTGCTGGGGGCGGCCTGCTTCTACGTGGGCATCCCTTACGCGCCGGTCAGTCCGGCCTATTCGCTGGTCTCGACCGATCACGGGAAGCTGCGCGGCATCGCGGCGCTTCTGAAGCCCGGCGCGGTCTATGCCGCCGACGGCGCGGCCTTCGCCGCAGCCATCGACGCTATCCGGACGCCCGATCTGACGGTGATCACCGAGGCGACGGAGGGCACGACCACCTTCGCCGATCTGGCCCGAACCGACCCCGCCCCGGCTGTTGCCGCGCGCGCGCGGATCGGTCCTGAAAGCGTGGTGAAATACCTCTTCACCTCGGGCTCCACCGGATCGCCCAAAGCGGTGATCAACACCAACGCCATGATCTGCGCCAATCAGGCGATGATCCGCGACAGCTACCGCTTTCTCGAAAAACGCCCGCCGGTCGTGCTCGACTGGGCGCCGTGGAACCATACTGCGGCGGGCAACAAGGTCTTCTACATGGTGATGACCAATGGCGGGACCTATTACATCGACGAGGGCAAGCCCGCCCGCGGCGCCTTCGACGAGACGCTGCGCAACCTGCGCGAGATCTCCTGCAGCTGGTATTTCAACGTCCCCGTCGGCTGGGACATGCTGGTGGAGCATCTGGAGCGCGACGCGGCGCTTGCCGCGACGTTCTTCAAGCGCCTGGGCATGATGTTCTATGCAGGCGCCGGAATGGCGCAGCACACATGGGACCGCCTGCGCGCCATCGCCCGCAAGACGACCGGGCACGAGGTGCTGCTGTCCACGAGCCTCGGCGCGACCGAGACCGCGCCCTTCGCCTTGTCCTGCACCGAAGTGCAGGAGGTAGCGGGCAATATCGGCGTGCCCGCGCGCGGGTTGTCGATGAAGCTGGTGCCCTCGGGCGGCAAACTGGAGCTGCGGCTCAAGGGGCCCTCGATCACACCGGGCTATTACGGGGATCCCGAAAAGACCGCCGAGGCCTTCGACGATGAAGGCTATTACAGCCTTGGCGATGCCGTGCGCCCCGCCGACCCCGAGGATTTCGCGCGCGGCTTCTTCTATGACGGCCGGATTGCCGAGAATTTCAAGCTTTCCACCGGCACATGGGTCGCCGTGGGCGCGGTGCGCGCGGCGCTGGTCGATGCGATGGGCGGGCTCGTGCGCGATGCGGTCATCACCGGCGAGGATGCGCGCGAGATCGGCGCGTTGCTGTGGCTGTCGGACAGCGCGCAGGCGATGGATCCTGCGGAATTGCGCGCGGCGCTGACGACGCGTCTGACCGAGGCGGCCCGTGCGGGCACCGGATCGGCCAGCCGGGTGATGCGCGCCGCGATCCTCAGGACCGTGCCGAGCTTCGACAAGGGCGAGATCACCGAGAAGGGATCGCTCAACCAGCGCGCCATGCGCGCGACCAACACCTCAGCCATCGCCGCACTTTATGCGGATGAGGGCGACGTGCTGAAGGTCGCGCGTGAGCCTGCGGGCTGACGGCGGCTGCGCCTGACCATAATCAATCATGCAAGGTATTCGCCCGGCCCGAGGGCCGGGCCGCACGCGAGGCTCAGAGCGCGTCGATCACCCAGACAAGCCACAGCGTGATCGCCGGGAAGGCCGCAAGGATCACGACGCGGATGATGTCGGTGATCACGAAGGGCAATGCCCCCCGATAGGTCTCGGAGATCGGTGTGCCCCGCGCCATCGAATTGATGATGAACAGGTTCAGGCCAACGGGGGGCGTGATCAGCCCCACCTCCACCACGATCAGCACGAGAATGCCGAACCACAGGCCGAAATCGTTGTAGCTCATCCCGAAATCGAGCACCGACATGATCGGGAAGATGATCGGCACGGTCAGCAGCACCATGGACAGGCTGTCCATCACGCAGCCGAACAGCAGGTACATCAGCAGCACGATGGTCAGGACGAACCAGGGCGAAAAGCCCTGCTCGCCCACCCAGGCAGAGGCATCCTGCGGCAATTGCGTGAGCGACAGGAAGTTGTTGTAGATCCCGGCCCCCAGAATGATCAGGAAGATCATCGCAGAGGAGGCCGCGGTCGACAGGACCGCCTCGCGCAGGCGCGCCCAGTTCATCTCGCCGCTGGCCAGGGCCACGAGGAACGTACCGGCCGCGCCCACGGCGGCCGCCTCGGTCGGCGTGAAGATGCCCGCATAGATGCCGCCCACGACGACGACGAAGATCACGATGACCGGCCAGACCCGGCCAAGGATCACCAATCGCTGTCCCCAGGGCACGCGCGGCGACACGGTCGCGGCGTTGGGCCTCACCCGAACCCAGATCGAGATCGCGATCATGTAGCCGATCGCGGCCAGAATGCCCGGGATGAAGGCCGCGACGAACAGCTTGGCGATGTTCTGCTCGGCCAGGATCGCGTAGATCACCAGGATCACCGAGGGCGGGATCAGGATGCCCAGCGTG
>CAZTEV010000180.1:0-4981 GCA_964612785.1 uncultured Roseivivax sp. | reverse complement strand
TGAACGACAGCGACGCGGATGCGCGGCGGCTGGTGAAGCTGATCCAGGGCATTCCGGCCAAGATCAACCTGATCCCGTTCAACGAATGGCCGGGCGCGCCTTATCAGCGCTCGGACTGGAGCCGGATCGAGGCGTTTGCCGACATCATCTACAAGGCCGGCTACGCCTCGCCCATCCGCACACCGCGGGGCGAGGACATCATGGCGGCCTGCGGGCAGCTGAAATCGGCGACCGAACGCGCCCGCAAAAGCCGCCGCGAGATCGAGGCCGAGGCCGCGCGCGGCTGATCCCGCGCGCTTATTCCGCTGCGATCACGTCCGCCTGCGCGGCCTGCGCGGCATCCACGCGCCAATGCGGCAGACGAATGCGCGCGGTGGTGTGGTCGGCATCCGCATCGATCATGAAATCGCCGCCATGCAGCTCCACCAGCTTGCGCGTCAGCGGCAGGCCAAGGCCCAGCCCCCCGCGTGCATCGCGATTGTCGATGGCGGTTCCCACGACGAAGGGTTTGTACAGCTCGGCCAGATCCACATGCGCGGACAGCGTGCCGTTGTCGCGAACCACGATCTCGAGGTTGCCATCGGCGTCGCGCGCGGTTTCGAGCACCATGTCCGACCCGCCATGCACGATGGCGTTCAGCGTCAGCGCCGCAAGCGCCAGCTTGATCTGATCGGCATCCACCTGGATCGGGCCGTCATAGCCAAGCGTGCCCAGCGTGATCTGCCGGTCGGCGCCTTCGGCGGTCGGGACATGCACGGCGATCACATCCTCGGCAAGGCTGCGCAGGTCGGTCACGTCTTCGTTCAGGCGCAACTCGCCGGTCTGGGCATCGGAGAAGGTGATGACCGCGTCGATCAGCTTCGACAGATTTTCCGATGCCCGGATGGCCGAATCGGCAAGCCGGGATTCCAGCGGCCCTTCGATACGCGATTGCAGCATCCGCAGGCTCCCCAGCGCGACGGTCAGCGGCGTGCGCAATTCGTGGCTGATCAGGTTGAAGAAGCCCGCCTGGCTGAAATCCGGGCCCTCTTCGGCCTTGGCAACCGGCGCCGATTCCAGCGCGGCGACAACCGCCTGGCCCAGGGCGCGCAGCGTGTCGAGCTGCGCCTCGCTCGGCATGTCATGGGGCACGAGGTCGATCGCGCAGAGGCTGCCGAAGCGATAGCCGCTCGATAGAACCAGCGGCACGCCCGCATAGAACCGCGCCTCGGGGCTGCCCGGCACGACCATCGGATGATCCGCAAAGCGCGGATCCTTGGTGAAGTCCGGCACCACCATCACATCGTCGGACATGATCGCGAAACTGCAGAAGCCTTGCGTCTTCGGCATCGTTGGCAGGTCCATGCCCACCACCGACTTGTACCACTGATCTTCTTCGTCGAGCACCGAGATATGCGCCAGCGGACAGCCGAACAGCTTTCGGGTCGCGTCGCAGATCGCATCAAAGGTCGCATCCTTTTCCGGGGTCAGACCCGGAACCGACCGGAGCGCAGCAAGCCGTTCCTGTTCATTGAAGGGGATCGGATATGTGCGCATGGCAAGCCTCTCTTTTCGTTCGATTATTATCGCTACTCGATAACCTAGAGTTGATTCTTGTTGGATATGTGGCAACACATTGTTGATTGAAGCCAAGGCCAAGGCGCGGATCGGGCAAGGGGAACGCGCCGCGCCAACGAAAAAGCCCGGACGCAGCGATGCGTCCGGGCCAGGTGCGTGCCTCGGAACAGGCAGGGATCGTTACCAGTCGGTCGGGCCGGTATCGGCGAATTGATGCACAAGGAAATCGATGAAGGCACGGACCTTGGGCTGCGTGAAGCGCCCGGGCGGATACACCGCGTAGATGCCCTGCGTCTCGGCGGGCAGATCGGGGATCGCGTCCTCGACAAGGCCTGCGGCCATCGCATCGCCGTACAGGAAGGACGGCAGATAGGCGATGCCCAGCCCCGCGATGCAGGCATTGAGCAGCGATTGGCCGTCATTGACCGACAGCCAGCCCGCGGTGCGGATCTGGCGCTTCTCGCCCGAAGGCGCGGTGACCTTCCAGACATTGCCCGAGGACTGGTTCGAATAATGCAGAAGCTTGTGTTCGTTCAGATCGTCGATCCGCGACGGACGGCCGAATTTCTCGAAATATCCGGGCGCTGCGATCATCCGCTTCTGGCATTCCGCCAGTTTGCGGGCCCGCAGGGTGGAATCCTCCAACTCGCCGATGCGCACGGCCATGTCGAAACCTTCGGAAATCAGCTCCACGTAGCGGTTGTTGAGGACCATGTTGACGGTGATGTCGGGGAATTCCGCAAGAAACTCGCCCAGCACCGGAGAGAGGTGATTCACCCCGAAATCCGTCGCGACCGAGATGCGCAGCAGCCCTGACGGCGCCGATTGCATAGAGGTGACAAGCGCGTCGGCCTCTCCGGCATCGTTCAGAACGCGGCGCGCGCGGTCGTAATAGGCAAGCCCGATCTCGGTCGGGCTGACCCGCCGCGTGGTCCGGTTCAAAAGCCGCGCCCCCAAACGCGCCTCCAGCGAGGAGACATGTTTCGACACGGCGGACTTGGAGATGCCCATCTTCTTGGCGGCATCGGTGAAGCCCCCCTGATCCACCACAGTGGCGAACGCCTCCATTTCGGTCAGCCGGTCCATAGGCCGCTCCTTCACGTCATTCGTCGTTGAGCCTGTGTTTCGCGGACAATCTGGGCACAAACGCGGCAGGTCGCGGACAATTGGAAGGTAATTGCGGGCGCCGTTCGGAGTCTGGAAACAGGCAAGGGGCCGGAATGCACCGCAATCAGACCCTCGTCGCGCCCGTCTTTCCCGGCTTTTGGGCCGAAAATCACATTCTCCAACAGAAAAAAACGCCGCCGGGACAGCCCCGGCGGCGATATCGCGTGCGGAAAGTGCGGGGACAGGCGTCAGGCCGCCTTGCGCTCGAACGTGCCCGCTTCGACCGCCTCAACGATCTCGGCGACGAACGCCTCCAGATCGCCGGGGTTGCGGCTGGTGATGATGCCCGCATCCTCGATCACGGTCTCATCGGACCAGAACGCGCCTGCATTCTTCACATCGGTCTTGATCGATGGATAGGAGGTCGCCTTGCGGCCCTTCAGGATGTCCGCCTCGACGAGAAGCCACGGCGCGTGGCAGATGGCGGCAATGGGCTTGTCCGCGTTGTAGAAGGCATGGATCGTGTCGATCACGTCCTTTTCCACACGCAAGAGGTCCGGGTTGATCTGACCACCGGGCAGCACGAGCGCGTCGTACTCGGCCGGGTTCACGTCGGTCAGCGTCGCGTCCGCCTCGGCCTTCCGGCCCCAGTTGTCGGTGTCCCAGCCCATGATGTCTTGGCCATCAAGGGTGGCGACATGCACGGTGGCGCCGTGTTCGCGCAGCGTGTCGCGGGGAACCTCAAGTTCGGATTGCTCGAAACCATTGGTCGCAACGATAAGAATTTTTGCGTCTTTGATCGTCGGCATGGAAGCCTCCTTTCAAGTCATTGTCAGGCTTGCGCCTGCTTCACCTGTAAAACGGCAAGCCCCCCTGCGTTGTTCCGACCGATCCTGTGCGATGCCCTCTTGACGGGGCGGTCGGGCTTGGCGACACGAGGCGCCATGCCAGACCTTTACGCATTCACCGACGGAGCCTGCTCCGGCAATCCCGGCCCCGGGGGATGGGGCGCGCTGTTGCAGGCCCGCGATGGCGATGCGGTCGTGAAGGAACGGGAATTGTCCGGCGGCGAAGCCGCCACGACGAACAACCGGATGGAGCTTCTGGCAGCGATCCACGCGCTCGAAAGCCTGTCGCGGCCCTCGGATATCACCATCGTGACCGATAGCGCCTATGTGAAGAACGGCGTGACCGGCTGGATCCACGGCTGGAAGAAGAACGGCTGGAAAACCGCCGCGAAAAAGCCCGTGAAGAACGCGGAGCTGTGGCAACGGCTCGACGCGGCGCAGGCGCGCCACCGCGTGCAATGGGAATGGGTGAAGGGCCATGCGGGCCATCCCGAGAACGAACGCGCGGACGAATTGGCCCGTGCGGGCATGGCGCCGTTCAAGTCCGGGCGCTGACGGGCAGGCTCAAAGGCTGCGCAGATTGCCCTGCCCATCGATGCAGGTGATCCGGGCAAGCCCGGCCTCGGCCTTCAGTGCCGCCAGCCGGTCCTGATCCATGAACACCCCGGCGGTCGACAGCGCATCCGCGAGCGTCGCGCGCGGCGCCTCCACAGACAGGGTAGACCACAGGGGCAGCGCGCCCGTGGGCGACAGGATATGCCGGCCCGAGGCGAGGCGCATGGCGCCGGGGCTTGATGTTGCAAGCGCCCCGTCGGCCAGGCTCCGATGACCGACGCGCCCGGCCTCGGGATCGACAAGGCCCAGCCGGAAAGGGCCGCCCAGGGCCTGATGCTCCCCGATATTCACGAGCGCCCGCGCAGCCCCGCGCGCGGCCAGATGATCGCGCACGAGATCCGTGGCAAAGCCCTGCGCGATCCCGTTGAAGGTCAGCGCCTGACCGGGACCGAGCGTGACCGCATCACCCACGCGCAGCCGCGACCAGCCCACCAGATCGCGGGCCGCGCGCGCATCGCCGCCCGTGGCAAGCGCCTGCCAGAGAGGCTGCACGGACGGGTCGAAGAGACCGCCACTCAGCGCATGCGCGCGGTCTGCCGCATCCACCAGATCGCGGAACAGCGCGCTTGGCACGATCCGGCCCATGCGGTTCAGGCGCGAGACCTCGCTCTCCGGGCGGTAGATCGAGAACGCGGCCTCGACGCGCGCCAGGATCGCGGGGATCTCGGACAGGGCGGCGTCCACCTCCGCCCGGGGCCCGCTGAGGCTGACCGACACCTCGGCGCCCAAGGCATGACCGCGCCAGGTTCCCGCCTCCGAAAGGCGCGGCGCGCAGGCGAAGGCCGCAGCCAGCGTCAGGAACCGCCGCCGCCTCATTCCGCGGGCACCTGGTTGGGATGGCCCGTGATCCGCGG
>CAZTEV010000179.1:0-5069 GCA_964612785.1 uncultured Roseivivax sp. | reverse complement strand
CCGCGAACAGCACCAGCAGAAGGATCGCGAACAGAAAGCCCGGGATCGCATAGGCCACGATGATCGCCGCCGAGGTCCAGGTGTCGAAGGACGTGCCGTCCTTGACCGCCTTGCGGATGCCCAGGGGGATCGAGACCAGATAGGCGATAAGCGTCGACCAGAGCCCGAGCGAGATCGACACCGGCATCTTCTCGATCACCAGGTCGATGACCGAGATGGAGCGGAAATAGCTCTCTCCGAAATCGAGGCGCATGTAATCCCACAGCATCGAGAAGAAGCGTTCCACAGGGGGCTTGTCGAAGCCGAATTCGCGCTCCAGCTCCTCGATGAATTCGGGGGGCAGGCCACGGGCGCCTGCATATTCCTCGGATCCGCCGCCGCCGCTTCCGGCCTCGTCCCCGCCGCCTGCAAAGCCCTGGAAGACGTCGCCTTCACCCTGGGCGCGGGCGATGATCTGTTCGATCGGACCGCCCGGCACGAATTGCACGAGCGCGAAGTTGATGACCATGATGCCCAGAAGCGTGGGAATGATCAGCAACAGCCGCCTGAGGATATACGCGCCCATAAATGCCCCGTGTTATGGTTTTTGATCAGAGCTTGCCTGCCGCGCGAAGCGCTTCGGCCTTTTCCTCCGAATACCACCAGATGCCAAGCTCGCCCATGCCGTAGCGCGGGGGATTGTCCTCGTAGGGCCGTTCGAACACGTCGAAATAGGCGATGTTGTGCGTGGGGTTGTACCATTGCGGCACCCAGATGTGCAGCGACCGCAGCACCCGGTCGAGGGCGCGGACAGCGACTGTCAGCTCCTCGCGGGTTTCGGCCTTGGCGATGGTGTCGATCAGACCGTCCACCGCTTCGTTCTGAAGACCCGGCACGTTGTTCGAGCCTTCCACATTCGCCGTCTCCGACCCGAAGATGCCCCGCAACTCGTCGCCCGGCGTCGAGGACATCGCGAAGCGCTGCGTGACGATATCGTAATCGAAGGTCTTTTCGCGCTCCTGCGCCTCGGCGCTGTCGACCCGGGTGGCGTCCGCCTCGATCCCGAGACGCTTCAGATTGTCGATCATCGGATTGATGATCCGGTCGAAGCTGGGGCTGTCGTTCAGGACCGAAATGGTCAGCCGTTCGCCATCCTTGTAGCGGAAGCCGTCATCGCCCACTTCCCAGCCGGCGTCATCGAGCATCCGTCCGGCGGTGCGCAAGGACCGGCGGTCGGCCAGATCCGAAGCGGAGGAGACGGCAGGCGTGAAGGCCTCTTCGGTGAAGACGCTTTCGGGGACCATGCCGCGATAGGGCTCCAGCAGTTCCAGCTCGGAGCCTTCGGCCATGCCCGTGGCCTGCAGCGTCTCGGAATTTTCCCAGAAGCTGTCGGTACGCGAATAGAGCCCGTAGAAGAGCGACTCGTTCGACCATTCGAAGTTGAACGCCATGCCGATTGCTTCGCGCACGCGCGGGTCCTGGAACTTGTCGCGGCGCAGGTTGAACCAGAAACCCTGCGTGCCGGAGGGACGGCCATCGGGCAGCTGTTCGACAACGACCGTGCCATCTTCGACCGCGGGGAAGTTGTAGGAGGTGGCCCAGATCTTCGACTGGAATTCCTCTCGGAAGAGATACGCGCCACCTTTGAACGCCTCGAAGGCGGTGGTGTAATCGGCGAAATACTCGATCTTGATCTCGTCGAAATTGTTCTGCCCCACATTCACCGGCAGGTCCGCGCCCCAGTAATCGTCGCGGCGCTGATAGGTGACCGAGCGGCCGGGCTGTACGTCCTTCAGGGTGTATTCGCCAGATCCCATCGGCGGCTCGAGGCTCGATTCGCCGAAGTCGCGGTCCTCGTAATAGGCGCGGGACAGGATCGGCAGACCTGCCGCCGACATCAGCAATTCGCGCGTGGGGCCGTCCGGGTTGAAGGTGAACTTGACCCGATGCGTATCCAACGCCTCCACGTTCTCGAAATCCTTGAGCGCGATACGGTAGGACGGGCGCCCCTCGGTCACGAGGATGTTGTAGGAGAATACGACATCATCGGCGGTCACGGGCGTGCCGTCCCGGAACTTCGCCTCGGGGCGCATGTTGAAGATCGCCCATTCGCGGCTTTCGGGATATTCCACCGATTCCGCGACCAGCCCGTACATCGCGTCCGGCTCATCGAGATTGCCGGTCATCAGCGTGTCGTAGAAGATCGACGACAAGGCCGCCGCATTGCCCTTCAGCGTATAGGGCGTGAGGCTGTCGAACGTGCCGAACGCCCAGGTCGAGAAGGTGCCCCCCTTGGGCGCGTCGGGATTGACGTAGTCCCAATGCGCGAAATCGGGGCCGTATTTCAGCTCTCCGAAGGAGGAAATGCCATGCGAGGTGATGACGGTCTCGTGGCTTTCCGCGCGGGCCAGGGAGGCGGCGCACAGCGCCAAGGCCAGGATCGCGAGGCACAGGAATGTCCGGGCGGACCCGCTGCGGTCGATCCGGGCGGTCCTGACACGGACCGCGTTGACGCGGGCAGATCTGTTTTGGGCATTCGGGCGAAGGGGCGACGTCATCGGCATCTCCAACTGCATCGGTTGGAAGATAGGCTAGTGGGCGCAGCCCGCCAGATTCAAGTTGCTTATGCGTGAACGGGCTGTAATCGCGCTGTATTCTGCCGCGTCATGCCGACGCGGGTGGCGTGCCGCAGCCTGGGAGGGGCAGATGGCGCATGAAAACAAGGTGGTGCGATCGGTGAATGCGCCGGGCGAGGCGCTTTGCGTCGATCTGTTCCGGCGGCCCGACGGCACCTTCGGCTTCGAGGAATTTCGCCGTGACCCGGAGGATGGGCGCGGCTGGTATCCGATCGGGTATCATGCCGGCGCGGTCTTCGCCGACGAAGCCTCTGCCTGGGCCGCGGCGCTGGCGCAGGTGGCGTGGCTGTCCGAGGCGACATCCTGAAAAAAGAAAAGGCGCGGAATGATCCGCGCCCTTGTCCGTTCTTCCGAGACCTCGACGATTACTCGTCGGTCTGATCGAGGAAGGCGATCAGGTTCACCCGGTCTTCCGGGTCGCTCAGACCCGAGTAGCCCATCGACGTGCCGGGCGCCCAGCCGCGGGGGTTCTCGAGGAAGTTGAACAGGTTCTCGGGGGTCCAGACATCGCCCGCTTCGGACAATGCGCCCGAATAGGCGCTGTAGCCATCCGCGGAACCGATGTCGCGGCCCACGACGCCATAGAGGTAGGGGCCAACCGCGTTCGCACCTTCGTCAAGCTGGTGACAGGCGCGGCACTGCGACCAGACACGCTCACCGGCACCGGCATCGGCCGATTCCATCAGGGTGGCGAAATCGACGGGCTCTTCTTCTTCCGCGGGTTCCGCTTCGGCGACTTCAATCACGTAGCCGCTCGCGCGCTCTTCGCCCTCGCCGTGGCCGGAGCCGCCGACGTGGTAGATGCCTTCAGCGGCCCAGCCGCCCAGAAGGTACACCAGGAACGCGCCGCAGAAACCACCAATGATCTTGGTGAAGGTCATCGTGTCAAACATGGGCTGCCATCCGTCGTCATATCCAAGTTGAGCGGGTATCTATTGGTTCCCATTGGCAGAGGCAAGGTGTACTGACCGCGACGAAACGCGCAATTGCGCCAATTGCATCAGGAGACGCGCATGGCCGGGACACGACGCATCGCCTTTCAGGGGGAACCGGGCGCCTATTCGCACCAGGCCTGCGTCGAGGCGCGGCCCGATCACGAGGCGCTGCCCTGCCGCACCTTCGAGGACGCGATCGAGGCGGTGCGCACGGGGGCTGCGGATCTGGGCATGCTGCCGGTCGAGAACTCGACCTACGGGCGCGTGGCCGACATCCATTCGCTCTTGCCGAAATCGGGGCTGCGCATCATCGCCGAGGCCTTCGTGCGCGTGCATATCAACCTGCTCGCGGTGCCGGGCACCCGGCTCGAGGAGGTCGAGGAGGCGCAAAGCCACACGGTTCTTCTGGGGCAGTGCCGGAACTTCCTGCAAGAGCACGACATTCGCCGCGTCGTGGGCGCGGATACGGCAGGCTCGGCGCGGGCCGTGGCCGAGGCGGGCGTCAAGACGCGCGGGGCGCTCGCGGGCGAGTTGGCGGCCGACATCTACGGGCTCGATGTGCTGGCCCGGCATATCGAGGATGAAGGCAACAACACCACGCGCTTTCTGGTCATGTCGCGCGAGGCGGATCTGAGCCGCCGGGGCGATCACGGCATGCTGACGACCTTCGTGTTCCAGACGCGGAACATTCCGGCCGCGCTTTACAAGGCGATGGGCGGGTTCGCGACCAATGGCGTGAACATGACCAAGCTCGAAAGCTACATGGTCGGCGGGTCGTTCGAGGCGTCGCAATTCTATGCCGATATCGAGGGGCATCCCGAAGATCCCCCCGTGGCGCGCGCGCTGGAAGAGCTGTCGTTCTTCACCGAGAAGCTGACGATTCTCGGCACCTATCCGCGCGATCCCCGCAGGCCCTGACCGCGCTTTGGCGCGAGACGCAGACGGATCGGCCCGCGCGCCGTGCGCGGATCGACCGGCGCGCCCTTCTGTGTGGCCAGAAGCGGCAGGCGCGCCGCAATATCGCGGATCCGGGGCATGAGCGGGCGCCAATCGTCGCTGAGCCTGCGCGCCGCCTCCGAAGGGCAGAAGCTTTTGTCGGGGCCGCGCTGTTCGGCCAGCGCCATCAAAACCGCCGCGATGTCCTGATCCCTTGTGTCCATGGCCCGGATCTAGCGCGTGACGCTGCGCTGTCCGCCCGTGGCCGGGCCGATCTTTTCCTTAACTTCCAGAGACGTGCGTGTATCATCGAGTCGCAGTCAAGGCCTCTGGGGGGAGTCGATATGCGTCTGAAAGGGGTGCGCCGCAGCCGCAATGTGGAGGACCGGCGCGGCCGGTCGGGCCGGGCGGCAGGCGGGATCGGCGGCGTCGGGCTGCTGGTCGTCCTGGCGGTCGGCTATTTCGCCGGGATCGACGTGACACCCTTGCTGCGCGAACTCGAGGGGGGCGCGGGCTCCGCGACATCCAGCGCACCCGCAAGCTTCACGCCCGAGGAAGAGGCCGCGGCGGATTTCTCCTCCCG
>CAZTEV010000178.1:0-5124 GCA_964612785.1 uncultured Roseivivax sp. | reverse complement strand
CCTTGGCCTCGGGCAGACCCGCGAACCAGTCGCGGATCGGCGTGAAAGCCCCTGTATATGTGGCCGGGTTCGAGCGCGGCGTGCGCCCGATGGGCCGCTGATCGATGTCGATGACCTTGTCGAGGTGATGCAGCCCCTTGATCGTCTCGCAGGGTGCCGGCGTCTGGCGGGCGCCGTTCAGACGCATCGACGCCGCCTTAAACAGCGTCTCGATGGTCAGTGTGGACTTGCCGCCGCCCGACACGCCCGTGACGCAGACGAACTTGCCCAGCGGGAAATCGGCGGTCACATCCTTAAGATTGTTGCCTGAGGCTTTGACAACGCTCAGTTTTTTCTTGTTTCCCTTGCGCCGCGTCGCAGGCACCGGGATTTCGCGCGTGCCTGCGAGATACTGACCGGTCACGGAATTCTGGTCCGCCGCGATCTCTTCGGGCGTGCCGTGGCTAACCACCTGGCCGCCATGCACACCCGCGCCCGGGCCGATGTCGAAGACATAATCCGCCTCGCGGATCGCGTCTTCGTCATGTTCGACCACGATCACCGTATTGCCCTGATCCCGAAGGTTTTTCAGCGTGCCCAGCAGGCGGTCATTGTCACGCTGGTGCAGGCCGATCGAAGGCTCGTCGAGCACATAGAGAACGCCGGTCAGGCCCGATCCGATCTGGCTGGCCAAGCGGATCCGCTGGCTTTCCCCGCCCGACAGCGTGCCCGCCGCCCGGCTGAGCGTCAGGTATTCGAGGCCCACATTGTTCAGAAAGCCCAGCCGCTCGCGGATCTCCTTGAGGATCGCACGGGCGATTTCCGTCTTCTGCTTGGAGAGGGATTCTGGTGCCTTTTCAATCCATTCAAAGGCGTCCTTGATGCTGCGCTCGACCACTTCGCCGATATGCTGACCGCCGATTTTCACCGCCAGCGCCTCTTCCCGCAGGCGGTAGCCGCCGCAGGTCCCGCAGGAGCGGTTGTTCTGATACCGCTCGAATTCCTCGCGGATCCAGCTTGAATCCGTCTCGCGGTAGCGGCGCTCCATATTGGGGATCACACCTTCGAAGCTGCGGGTCACGTTATAGACGCGCCCGCCCTCGTCGTAACGGAAGGGAATTTCCTCATCACCCGACCCGTGCAGGAAGACCTGCTTCACATGCGCGGGCAGATCCTTCCAGTTTGTTGAGGCATCGAATTCATAATGCTTCGCAAGAGATTGAATTGTCTGAAGGAAGTACGGGGACTTCCCCTTGCGCCAAGGCGCGATGGCGCCATCGTAAAGCGTCAGGTTCTGATCGGGCACCATGAGCCGTTCGTCGAAGAACAGCTCTACCCCCAGACCGTCGCAATCCGGGCAGGCCCCGAAGGGCGCGTTGAACGAAAAGAGCCGCGGCTCGATCTCGGGAATGGTGAAGCCCGAGACCGGACAGGCGAAATTTTCGGAGAACGTGATGCGCTCTGCCTCGCCTTCCCCTTCGCGCGGCGCGGTCTCGAGGATGGCGATGCCGTTCGCCAGATCGAGCGCCGTGCGGAAGCTGTCCGCCAGCCGTGTCTCAAGTCCTTCGCGCACCACGATCCGGTCCACGACCACATCGATGTCGTGGCGGAATTTCTTGTCGAGCGTGGGCGGCTCGTCGAGTTCGTAGAAGGTGCCGTCGACCTTCACCCGCTGGAAGCCTTGCTTGCGGAGTTCCAGGAATTCCTTGCGATACTCGCCTTTCCGGTCGCGCACGATGGGGGCCAGGAGGTAGCCGCGGGTGCCCTCCTCCATCTCCATGACGCGGTCGACCATGTCCTGCACCTGCTGCGCCTCGATGGGCAGGCCGGTGGCGGGGGAATAGGGCGTGCCAACGCGGGCGAAGAGCAGACGCAGGTAGTCGTAGATCTCGGTCACCGTGCCGACGGTCGAGCGCGGGTTCTTCGAGGTGGTCTTCTGCTCGATGGAAATGGCCGGGCTGAGGCCCGAGATGTGATCCACATCGGGCTTTTCCATCATGTCGAGGAATTGCCGCGCATAGGCCGAAAGGCTTTCCACATAGCGGCGCTGGCCCTCGGCATAGATCGTATCGAAGGCCAGGGAAGACTTGCCGGAGCCCGACAGGCCCGTGATGACCACAAGCTGATCGCGCGGGATATCGACGTCGATCCCCTTGAGATTGTGCTCGCGCGCGCCGCGCACCTCGATGTGTTTCAGTTCCGGCATGAGGCCCCCGTTAACACTTGGCTCACACATAGGGGATCATCGGGAGTTCGCCAATGGGGATTCGGGAACGGAGGGGGAACATTTGGCGCACTGCCAAAATGCCGCGCGGGGCGTGCTCAGAAACGGTCAACCGGGCCACACGGTCGCGGAAGAAGGCCAACGGTCGCCGCGACACGCACCAGCCCGCCGGACCGGGTCATGCCGGAGGCCTGCGTCCCGCGAGCGCGCTGGTCGCGGCGGCGGTCAGAGGCCGCTTTGTTTCCGCGACTTTGGCGTCTCTCTCAGGCGTTACCGATACAGCAACGATACCCCGTCGCTGAACAGGTGCACCTTTTCCGGCGCAGCGCCGAGCTTCACGGTCTTGCCGCGCAGGTCCGCATGTATGCCGGGCAGCTTGCCGATCACCGGATCGTTCTTCTCCGCCTCGAAATAGAGCAGCGTCACCTCGCCCAGGGCCTCGGTGATGTTCACCTTGCCTTCGTAGATGTGCTCGGCCCCGTCCGCGACTTCCAGGAAATCCTCGGGCCTTACGCCCACATTCACCTTCAGACCCTTATCCGCGTCCGTCGTGGGCACCGATGACCGCGCGGTCCCGCCGCCTGCCATCTTCACCACCGTCGTCTCGCCGGTCTCGACCACTTCACCGGGCAGCAGGTTCATGGCGGGCGAGCCGATGAACTGTGCCACGAATTCGCCATTGGGCCGCTCGTACAATTCCAGAGGCGTGCCCACCTGCGCGATGCCCTTGTTGGCCAGCACGACGATGCGGGTGGCCAGCGTCATCGCCTCCACCTGGTCGTGGGTGACGTAGATCATGGTCGAGTCGGGCATGGATTCCTTCAGCTGCGCGATCTCGATCCGGGTGGCCACGCGCAGCGCCGCATCGAGGTTCGAGAGCGGCTCATCGAAGAGATAGACTTTCGGATCCCGAACGATCGAGCGCCCGATCGCCACACGCTGCCTCTGGCCGCCTGAAAGCGCTTTGGGAAGGCGGTCGAGATAGGGTTCGAGTTGGAGGATCTTGGCGGCCTTGTTCACCGCCGCGTCGATCTCCTCCTGGCTTTTCTTGGCGATCTTCAGCGCGAAGGTCATGTTGTCCCGCACGGTCATGTGCGGGTAAAGCGCGTAGGACTGGAAGACCATGGCAATGCCGCGCTGCGCGGGCGGCACGTCGTTCACGCGCTGACCATCGATTTCCAGCGTGCCGCCGGTGATCTTCTCGAGCCCTGCGATCATCCGAAGAAGCGTGGACTTGCCGCAGCCCGAGGGTCCGACGAAAACGATCAATTCGCCCTTCTTGATGTCGAGATTGATGTCCCGCAGCACCTGCACGGCGCCGCCATAGGTCTTTTCGACATCGGTGAGTTTCAGATCCGCCATGTCGTCCCTCCCTTATTCCTTCGCATCCGCGCGCATCATCAGCGCGGGCTGCCACGGTCCCAGATGCAGCCGCCCGTCGGGCGCCGGTCCCGCACTGCCCAATTCGATCCCGATCTGCAGCCACTGGCCCGGCGGCATGTCCGTCACTCCCGGCTCGTGGCTGAGATTGAAGGCGCAGAATATGACCTCTTCCGCGCTTTCGCGCTGGAAGGTGATGATGTTGCCATCGGCCGCGACGCGGCTCTGCGTGCCTTTGCGCAGCGCCTCATGGGCGTGGCGGAAGGCGATGGCGCGGCGGTAATGATGCAGGATCGCGGACGGATCCTGTTCCTGCACGGCCACCGCCCGGTTCAGGTGATCGTGGCTGACGGGCAGCCAGGGTCGGCCCGAAGAAAACCCGCCATTCTGATTGGAGGGCTCCCAGACCATCGGCGTGCGGCAACCGTCGCGGCCCTTGAAGGCGGGCCAGAAGCGCTTGCCATAGGGGTCCTGCAGATCCTCGAAGGCCACTTCGGCCTCGGGCAGGCCCAGCTCCTCGCCCTGATAGAGGCAGGTCGAGCCGCGCAGGCATTGCATCAGCGTCGCGAAACAGCGCTCGCCCGCATCGGTGAGCTTCCAGCGCGAGGCATGGCGCGGCACGTCATGGTTGGAAAACGCCCAGCAGGCCCAGCCATTGGCGGCCACCGCTTCGACCTTCTCGAACACTTCCTCGATATAGGGCGCGGTCGGCATCTTGTCGGACAGAAGCTCGAACGCGTAGCTCATGTGGATGAGGTCGCTGCCCCCGGTATATTCGCCCAGGATCTCGAGGCCGCGCTGATCGTCGCCCACCTCGCCCACGGCGGCGGCGTTGTAGCGATTCATCAAGGCCCGCAGCTTGCGCAGAAACTCCAGGTTCTCGGGCTGCGTCTTGTCGTAGAGGTGGTTCTGCCAGGTATAGGGGTTCACGGCGGGCGCGGTGATCGGATTGCGCTCCGCCTCGGGCAGCGGCGGGTTATCCCTGAGCTGCTTGTCATGGACGTAGAAATTGATCGTATCGAGGCGGAAGCCATCGACGCCGCGATCCAGCCAGAAGGTCGCCACATCCATCAGCGCGCTTTGCACCTCCGGCTCATGGAAGTTCAGATCCGGCTGCTCGGTCAGGAAGTTGTGCAGGTAGTACTGGCAGCGCGTCGGGTCCCATTGCCAGGCCGATCCGCCGAAGATCGAGAGCCAGTTGTTGGGCGGCGTCCCGTCGGGTTTGGCGTCCGCCCAGACGTACCAATTGGCTTTCGGATTGTCCTTGGACGACCGGCTTTCCACGAACCACGGATGATCCATCGAGGTATGCGACAGCACCAGGTCGATCAGAACCTTCACGCCCAGCCGGTGCGCCTGCGCGATCAGCGTGTCGAAATCCGCCAGCGTGCCGAACATCGGATCGACGTCGCAGTAATCCGACACGTCATAGCCGAAATCGCGCATGGGCGAGGTGAAGAACGGCGAGATCCAGACCGCGTCGACCCCCAGCGAGGCGATATGCGGCATCCGCTGGGCAATGCCCAGAAGATCGCCGATCC
>CAZTEV010000177.1:0-5161 GCA_964612785.1 uncultured Roseivivax sp. | reverse complement strand
CCGGGCGGCTGACGCATATGAATTCGGGCGTGTTTTCGCAGGCGCTCTGGTGGGGGCGCGCGCGCGACGAAGAGATGGAAAACCGTGAAGTGGTCGAGAAGGTGATCGACTTCCTCGAAATCCAGAACATCCGCAAGACGCCGGTGGGCCGGTTGCCCTACGGTCTGAAAAAGCGGGTGGAGCTTGCGCGGGCCTTGGCGGCGGAGCCGTCGATCCTGCTGCTCGACGAGCCGATGGCGGGCATGAATGTCGAGGAGAAAGAGGACATGTCCCGCTTCATTCTCGACGTGAACGACGAGTTTGGCACCACGATCTGCCTGATCGAGCACGACATGGGCGTGGTCATGGACCTCTCGGACCGGGTCGTGGTGATGGATTACGGCAAGAAGATCGGCGACGGCACGCCCGACGAGGTGCGGGGCAATCAGGACGTCATCGACGCCTATCTGGGGGTGGCGCATTGAGACGCGAAGCCATTCCTGTCCCGGCCTTGCGCCGGGACCTTACGGAAGCCTTCGAGGCCCCGGATCATGTCCGGGGCAGGGAGCGCTGGGGCCCGCGCCACCCTGTCCCGGCCTTGCGCCGGGACCTCCCGGTTGCCGCTGAGACCCCGGATCGTGTCCGGGGCACAAAGCGCCCGGGCCCGCGCCACTCTGTCCCGGCCTCGCGCCGGGACCTCGCGGTTCCCGCCGAGGCCCCCGGTCAACCCCGGGCCTGGGATCGCCACGATCACCGACACCCCTTAAGCGGTCCGACGCCGCAGCGAGGCAGGAGATAACATGCTCTACGACTACTTCATCGCCCCTTTCGTCGACATGTTCACGGCACCCGACTTCCTCATGCAGGTGCTCTGGGAAGGGCTCGTCTCGGGCATCCTCTACGCGCTGATCGCGCTCGGGTTCGTGCTGATCTTCCGGTCATCTCGGATCTTCAACTTCGCGCAAGGCATCATGGTCGTCTTCGCCGCGCTGACGCTGGTGGGCCTGCACGCGCTGGGCATTCCCGCATGGATTTCCGTGGGTCTGACGCTGGTGGTGATGTTCGGCCTTGCGGTCACCATCGAACGGGTCGTGCTCCGCCCGCTGGTGGGGCAGCCCGATATCATCCTCTTCATGGCCACGATCGGCATCACGCTGTTCCTCATCGGCGCGGGCGAGACGATCTTTGGCGGCGAGAACAAGGTGATGATCTCCGAGGAGTTGGGCATTCCCACCGGGGACACGGTGCTGGAGCCCTTCGGCGGCCTGCTGATCCTGCAGCATCTCGACATCACCGTTGTGGTCGTGGCGACGCTTCTGGTGCTCGGGCTGCTGGCCTTCCTGAACTACACCCAGATGGGCCGCGCGATCCGGGCGCTGGGCGACGATCACCAGGCCGCCCTGTCCGTGGGTATTTCGCTCCAGACGATCTGGGTTCTCGTGTGGTTCATCGCGGGCATTATCGCACTCGTGACGGGCATTGCCTGGGGGGCGCGCGCGGGCGTGTCCTTCGCGCTCGAGGTGATCGCCTACAAGGCGCTGCCGGTTCTGATGCTGGGCGGACTCGAGAGCATCACCGGCGCTATCGTCGGCGGTTTGATGATCGGGATGCTCGAGAAACTGTTCGAGATCTATTGGGGTCAGCCCTTCCTCGGCGGCAATACCGAGACGTGGTTCGCCTTCGTGCTGGCCCTGATCGTGCTGCTTTTCCGCCCGCAGGGCCTCTTCGGAGAGCGCATCATCGAAAGGGTGTAGCGAGGCGCGCGGATCAAACCCGATCCGTGCCGCCTCTGACCAGACCGACCCTCAGCGACGCTCAGTAACGCAGGACGACCCACATGCTTTATCGCACCGCCGGACAATTCAAGACGAGCTACAAGGCAGATCAGGCGCTGTTCCCGATCCGGCAGGATGCGGTTCTGCTGATCGTCATTCTGATCGTGGCCTATGGGGTCTTCCCGCTGATCGCTTCGGAATTTGCCTACCAAACCCTCCTGATCCCGGTGATGATCTATGCGCTGGCGGCGATGGGACTGAATATCCTGACGGGCTATGCCGGGCAGTTGTCGCTGGGCACGGGCGCGTTCATGGGGGTGGGCGCCTATGCCTGCTACAAGCTGATCACGATCTTTCCGTGGATGAACCCCATCGTGGCGATCCTGTTCTCGGGCGTGTTCTCGGCGGGGATCGGCGTGGCCTTCGGCATTCCCTCGCTCCGGATCAAGGGCTTCTACCTCGCCATCGCGACGCTGGCCGCGCAGTTCTTCCTGGTCTGGCTGTTCGAAAAATGGGCCTGGCTTTACAACTACAATGCCTCGGGCGCGATCCAGGTGCCAAATACGGAGATGTTCGGGATCTACCTGACGGGCCCGCTCGCCAGCTCCGTGACGCAATACTACCTCGTCCTGGTGATCGTCACGCTGATGACGGTGCTGTGCATCAACCTGACCCGCGGCAATCTGGGGCGGACCTGGAAGGCCACGCGCGACATGGACATCGCGGCGGAACTCATCGGCATCAACCTGATGAAATCGAAGCTCATCGCCTTCGCGATCTCGTCCTACATCGTGGGCGTTGCGGGCGCGCTCTACGTCTTCATGTGGAAGGGCGCGGCCGAGCCCAACCTCTTCGACATTCCGCTCAGCTTCCAGGTGCTGTTCATCGCAATCATCGGGGGCCTGGGCTCGATCCTCGGGAATTACCTCGGCGCGATCCTGATCGTGGGTCTGCCGGTGGTGCTGAACCTTCTGCCCGCGGCGCTGGGCCTGTCGATTTCGTCCGCGCTTGTCGAGCATCTGAACATCATGATCGTCGGATCGCTCATCATCTTCTTCCTGATCGTGGAGCCCCACGGTCTGGCCCAACTTTGGCGTCTCATCCGCGAGAAGCTGATCATCTGGCCATTCCCGCATTAAAGTGAGCGGCACGGCCCAAAAACAACGATAACATCGCATAATCCAATGGGAGGATATCCAATGAAACACTTCACCAATCTCGCCGCGGCGGCGGTGCTGGGCGCGACGCTCGGCACCGCGGCGGTGGCGCAGGAGCTTTACGCGCCGAACCTCGCCTACCGGACCGGACCTTTCGCCGCGACAGGCATTCCGCTGATGAACGGACAGGCGGATTACTTCGCCATGCTGAACGCGCGCGACGGTGGCGTGGGCGGCATCAAGGTCAACGCCGAGGAATGCGAGACCGGCTATTCCACCGAAAAGGGCGTGGAATGCTACGAGAAAACCAAGGGCCGGTCGATCGTGACGCAGCCCTGGTCCACTGGTATCACGCTGCAGGTTCTGCCCAAGACCAACGTGGACGAAATCCCGATCCTGGCGCCCGGTTACGGCTTCTCGCCGATGGCCGATGGCAAGGTCTTCCAGTGGGCGTTCAACACGCCTTCGGGTTACTGGGACGCGGCCTCGATGATCCTGCAATACCTGCAGGATGAGGGCGGCAGCCTCGACGGCAAGAAGATCGCCTTCCTGCATCTCGACCACCCCTACGGCAAGGAGCCGCTGCCGCTTCTCGAAAAGAAGTCGGGCGAGCTTGGCTTCGAGCTGCTGCCGATCCCTGTGGGTCTCAAGGAGATGCAGAACCAGTCCGCGCAGTGGCTGCAGATCCGCCGCGAGCGTCCCGACTATGTCGTGATGTGGGGTTGGGGCGCGATGAACGCAGGTGCCATCACCGAAGCGGTGAAGACCAAATTCCCGATGGAGAACTTCATCGGCGTCTGGTGGGCCGGGCATGATGCCGACCTGAAGATCGTCGGTGCCGATGGCGCGGGCTACAAGTCCATCTCGTGGTCCTTCCCGAACGCCGAAGCGCCGGTGATGGCCGACATCCAGAAGCATGTCGTCGATGCGGGCCTGTCGCAGTCGAACCCCGAGGAAATGTCCGGCGTCTTCTACGGCCGTGGCATCGTCATCTCGGCGATCCTCGCCGAAGGCATCCGCGCCGCCCAGGAAGAGTTCGGCGTGGCCGAGATCGACAGCAAGCAGCTGCGCTGGGGCCTCGAGAACATCAACATGACCGAAGAGCGCATCGATGAGCTGGGCCTCACGGGCATGGTGCCGCCCTTCGCCACCTCCTGCGCCAACCATACCGGCCATTCCGGTGGCTGGATGCTGGAATGGGACGGTGAGCAGTTCGTGAAGGTCTCCGACCACATGATGCCCGACACGTCGGACTACCAGCAGCTGATCGCCGACAAGGCGGCCGAATATGCCCAGGCCAACGCGCCCTGGCCCACGAACGAAGACTGCAACGTGGGCGGCTGACAACTGCGCGTTGAGGGGGCGGTGTAGTGCCGCCCCTTTTTTGAAGTCCGGCACGCGCTCCTTCCAACCCCGAGACCCAGACGGCATGCGATTACTGACGATCATATTCTTGACGTGCGGGCTTTTCTTCACCGCGCCCTTCGCGCAGGCACAACGCAGCCTGTCGGAAGGTGGCCAGATGGAGATACAGTCGCCGAAGAAGCCGTATTCCTATGCGCGCGTCAGCTTCAGCGATGGCACGAAAGGGGAGCGGTTCACGTTGAAGGCGGGCGATTGCGTTCGCAATAATGGCGATTGTCGCGATGACCGCGAACGGGTCGAGTTCTTCGATAAACGGCAATCCATCCAGCCCGGCGACGAGCGCTGGTACGCATGGTCCTTCTACCTGCCTTCGGACGGGTTTCCGCGTCTGCGTGGGAACGGTCCGGGCTACACGTTCGGGCAGGTGCATCAGCGCGAACGCAGCGGGCCGGAACTTCTGTTTCAGCTCTTCTCCGACGGGTTCTTCATCAACTTCTCGAATCCTTTCCAACTCGATGACGATCCGATGAATCCAATCGGACCCTACCGCCAGATCCGCATCGCACGGCAGGGCGATCTGACCAACCGCTGGACGCGCATCATGCTGCAGGCCCGATGGTCACGGGGCGAGGATGGGTTCATCAATGTCTGGATGGACGGACGGCCGGTCTGGTCCTACCGAGGCGCCACAACGAACGCCAACGATCCACTATATTTCAAATACGGGCTTTACCGGGCCTTCGTGTCCCGCTGCGGCGGGCCGTGCCCCGATGCCACCGTCTTCTACCGCAATGTCCGACAGGGACGCACGCAAGCCGAGGTACAATAGCCATGCTCGACGCGGCCAAGACCGATCACGCGCTACTCGAGGTCAACAACGTGGAG
>CAZTEV010000176.1:0-5281 GCA_964612785.1 uncultured Roseivivax sp. | reverse complement strand
GATGAAGCCGTCGACCTTGCCGCCGGTCTGTTCCCAGATCTCGGGGCCGGTCGTCTCAATATGGGCCTGCCGGTTGGCGACGTTGTCGAACTGGTTGGCCCAAATCGCGCCATGGGGCTCGGTCTTGGCCAGTTCTTCGGCCAGGCGGCCGGAATAGCGCACATAGTTATTGGGGTTCTTGTAGGGCGCCGCGGGCACCTCCACCAACTCCGCACCCGCGAGTCGCAGCATGTCCTTCTTTTCCTGGCTCTGCGTCTCGGGAATGACGATCACCGTCTTGAAGCCCAAGGACGCCCCCACCAGCGCGAGCCCGATCCCGGTATTGCCGGCCGTGCCTTCGACGATGGTGCCGCCCGGCTCCAGCAGGCCGCGGTCGACCGCGTCGCGGATGATATAGAGCGCGGCGCGGTCCTTGACGGATTGGCCCGGGTTCATGAACTCGGCCTTGCCCAGGATGGTGCACCCGGTGGCTTCGCTGGCCTGACGCAGGCGGATCAGGGGTGTGCGGCCGACCGCGTCGGCGAGGTCCTTGGCGATGCGCATGACGGCTCCTTTGCGATGTCTCGCTGTCTGCCCATGGGTTTAGGGCGCGGGGGTGGGGAACTCAAGACGATGCGGCAGAGGTGGCGACGCCCGGCCGCCCCGTCAACCGCCCGGCTTGCCGTCCACCTTGGCGCGCAATGCGGGCCGCGCGCGCGCGAGCCACAGAAGCATCATCGCCAGCGGGCCTGCATTGATCTCGCCGCTGTCCACAAGCGCCATGGCGCGCTCGAAGGACAGCACATGGCTGCGGATATCCTCGTTCTCGGCGTCGAGCCCCGCATGCACGGTGCCGCGGCCCGACAGATCCGCAAGCCCCAGAAAACAGTGGAAGAATTCCGTGGAATAGCCCGGCGAGGCATAGACCCGCACCATGGGCCGGATGTCGCTGACTTTCAGATGCGCCTCTTCGAGGGCCTCGCGGCGGGCGGTCTCGGCGGGATCTTCGCCCGCATCGACAAGGCCCGCGATGGGCTCCAGCACCCAGGGCGCGGGATCGTCGCGCATCAGCGGGCCGTAGCGGAACTGTTCGATCAGCAGCACCGTGTCGGTCACCGGATCATAGGGCAGAACGAGCGCGGCATCGAAGGCGCAGAAGGCCTCGCGCGTCACAGGCTCGGACAGGCCACCGCGATACTGGCTGTATTGCACCGAGAAGCGCCGCACCCGGAAGAACCCGTCCCAACCGCCCGGCGCGTGCTGGAACTGCGCGATATCGGCCCGCGTCATTTCGGTGCGCAAGGTGGCGGGCGCGGCGTTCTGCGCCATCTCTCGCCCCCAGGCCCGGGCGGCGAAGACCGGCCAGAGCGCATGGGCGTCCTCGGCGCTGTCGCGTCCGAAGCGGGCCATGATCTCATCGGCGGCCCCGGTGGCGATACGGCCCCAGCGCGCCGCCCATTGGGCCAGATCGAAAGGCTCCGCCGGGCTCAGGTCCTGCTCGGGGAAATAGACCTGCGCCGTGACAGGCCCCGCCCCGGTGTCGACGCGGCAGGTCTCAGCGCGGTAGCCGAAGCCCGCCTCGTAGTAATCGAGCCGCGCCGCCACCTCCGGATCGGCCTCGATCAACATCCCCTCCGCGCGGCGGCCTGGGGCGGCATGAATCACCGGATAGGCCTCGTCCGCCACCCAATCGACGCCATGCGCGTCAAGCGATGCAGGCTGTCCCTCCAACGCGACCCCGGCCACGACTTCGTAAAGCGGCGGGTGCAGCAGCGTGCCGTACAGGAAATAGCGTGTCACGTCAGCGCCAGTAATGACCGGAGATTTCCGTCGCCATGCCGACAATGATCGCCCCCAGCAGGAACAGGCCCAGGAAGGTCGGGCTCAGCATGTACTCGCCGTATTCCAGGAAGTTTTCGATGGCGCCATTGATGGCCGCGAACACGGTGCGGAACTTCCGGTCGAAGGAATCCTCGACCATCGTGTAGATCGCGTGCACGATCAGGCAGGAGACGACCATCACGGTCGTCCCGGTGATACCGTTCGAGATCGCCGCCGCCGATCCGCGGCCCGCGCCTGCCCCCACCTGACGCCAGCCCACGACGAAGCCGATCAGCATGTTGACCTGCGAGAACCAGCCGAAGACCGTCGAGGACGGCATCAGCGGCTTCACCATTTCGGAGGCGACAAAGGCCAGCGCGGCCAGCAATAGCCCTGCCACGAGTTTCGGTGCTGTGGGCATGAAACCTCTATCCCGGCCGTTGCAACGTGATCTGCGTGACGTCGCAATTGCCGGACGCGAAGGTCGCGGCGCAGGACGTCAGGTAGAAGTTCCACATCCGCCGGAAGCGTTCGTCAAACCCTAACCGCGCGACATCGTCCCATTTTTCGTTGAACGTGTCGTGCCAGCGACGCAGGGTCTGCGCGTAACTGTCCCCGAATTCGATGGATTTCACGAAATCGAGCCCCGCCCGCGCAACCTGTTCGCGCAGGATCACCGGCGAGGGCAGCATGCCGCCCGGGAAGATGTATTTCTGGATGAAATCGGGGCTGCGCTTGTAGATGTCCCAGCGCCGGTGCTGCACCGTGATGATCTGCAGCGTCGCCTGCGCACCGGGCTTCAGCCGCTCTTTCACCGTATCGAAATAGATGGGCCAGTATTTCTCGCCCACCGCCTCGAACATCTCGATCGAGGCGATCCCGTCGTAGCTGCCGCGCTCGTCGCGGTAATCCTGCAGCTTGAACTCGACCTGGTCTTGAAGCCCTGCACGGCGGATCCGCTCCTGCGCGTAATCGAACTGCTCCTTCGAGATGGTCAGACCGGTGACGCGCAGCCCCCGCTCTTTCGCGGCATATTCTGCGAACCCGCCCCAGCCGCAGCCGATCTCCAGCACATGATCGCCGGGCTTGGCGCCCATCTGATCGACCATGGAAGCATATTTCTGCTCCTGCGCCCGTTCGAGGCTTTCCTGCCCGGTGTCGAACTTGGCCGAGGAATAGGTCATCGTATCGTCGAGCCAGAGCCCGTAGAAATCGTTGCCCAGATCGTAATGGTGCGAGATGTTCTTCCTGGCCTGCCGCTTGGAGTTCGACTTGAACCAGAAGCGCAGGTTTTCATACAGCTTGACCAGCTTCATGCCCGGAAAGCCGTCATAGATCTCCTCGTTGTCCGCATGGACGAGATCCATGAAGGCCATCAGATCCGGCGTCGACCACCAGCCATCCAGATAGGCCTCGCAGAAGCCCATGTCGCCCTCGCGGATCAGCCGCGCAAAGAGGTCGGGATTGTGGATCCGCAACTCCGAGACCGGGCCGGGATTGGCGCCCTCGGCGCGGAAGACGCGGCCATCGGGCATCACGAAATCGATGCGGCCATTGTTCATTTCACGGGCCATGCCGAAGACATGGCTGAAATAGCGCGGCAGGTCCGGCTGGCCTGTCGTGTCTGTCAGGATCATTCAGTTCTCTCCAGTGTCGCCCGCCAAGACACGAGGGACCGGCTTATTAAGTTTCGCGTTAACCTATAGTGGTCAGGGGCTTGGCGGCAAGGCAACCGCCCGGCCCGGTTCAGAAGTCGCGGTTGCCATAGGCCTCGAGCGCGCGCTCGCGTCCCTCCTTCGCGCCCACGATCGGCTCTGGATAGGCATCCGTCGGGCCCATGTTCCAACGCTCCGGGATCGCGTCGAAATAGGCCAGCGCCTCCTTTGGCGGATTGGCCTGCCCCTCCGCGATCCAGCGGCGCACATAGGCGCGCTTCTTGTCGAACCGATCCAGTTGGGTTTCGGGGTTGAAGACGCGGAAATAGGGCGTGGCATCGGGCCCCGATCCGGCCGACCATTGCCAGCCCATCGCGTTCGAGGCCGGATCCCAGTCGATCAGATGCTCCTCGAACCAGGCCTTGCCGATCTTCCAGTGACACATCAGGTGCTTGCACAGATAGGAGGCCACGATCATCCGGCCGCGATTGTGCATCCGGCCCGTAACATACATCTCGCGCATGGCCGCATCGACGAATTCCATGCCCGTCCGGCCCTGTTTCCAGGCCTTCACTTCCGCACGCCGCTCGTCCTCGTTCCAGGGAAAGGCGTCCCATTCCTCGCGCCAGTTTCCGCTCTCGATCCGGGGCGTGTGCCACAGAAGGTGATAGGCGAACTCGCGCCAGACCAGCTCTTTCAGGAAGGTCTCCGCGCCGCCCTTGCCGTCCTGAAGCGCACGCAGGCCCGCATGCCAGCACTGCGCCGGGCTGATTTCCCCGAGCGCCAGGTTTTCCGAGAGGTTCGAGGTGCCGTCCGCCCATGGACGGTCCCGGCCCACATCGTAATCGGCGACCTTGCTTGCCATGAAGGCGCCCAGCCGCGACTGCGCCGCCTGCTCGCCCAGCTGCACGTAGGGCCGCACGATCTCCGCGCCGCGCCGCATGCCCGCGCCGAGACCCCAGGCCTGAAGCGCGTCACTCTCGGGCCAGGAGGCGGGCGCCGACAGATCCGGCGTGGCCAGCGGCGCGGGCACGTCGCGATCCTTCACCGCACGCCAGAACGGGGTGTAGACCTTGTAGAACTCCCCCTGCTTGGTCTCGACACTCCAGGGCTCGAACATCAGATGGCCCGCGAAGCTTTTCGCCTCGAGGCCCGCATCCTTCAGCCCTTCCTTGACGCGCGTGTCCCGCTCGACCGCATCGGGATCGTAGGCCCGCGACCAGTAGACGCCGCGCGCGCCCGTCTCCTCGCACAGCCCCCGCAGCACCTCGAGCGGCGTCCCCGCCCGGAGGATCAACCGGCTGCCCCGCGCCTCCAGCGCTTGGGCCAGCGCGCCCAGCCCGAGCCCGAGCCGCCATTGCGGCGCGGTGCCCAGGCCGTCCACCAGATCGTCGCGGATGAAGACCGGGATGACCGGGCTGCCCGCCTCCGCAGCCGCGCTCAGGGCAGCGTTATCTGACAGCCGCAGATCGCGGCGGAACCAGACGATGAGGGGCGCAGTCTCGGCCAAGGGGATCTCCTTTCGGTCTTCATGTCTGCGGCAAGCTGGCATGGACCGCGCAAAGGTCAAATCGCGTGGGCCTCACGTCCCGGCGTTTTTACACAAAGCGGGTCCCGCCCGCGAACCCCGCGGACCGTTTGCCCCGCGCCCGCCCTGCTGCTTCACCTTTCCAGACTGTCGCCCCGGGGGGTGAATTGGCCGCAGGCCAAGAGGGGGCAGGATGCCCCCTGACGCCCCACGATCCGGCACGGATCGCGGGGCCAGACATGCATGCGGGGGCCCGAAGGCCCCCGCATTCCATCGGATCAGGGAAGATCCGGGTTAC
>CAZTEV010000175.1:0-5350 GCA_964612785.1 uncultured Roseivivax sp. | reverse complement strand
GCGAAGCGTGTCAGGGCGACGGCGTCATCAAGATCGAGATGCACTTCCTGCCGGATGTCTACGTCACCTGCGAGACCTGCAACGGCGCGCGCTATAACCGCGAGACGCTGGAGATCAAGTTCAAGGGCAAGAGCATCGCCGATGTCCTTGATATGACTGTGGAAGATGCGCAGGACTTCTTCGCCGCCGTCCCGTCCATCCGCGAGAAGATGGATGCGCTGGTCAAGGTGGGCCTAGGTTATATCAAGGTGGGTCAGCAGGCCACGACGCTCTCGGGCGGCGAGGCGCAGCGCGTGAAGCTGTCGAAGGAGCTGGCGAAGCGGTCCACGGGGCGGACGCTCTATATCCTGGACGAGCCGACCACTGGCCTGCATTTCGAGGATGTGAAGAAGCTCTTGGAAGTGCTGCATTCGCTGGTCGATGCGGGCAACACGGTCATCGTGATCGAGCACAATCTCGATGTCATCAAGACCGCCGATCATCTGATCGATATCGGGCCCGAGGGCGGCGATGGTGGCGGGCGGATCGTGGCGACCGGCACGCCCGAGGCGGTGGCCGAGGTCGCGGAAAGCCATACGGGCCGCTACCTCAAGGATATGCTGAAGCCGCGCAAGCTGGCGGCGGAATAGGAATTAGGCGAAGCGGGCGGGTGCGCCCGCCTCGCCACGCGCGTCAATCTGCCAGGCGGGCCAGCGCGCCAATCACGCGCAGGACCTCGCGGGTCTCTCGGTCCACCTCGTAGAACGTATCGCCCACGCGGTAATAGACGCCGTTCGGGTCGAGATCCCAGCGGGCCGGGTTGCGGATGACCGTGTAATCGTCGTCGATCACATCCCCCCGGTCATAACGTACGCCTTTCTTGGCGAGCCCCGGCGGCACGCATTCCACGGCTTTCTTGGCCAGGCCCGGCGGGCAATCCTTGGGCTGCGCGCTGGCGGGCAGGGTGGTGAATGCCATGGTGGCGGCGAGGGTCATGAGGGCTATGCGCATCGGAAGACTCCTTCTGTCGTCTGTATCGGTCACAAAACATGCCGCGCAGACACGCGGTTCCCGCAGCATGACCCGTCGGCGAAGGCCTGCCCGGAGCCTCAGTTCATATCGGCAATGAGACGCCCATGGCGCCGCGCCTCGGCCAAGTAGGCGCCGAAGGTGGTGATGCCCCGGCCTTCGAGCATGGGCAGCATCCGGCAAAAGGCCTGGGCCGTGGCCTGCGCATCCCCGAGTGCAGTATGGCGCAGCTTCGGCGGGATCGTGATGCCGAGCCGCGTGCAAAGCGCGTCGAGCGTGTGTTTCTCGGTCGTGCCGAAAAGGATCGCGGACAGCAGCACCGTGTCGATCACTGGATGGCGCCAGTCGAGCCCCGTCTCGGCGCTGCGCGCCTTGAGGAAGGCCAGATCGAAGGGCGCGTTATGGGCCACCAGCACGGTGTCGCGGGCAAAGTCGTGCAGGACCGGGGCGGCCTCGGTCAGGGGCGGTGCGCCGCGCACCATTGCATCGGTGATGTGGTGCACGCGGGTGGTCGCAGGCGGGATCGGGCGGCCGGGATCGACCAGCTGGTCGATGCACTCGCCCTCCACGATCCGGCCCCGCATCACCCGCACAGCACCGATCTGGATCACCGCATCGCGATGCGGCAGCAAGCCCGTCGTCTCGAGATCGAAGACGCAATAGACCAGATCGCGCAGAGGCCGGTCCTCGATGGCGCCGCCCGGGGTCTGCGTCAGCAGCGCGAAATCGTAGATCAGCGGGCGGTCGGCCTCAGGCGGAAGCGTCGCGTCGGCGGCGTCGATCAGAATCAGCGTGCACCCGTCGCGCATGGGTTTCAGCCGGGCCGACAGCGTGAGCGCACCGCGCGCGCCTTCCAGACGTGCATCGACGCTCATGCCGGACCGGCGCATCTTCGACAGGGCACGGTCGACGCTGTCTGCGGTGAAGTAATCCGAAAGCGGGGCGTTGAGGCGCGGCGTGCCGATCTGGGCCAGCACCTCGGCGGCCTGACCGTCATAAAGGGCGATACTGCCGGTTTGCGTGGCGAGGATCGTGGCGACGGGGATCTCGGTCAGGATTTCGGTCAGCCGTTGCCGTTCCGAGGCAAGCGCCGCGGTCTCGGACGCGATCGCGTCCGCGCGGTCGCGCCGGGCATCGGCCAAAGCCTTGGTGACGGCCTCCGCCGCATCGCCCAGATCGCCCAGATGGCCCGCAGAGGCGGCATCGGGGGAAGGCGCATCGCCCGCATGGGCGTGGATGCGCAGGATGGCCGCCAGCCGGTCGACCGGAACACCCACCGTCTGGTCGATCACGAACCAGCAGGCGGTCAGGATCGCAAGCAGCAGGAACGCCATGGCCGCGAAGGCTGCGACGGGCCCTTCGCTGCCTGCCAGATGCAGCGCCATCGCGGCTGCAGCGAGGGTTGCCACCAGCACCACCGCGAAGAGAAGCAGAAGCTTGCGGCGAAGCGCGCCCATGGCCTAGACCCGCGCGCAGATCGTAGACAGGATCGGATCGGCGGCGCCCACATCGCGCCAGACCGGCGCACTGCCATCTCCGAAGGTGGGATCGGCGCGCAGGTTCTCGGCACAATCCACCATGATCTCGACCGATTGCACCGGCCGCCAGCGCCCGAAGAAATACAGATCGGCCAGGAAAATCGAAGTCTCCTGCGTGTTCTGCTGCAGGTTCTCCATGTCGATTGCGACGAAGCGCTGGGTCATGGGCACGATATAGGTCCAGGGACGATACCAGCTCGGGCTGTCGATCTGATCCGCGACCACGAGCCCGTCCGGCAGGTTGCCCGCCGTGCGGCCGTACCAGCCGTATTCCGACGAGATCGCCGCGGCCAGCATCGCGCAGCCCGCAGCGACAGGCACCAGCCAGCGCGGCAGCCGGTCGCCCGCAATCCGGCTCAAAAGCAGCATACCGCCCGCGCCGGCCAGGCCCGCCACGATCACCGCGATCAGTTCCAGAAACATATGCGTCCTCCCATCCCGTCTCCCCCCGGGCTGTCGCCCCTGTTAAGACAACATCCCGCGCCCGTGGCCAAGGGCGGATTGCAGACCTTTCACCACCACGAAGGCATCCCGCAGATGCGCGCGGTCGAAATCCGACAGATGCGCGGGCGCCATGAAATTGTCCGGCGCGTGGCCCGCCCGGATCTGGCGGCATTGATGTTCGAGCCGCGTCTCCGCGATCAGGTCATAGGCGTCGAGCAGATCCTGCCCGCCGCTCTTGCTGATCAGTCCCGCCGCATGCGCCGCCTGGATCCGCGCGCGGGTATTGACCGGGCGCAGCTTCCCGCGCAGCGCATAGACGCGGGCCAGATCCGTCACCGGAATAACGCCCGAATGCTTGAGATCGAGCCGGTCCTTGTGCTCGCCATGCCGGATCGTGGCGAGGCCCCGGATCAGACCCAGCGGAGGCTGGTGCTTCAGTGAATTGGCGATCATGTGACTCACGAAGATCGAGTTCTTCGCGGCGCTCTCCAGCGTCTCTTCCTGCAACCCATCGAAAAGCGATGTGTCGCCCCCGATGGGGCGCAGATCGAACATCACCGAGGCCAGCATCTGCGCCTCGGGCACGGGCTTGTCGATCCAGCCCTGAAAGTAGCGCCTCCAGGTCGACAGAGGCTGCCGCCAGCGCGGATTGGTCGCCATCATGTCGCCCGGGCAATAAACATAGCCGCAGGTATTCAGCCCGTCCGAGACGAAGCGCGCGAGCCACTCGAAATAGGCGTCGTGTTCCGGGCGGGCCTCGTCCGACAGGATCAGGCAATTGTCCTGATCGCTGACGCCGGTCTGTTCCTGCCGGCCCTGCGATCCGCAGGCGAGCCAGAGATAGGGCACGGGCGGCGGGCCCAGTTCGCGTTCGGCCAGCCGCAGAAGGCGGCGGGTGACCGCATCGGCGATGTCGGTAATCAGCCGCGTCGTGACCTCGTGCGGATGATGGCCCGCGACGAGCTGCGCCAGAAGGCGGGGAATGCGCGCCGTGGTCTCGGCCATCTGTTCGGCAGATTTGGCCCCGGCGATCCCGGCGACCAGCTCGGCCGAGGACATGGCCTGAAAGCGCGTCAGATCGGTTTGCGTGACAATCCCGACAAGGCCGTCGGATGCCAGAATGGGCACATGCCCGATCCGTCGTTCGAGCATCATGTGCAGGACGTCCGATCCCAGCGCCTCGGGCGGCAGGGTGCGCGGATCGCGGGTCATGATCGCGGAGACGGGTGTATCGGGCGGCGCGGCCTCGGCCAGAATGCGGGCCGACAGATCGCGGATCGTGACGATGCCGGTCAATTGGCCCTCTTCCAGAACGCACAGACACGAGACGCGCGCATCGCGCATCCGACGTGCGGCCTCGGAGGCGGGCGTCTCGGGCGGGATGGTCAGCGGATTGCGCGCCATGAATTGCGCGACCTGGCTTGTGGCCAGATCCGACAGCGGCGCGCGTTGTGGCCGGGCCGCGGCGGAGCGGTCGAAGAACCGTGCGAGCGCCGGATGCGCGGCGCAGGCGGCGCGAAATGCAGCCGCGGGCAGGACCAGAAGCTCGGTCGGTGAACGGGCGAAAGCCGAGGTCGCCGCGCGCCCGTCGCGCGCAAGGCCACGTTCCCCGAAGGAATTGCGCGGACCCAGAAGCGAGACCGTCTCGCCATGTTCGTCCTGCACCTCGATATCGCCGGACCGCACGATATAAAGCCCGTCGAGCCGGTCACCGAAGCTGTAGACCTGATCGCCGCTGGCGAAGGTCTCGGCCCGCATCTCGCCCGCAAGCGCGGCGCGGTCAGCGGTCGAAAGGTCCGAATAGGGCTGCAGGCGATCCAGAAAATCGGCGATGGCGTCGGTCATGAAGGGCCGTCTCCTTCGGCGTTCGGGCCAAGGCTAGTCGGCGGGGGCGGGAGGCAAAAGGCCCCGAAGATGAAAAAACCCGGGCCAAAGCTGGCCCGGGTCGGTGTTCAAGGCTCTGCCGGATCAGTGATCCTGCGCCTGGCCTGCGCCGCGCGGCACGCGGACGCTTTCCACCAGTTCGCGGATCTCTGCCGGGACCGGCTTGGTCATCGAGGAGACCACATAGGCCACCACGAAGTTCACCATCGCACCCACAGCGCCGAACGAGGTCGACTTGATCGTGCCGAGCAGGGGATCTGCGTCGGTGAAGCTGTTGGTGTCGGGGATGAAGAACCAGCCCTTGTGCAGGAAGATGTAGATGAGCGTCACGATGAGACCGGCGAGCATGCCCGCCACCGCACCGCGGTTGTTAATCTTCGTCGAGAAGATACCCATCATCAGCGCCGGGAAGATCGAGGCTGCCGCAAGGCCGAAGGCCAGCGCCACGGTCTGCGCCGCAAAGCCCGGCGGGTTCA
>CAZTEV010000174.1:0-5440 GCA_964612785.1 uncultured Roseivivax sp. | reverse complement strand
ATCGTGGCGCTTTCCATATCGAGCGCGATGGCGCGGGATTGCGACAGGCGCTGCACGGGGCCCTGAGTTTCACGCAATTCCCAGTTTCGGTTGTCGACGCTGGCCACCGTGCCGGTGCGCATGACCCGCTTCAGATCATAGCCTTTCAGCTCGGTCTCCACCGCCACCGCTTCCTCGAGCGAGGTCTGGATTTCCGCAAGCGCGGGGATCGGCACCCAGACGGGCAGGTCGTGATCGAGCACGCGATCTTCGCGCAGATAGGCATGGGCCAGCACGAAATCGCCCAGCGATTGCGAATTCCTCAGCCCCGCGCAATGGCCCACCATGATCCAGGCATGCGGGCGCAGCACCGCGATATGATCCGTCGCGGTCTTCGCGTTCGACGGCCCCACGCCGATATTGACGAGCGTGATGCCCGAGCCGTTCGCGCGCTTGAGATGATAGGTCGGCATCTGCGGCATCTTCGGGCTGCCCGGCAGGGGCGCGTCGGGATCGGTGATCTCGACATCTCCGGTGGAGACGAAGCTCGTATAGCCCGAGGCCGGATCGGTGAGTGCCGCGCGGGCATAGGCTTCGAACTCGGTGACGTAGAACTGGTAGTTGGTGAACAGGACGTGGTTCTGGAAATGCGCGGGATCGGTCGCGGTGTAATGCGCGAGGCGGGCCAGCGAATAATCGACGCGCTGGGCCGTGAAGGGCGCGAGCGGCTCTGTCCCGTCGGGTTTGGGCTTGGCCAGCCCGTTGACGATGTCGTCGTTTGTCGTGGTCAGATCCGGCACGTCGAAGACATCGCGCAGGATGAAATCGGCGGCGCCTTCCTGCGGCACGGTCACGCCCGCGCGGTTGGCCACGGCGAAATGCACGGGCATCGGCGTATCCGAAAGGCCCACCTGCACCGGAACGCCGTGATTTTCGATCAGAAGGCCGATCTGCTGGATCAGATAGGCGCGGAAAAGGTCGGGCCGGGTGATCGAGGTCGCATGCACGCCGGGCGCCGCCACATGGCCGAAGGACAGGCGGCTGTCGACCTTGGCGAAACTGGTCGTGGCGATCCGCACTTCGGGGTAGAAAGCGCGGTAGCGCACGCCGGGATGGCCGGTCTCGATCGCGTGCTGGAAGCGATCGCACAGGAATTCCGTCGCCTGTTCGTAAAGCGCCGACAGCCGGTCGACCGCGGCTTCGGGATCCTCGAAGAAGGCGGGCTCTGCCGCGTCCGGCGTGACCAGTTCCACCCCGCCCATGTAATCCTGCATCACCGCCTCATCTGTCGTTTGCGCGCACGGTGACAGTTTGCCCTGCCGGGATCAAGCCAGCCCCGGCGGCAAGCGGAACCGCCACAACGCGGGGCGCGTTTGCCGCCCATGCAGGATATTCCCGCGCTCAGATATTTCCCCGACAGCCGCCCGGGCATCACCCGGCGCAGGCAGGGGCGCGGGTGGCGGTATTTCGCGCCCGACGGCACCGGCATCGACGCGCCCGAGGAGCGCCGGCGCCTGAACGCGCTGGCGGTGCCGCCCGCCTATAGCGACGTCTGGATGTGTCCCGATCCGCGCGGGCATCTGCAAGCGACGGGCCGGGACGACCGGGCGCGCAAGCAATACCGCTACCATGCCGACTGGACCGCCTTCCGGGCCCGCAAGAAGTTCGACCACCTGGCTGGTTTCGGCGCGGCCCTGCCTGCGCTCCGCAGGCGCATCCGCCGCGATCTGCGCGAGGGGCAGGCGGGCGATCACGATTTCGCCGTAGCGGCCATCCTGGCGCTGCTGGACCGGGCCAATCTGCGCGTCGGCAATTCCGATTACGCCCGCCGGAACCGGACCTTTGGCGCCACGACCCTGAAGCCCCGGCATCTGGAGCTTGATGGCGACGAGGTGCGGCTGGAGTATCGGGCCAAGGGCGGCGATCGGGTCCGGAAGCGTCTGCGCGACCGCACGCTCAATCGTGTGCTCGAACGGCTCGACGATCTGGGCGGGCCGACGCTTGTCTCGTGGGAGGATGCGGAGGGTACTGCGCGCTCTGTGGGCTCGGACACGATCAATGCGCGGCTTGCAGAGTGGACCGGCGATGCGGCGATCACGGCCAAGACCTTCCGCACCTGGAACGGCAGTGTCGCCGCCTTCGACGTGGCGATGCGCGAGGAGCGGCTGTCGATCAAGGCCATGACCGAAGCCGCCGCGGCGCGGTTGCACAACACGCCCGCGATCTGCCGGACGAGTTACGTCCACCCCCGCGTGATCGACCTGTCCGACAAGGCCTTTGAGGCGCGCCGCGCCCATCTGGACCGGGCGCGGGACATCCGCGGATTGCGGCAGGCCGAGGCCGCGCTTCTGGGGCTGCTCGAGTCCTGAACGGCCGCCTGCGCGACATTGCACCGAGGCGCGCTTTGGCGCATGTCGTCGGCAAAACGCATTGGAGGCCCCATGACCCCTGTTGGCGACAAGCGCGGCTGGGCACAGCCATGACCAGACCTTTGGAGATCGACATCCAGGCCGCCGATCCCACCGATGCGGCGGCCCTGTCCTGCCTCGGTCAATATTACGACGAGCTGAACCGCCGGTTCGCGCAGGGTTTCGACGTGCGCCTGTCTGCCGATCCCGAAGCGGCCGACATGCGTGCGCCGCGGGGCGCCTTCCTTCTGGCCTGGCGCGACGGGCAAGCCGTGGCCTGTGGCGGGCTCAAGGGGCATGGCGATTGGGGCGAGGTCAAACGCGTCTGGATCGCGCCCGATCTGCGGGGGCAGGGCATCGCGCGGGCCATGATGGCCGCGCTGGAGGAGGCGGCGCGCGCGCTCGGGATGACAGTTTTGCGGCTCGATACGAACAGCGCGCTGCCGGAAGCGGTTGCGCTCTATCGCGCGCTGGGCTGGACCGAGATCCCGCGCTTCAACGACGATCCCTACCCGGACGTGTTCTTCGAGCGGCGACTCTGAGCGCCGCGGCTGGCGCCTGCCAGGCGTCCGCCCGTGCCCGCCCTGTCCCGGACGTGATCCGGGACCTCTTCGGTCTCGCGTCAGGCATGGGCCGCGCGACAGCGGGAGAGGAAGTGGTGGGGCTCCGGATTGCGTCCGGGACAGCGGATTGGGACCGGCGAGGCCCCGGATCACGTCCGGGGCAGGGGTACGGAGACCGGCGAGACCCCGGATCACGTCCGTGGCAGGGGCGGGGCAAGCCCGCGCCCGGCCGGACCGCCACTCAGCGCAACCGTTGCCCGTTGGCGAGGACCTGCCCCTCCTCGGTGACCGTCACGGTCGATGTCAGCGTATCGGGGGCCTCCCCCGGCACCGAGAACATCGAAATCATCATCCGCGCGCCCATCGCGTCTTCGTTCGACAAAAGGCCCATCTGGATCAGCCGGTCGATCAGCGCGTTGGCGCCGCTCAGCGTCATCGTGGCCTCGCCCGCAGGCGCGGGCATTCCCTCGAAGGTCTGCAGATCTTCATTGTCGAAGGTAAAGGCGCCGTTCGCCGTCAACTCCGCACCCGCCGCGTCGAGCCGCAGCGCATTGATGCTGACCGCGTTCACCTCGCCCGGCGGGGTGCCCGCCGCGGCCATCGCTTCGGGATCCAGGATCGACAGGAAGCTCGTGGCCTGGCCGGTCACGTCGATCAGCAAGGTTGCGGGGTCGCGCGGCAGGATCTCGGTGGGATCGAACATCATCCAGATCATCTGTGCGACTTCGAGTCCCGCAAGCTCCACCAGAAGCGAGAAGTCCTGCGGCTCCTCCGAGGCCGTCACCGGCAGGGCGACGTTTGTCTGCAGCCGCTCGATGGACGCCGACAGTGGGAAGGGCAGGTCGGGAACGGTGGCCGACATCTCGATATTTTCCGCGCCCGCGCCGTAGCGCAATCCCTCGGGCGACAGCGTGACGCTGAAATTGCCGCTGCTCGAGGAACTCGTGCCCTCGACCGGCGCGCCTTCGGAGGTGCCGCTGAATTGCGACTGGCCCGCGCCGTAGGTGAAGCTGCCCTCGGCTGTCAGACCGGCGGCCACCATTGCATCCGCGGAAAGGCCCGGATCCATGTCGGGCAGGGTGCCTGCGCCCTCCATCGCCACGTCGGACAGGGCGCCCGTCAGGCTGCCGGTATCGCCGGTATCCGGATCGGTGAAGCTGATCGCGTAGGACAGGCTTTCCGCCTGCAGGTTCTGCGCGACGGCCAGCAGATCGCCGTAGTTGAGCGACATGGTGCCGCTGAGCGTGGCCAGCGTGAAGCTGCCGCTGCCCATCTCCGCGGGCAGGGCCTCGCCGTTCACGACGATTTCATCAAGCTCGATCCCGAGCGACTGGGCCTCCAGATCGTAGCGCTGATCCTGGGCATCTCCCGAGGCCAGGATGCTCAGCCCGGTGTGCACATAGTCCAGCCGAACTACGGTTTCGGGCTGGTCGCTGTCATCCGTGGTGATGGTGATCGGCATGCTTTGCGGAAACAGGATCCGCACGGTGCCGTCCCCCTGATCTTCGAAGGTGATGCTTTCGGCCTCGAAGACGAGCGTGCCTTGGGCGTCGTCTTCGGACATCTCCATGGTGGCGGTCAGGTCCTCGATCACCACGTCGCCCCCGCGTTCGGCGCGCGTGGCCTCGACGCTGTAGCCCGCCGTTTCGAGATAGGCGCGGAACCCGTCCCAGACCGCGTCCGGGGTGACATCGGCTGCGGCCTGCATCGGCGCCAGCACGGTTCCGGCAAGGGCGGGGATCGTCAGTAATCTGCAGATGCGGTGTGACATTGGGGTTCCTTCCCGCGAATGAGCCATGAAATCGAGGATAAGCTTCCGACGTGGCCGGTCCCGGGTCAAGGGGCTGGACCGGGCGGGAGACGACCGCTACCCACAGGGCAAAGCGGCCCGGAGTGCCGCATGCTTGCAGGGCCAAGAGGGAGTGCCGCCATGGATCTGACCGGAAAATCCGTGCTCGTCACCGGCGCCAGCCGGGGGATCGGGGAGGCCGCCGCGCGCCGCTTCGCGGCTGCAGGCGCGCGGGTCGCGCTGATCGCCCGGTCGGCGGACCGGATCTCCGAGATCGCGGGCGAGATCGGCCAGGACGCCATCGCGATCCCCTGCGACATCTCGCGCTACTGGGAGGTGGCGCAGGCGGTGGAGGCGGTGGTGGACACGTTCGGATCGCTCGACGTGATGATCAACAATGCAGGCGTGATCGAGCCGATCGCCCACATGGCCGAGGCCGAACCCGACGCCTGGGGCAGTGTGATCGACGTGAACCTCAAGGGCGTCTTTCATGGCATGCGGGCGGCCCTTCCGGTGATGCGCGCGCAGGAGGCGGGCGGCACGATCCTGACGATCGGTTCCGGCGCCGCGCATGGTCCGGTCGAGGCGTGGTCGGCCTATTGCGCCTCCAAGGCCGGGGCGCTGATGCTGACGCGCATGGCCGACAAGGAAAACCGCGACGCGGGCATCCGCGCGATGTCGCTGTCGCCGGGCACGGTGGC
>CAZTEV010000173.1:0-5464 GCA_964612785.1 uncultured Roseivivax sp. | reverse complement strand
CCGACGGCACGCCCGCCTTGTTGCCGATGCGCACGGTCTCGATCTTGTTGTCCATGTTCTGGCGCAGCTTGGCCTTGGGGAACCAGACCTCGCCGCCCAGCTCCTTCACGAGCTTCTCGGTCGTCTCGTCGAACATCAGGAAGACAAATTTCGGCTTGCCGCCGCGCGCCTTGACGTAATCGACCACTTCCTTGTGCTGGAGCAGGTAGTTGTTGATGTCCTCTATCGACTGGAACTCGTCATGGGGCATCTCGGAGGGCACCAGAACGTTCGGGTGCCGACCGTCGAAGCAGTCCATGTAGCAGATATACTTGAAGTTCTTGGTCCACTCATCGAGGCCCAGGAGGTTGAAGTTCGTGGCCGAGACGAAATAGATCGGGTCCTGGTTGGTGTGAAAATACCGCCGGATCTCCGAGATATTCTTCAGCGTCTTCTTCGGCATCTATCTGTCCTCTCTGTCGCTTAAGATTTTTTCTTGAGGCTCTTCAGAGCCTTTGGGGTAAAGACCCGCAAGCCGAGATCCGGGCGGTAGCCATGGATCTCGCTTACGTCGAGCGCGCGCATGAAATGCAGGATTTCGGGGGACATGACCTGCCCCGGCACCAGGATCGGGAAGCCCGGCGGATAGGGAATGATGAAGGAGGCCGAAACCAGCTCCTCGCCATCCTCGAGCCGCGCCATCAGCGCATCGTCCAGATCCAGATAATCGCAATTCTCCTCCTCGTAGGACAGGAAGAACGCCGCGCGAATATCGCCCTCGGCCGTGTCCGAACCCGATCGGAACGCATCGTGGAACCGCGAGAAATCGGGCAGCGGCGGCACGTCCTCGATCAGGTTCTTCACCCGCTTCTCGAAGCTGCGCCGTTCCATCTTGGAGGCGTCGTCCAGAAGATCGTCCAGATCGCTCGCGATCTCCACCAGCACCTCGATCAGATAGGCGACCGAAGACCGCGTCGTGCCGATATTGGTCATGAACAACACGGAGTTGCGCGAGGTCTTGTTGATCTGGATGCCGTACTTGTCCATGAGCACCTTCGTCTTGAAGGTGTCCCCGTCCCAGCCGGTGCCGCCCACGGCCAGCGTGACGCGCGTGGGATCGAGCACGAACTCGTCCTTGGCCCAGATCTCGGACTTGTCGGACCAGCCGTCCTTGGCGTCGAAATAGCTGGTGATCCCGCTTTCGCGGTATTCCTCGGGGATCATGTCGCCCGCGGTCAGCACCTTGAAATATTTCGACAAAAGCGGGTGCGTGGCCACCGCCCGACGGATCGCCATGGCGCTTTCGATCTGACGCTGGACAAACTCGAAGCCTTCGAGCTCCACCTGCCTGCGCCCCACATCGAGCGAGGCGATGATCTGGTAATTGGGCGAGGTGGAGGTGTGCGTCATGTAGGCTTCGTGGAAGGCCTGTTCGACCTCGCCTTTGAAGTCCATGTCGTTGACGTGGATCATCGAGCCCTGCCGGAGCGAGGTCAGTGTCTTGTGCGTCGATTGCGTCGCATAGGCGCGGATGCGCGCGTTGGGCGGCAACAGAAGCCGGGTGTTCAGCAGCGTCTCGTCGCTCGCATCCTTCAGCTCTTCCTGCTGCGCCTCATAGGCTTCGATATGCTTGGGATCGCGCAACTTTTCGCGCAGGCGGTTGGCCACATCCATCGCCGTGCGCTGCCGGTAGGTCGGCCCGAACCGGGCGAAGGCGAACCACGCCTCGTCCCACAGGAAGACAAGGTCGGGCTTGATGGCGAGGCATTCCTCCATCACCCGTTCGACATTGTAGACCAGCCCGTCGAAGGTGCAGTTCGTCAGCAGCACCATCCGCACGCGGTCAAGCTTGCCCGCGGCCTTCATCTTCAGCAGCGTGTGCTTGATCTCGTTGATCGGGACCGCTCCGTACATGGAATATTGGTGCAGCGGATAGCTGTCCATGTAGCAGACATTGGCGCCCGCCAGCACCATGCCGTAATGGTGCGACTTGTGGCAATCGCGGTCCACCAGCACGATGTCGCCCGGCCGGATCAGTGCCTGCACGACGATCTTGTTGCAGGTCGAGGTACCGTTCGTCGCAAAGAAGGTCTGCTTGGACCCGAAGGCCCGCGCCGCCATGTCCTGCGCTTCCTTGATCGGGCCCTTGGGCTCCAGAAGGCTGTCGAGGCCCCCGGACGTGGCCGAGGTCTCGGCCAGGAAGATGTTCGGCCCGTAAAACGCCCCCATGTCCTGGATCCAGTGCGAGCGCGAAATGGACTTGCCCCGGCTGATCGGCATGGCGTGGAAGACGCCGGTGGGCTGCTTGGAATATTCCTTGAGTGCCGTGAAGAACGGCGTCTTGTAGCGCCGGTTGACGCCGCGCAGGATGTTCAGATGCAGCTCCAGGAAGTCTTCCTGGTTGTAGAAAACCCGGCGGCAGCGGCCCAGATCCATGCCCGCGATATCCTCGGCCGAGCGGTCGGTGATGAGGTAGGCGTCAAGCTCGGGCCGCACCTTCGCGATCAGGCGGCAGGCTTCGGGGCCGTATTCATGCGGCTCGATCCCGTCCACATCCTCGGTCTGGTTCAGGTGGTTGAGGTATTGCTGGATGATCGGCAGGTCGTTCTTGGACTTGAGCGCAAGGCCCGGACGCACGATCACCGCCTGGACATTGTGGTTGAACAGGATGCCCATAAGCGCATCCTCGAGGCTGGGCACCACCACCGCCTCGTAGATGAAATTGTCCTCCGCCCGGCGCATCCGGTGCAGGTTGTTGCGCAGGAAACGTTCCTGCTGGTCGTTCACGTTGTCGACGATCAGGACCTCGAAATAGGGCCGCCCCAGCGCGCGATCCTCGGGCGCGAGCGAGCTTTCATCCTCGAAATCCTCGTTGTCGATCTCCTCGCTCGACAGCGGGATGGACCGGCGTCTGTAGGCGCCCGAGGTCAGCGCGCGCGCCACCCGGCGCACGGAGATGACCAGATCGTCGATATTCCGGCTTTCGAGCATCCGGCGCAGATGCTCGAAGCTGTGCGAGCCCGGAAAGGCCCAGTATTTTTCGATCGGCGCAAGCGCGTCGAGAAGCGCCCGCGCCGATTCCATCAGTCTTTTGCCCTGTCGGCCCTCGATTCCGTGGACCTGCAGCGACTCGGCGCATTCGCGCAGCGCTGACCAGCGATCCGCCCGCAATTGCGTGGCGCTGTAGTAATCGCTGATCGACGGAAGATCCGTTCCCGGCTTTTGTACGTTCATTATTGAACCTCCTCTCCCCCGGCATCGCGCCGGCCGCGCTGGCTAAGCGCTGTTCATCAATGTGTGCCGGTGCGTCCCTTGAAGACCGGCGCCGCCACCGTCTCGGACGGCGCGATGTGGTCCTGGCTGAGCGCGCTGCGCGGATCGGCCATGTCGACGCCCGCGCGCGATCCCTGCTGCGGCGTCTGCAAGGGGCCCAGCGTGTTGAGATAGCTGTCCACACCGCTCGTGCGGTCATAGACCGAGAAGTCGGCCTCGCGGTCGCGGAAGGATTTCAGCACCTGGCCCAGACCTTTGATCCCGGTCTCGCGCTGGCGGCGGACCATGTCGAGGTCGATCTCGATCGGGAACATGTCTTCCTGACCTGCGGATTGGTGCAGCACCGTGGCCGCGGGATCGACCACCAGCGACCGGCCCACGCCGCCTGCGCCCAGACCGTTCACGTCGATCACGTAGCACTGGAACTGCGCCGCCGTGGCCTTGGCGATGGAAATTTCGGCCTCGCGGTCGGTCGTGCCGGTCAGAACCGGGTGCAGCAGCACCTCCACGCCCTGGGATGTCAGCTGCCGCGTCGTCTCGGGGAACCAGATGTCGTAGCAGATGGACAGGCCGAACCGGCCCACATCCGGCACGTCGAAGACGCAGAAATCCGTGCCCGAGGAAATGCCCTGCTCATAGGGTTTGAACGGGAACATCTTCGAGTATTTCCGCACGATCTCGCCTTGGGGGTTGATCACCACGGAGGTGTTGAAGATGCGCCCGTCGGGCATCTTCTCGAACATCGAGCCCGGGATCAGCCAGATGCCGTAGCGGCGGGCATCTTCCTGGAACTGCGACAGCGCGTCGTTCGGGAAGGGCTGCGCATATTGGTCGAGCGGGCCGTAAGGCGCCAGCTCGGAGAACAGCACCATCTGGGTCCAGGGGAAGCGCGCCATCAGGATATCGATCCGGTGACGCATGGCTTCGACGTTGGAATGCAGCGCAGAGACGTGCATCTGCACGCCGGCGATTGCGAAGGGAGTCATATAGGCGAAAGCCTCCTTTGGTGCCCGCGCAAGGGGGAGGATGCGCGGGCCAGTGACAGGCCGCCCTAGCGGACGACCAGAACGGGAATGGTGGCGTGGCGCACGACGCGGTCGGCGCTCGATCCCACCAGAAGGGTCTGCAACTCGTGTGGCGGATGAGAGGCCATGACGATCAGATCGGCCTCAAGCGTGCCCGCGATACGCAGGATCGTCTCGGGGATGTGGCCATGGGCGACGTGAACCTCAACCTTCGGGTAATCCGACAGCTCGTTTGCGGCAAGGTCCGTGAGGCCCTGTTTCATCCGCTCCATGGCCTGTTTCTCGAAATCCTCGGGCAGGAAGGACGCGATCATCGCCGCGCCCAGATCGTGCACGATCCCCAGAAGGTGGATCTCGCCCTCGGGGCCCGCGCATTCCCGCGCAGCAGGCAGGGCCGCCTGCCAGCTTTCGGGATGGGTCAGATCGACCGGAAGCAACACCTTGTCAAACATGAGCGCTCTCCTTCCTCAGGCGGTGGCGGGCGCACGCCGCGCCCGGCCCCGCTGCATCATCACGACGCCCGCCAGAAGCAGAAGGGCCGGAATGAACATCCAGTATTTCGACGGCTGCGGCACGGGCATGCGCACCACCTCGACGACCTGATCCCAGTCGAAGCCTGCCTCGGCGGCGGGGCTGCCGAAGGTCACGTTGTCGATGATGACCTGATCGCCGTCCTGGATGTATTCGAGACCCGAATTGAACAGACGGTCCGCCCCGGTCTCGCCTTCGCTGATGGGCAGAAGCGCCACGAAGGTGATCGGTGCGCCGACCTCGTCCACGCCCGACACTTCGAGCCTGAGATCATCGCCCACAGGCGTCTGCATCGCCGCCTCCTCGAGGTTCGAGGGCGCGACCCGCTCGAACGGAGGGGCCACCATGTCCATCCAGAAGCCCGGACGGAACAGGGTGAAGGCAATGAGCAACAGGGCCAGCGTCTCGTAGATGCGGTTCTTGGCCAGGAACCAGCCCTGCGTCGCCGCCGCGAACAGCAGCATAGCCACCGTCGCGGTTATGAAGACGAATATGCCCTGCACCCATCCCACATTGATCAGAAGAAGATCGGTGTTGAAGATGAACAGGAAGGGCAGCGCGGCGGTGCGGAGCGAGTAGAAGAACGCGACCACACCCGTGCGGATCGGATCGCCGCCCGACACGGCAGCCGCCGCGAAGGAGGCAAGGCCCACAGG
>CAZTEV010000172.1:0-5479 GCA_964612785.1 uncultured Roseivivax sp. | reverse complement strand
TCCTTCGCGATGTAGCGGCGCAGCATGTCGCAGAAGCCCTGCACCGCGCCCACGGGCAGACCGTCCGACTTGCGCGTCAGGGGTGGCAGCGCGTGGAAGGCACGAAAGATGAAGGCCGATCCGTCGATCAGGTGCAGGTGAGAGCCCTTGCCGAAACTCATGTCGCGCATCTCCTTGGCTGGCGCGCGCCCGAAGGGGCCGCGGGGCCTGAGGCGCGTCTTGGCCCGTAACTAGGGCTCAGGTCTTGTCGGTCTCGGCGAAATCGCGATGGATGAAGCGGGCGTCGCAATAGCCGCATTCGACCCAGCCGCGATCCTCGGGGATCTGGTACCAGACCCGCGGATGGCCGAGCGCGCCTTCTCCGCCATCGCAGGCGACGCGGTAGCTGTCGACGATCTTGGTCTCTGGAGCGTCCTGGGGCATCGGGCGATTTCCCATCCGGTTGTCTTTGCACTAGGTGCCTTATGTCGGATGTGAGGATAAGGAGCAAGACAGGCATGGCCGAGGACGCGATCCGGATCGAGGGCTTGAAGAAGACCTATGGCGGACAGGGCAAAGCGCCCGCGAAAGAGGCGCTGAAGGGCATCGATCTCGACGTGCCGCAGGGCTCGGTCTTCGGGCTTCTGGGACCGAACGGCGCGGGCAAGTCGACGCTGATCAACATCCTCGCAGGGCTCGTGGTGAAGACCTCGGGCAAGGTCACGATCTGGGGCTTCGATCAGGACCAGAACCCGCGTCAGTCGCGGGCCTCGATCGGTGTCATGCCGCAGGAGCTGAACCTCGACCCGTTCTTCACTCCGCGCGGCGCCCTCGAGGTGCAGGCGGGGCTCTACGGCGTGCCCAAGGGCCAGCGGCGCTCCGATGAGATCCTCGAGATGATCGGGCTGTCGGACAAGGCCGAAGCCTATGCGCGCACCCTCTCGGGCGGCATGCGGCGACGGCTTCTTCTGGGCAAGGCGCTGGTGCACCGCCCGCATATCCTTGTCCTCGACGAGCCCACGGCGGGCGTCGATATCGAGCTGCGCCAGATGCTCTGGGACAATGTCCGCCGCCTCAACCGCGAAGAGGGCATGACCATCATCCTGACCACGCATTACCTCGAAGAGGCCGAGGAAATGTGTGACGAGATCGCCATCATCAACCAGGGGGAACTGGTCGCGCGGGACACGACGCGGAACCTGCTGGGCGAGCTTGACGCGCGCACCATGGTGATCGAGCCAGAAGAGACGCCTGCACAGATGCCGGAGATGCCGGGCGTGGAGCTGGAAACACGCGAGGGCGGCATCCTGGCCCTGACCTATCATGCGCGCGAGACCTCGGCGGAGCAGGTGCTGGACGCGGTGCGGCAGGCAGGCATCCGGATCTCGGACGTCCGCACCGAACAGCCCGATCTGGAGGACGTGTTCCTGGCGCTGACCAAGGGCGCGCATGGGTGATGCGGGCAGCGTGTTGAGGGGTGAGGTCCCGGATCAGGTCCGGGACAGGGCGTTCGGGGATTGGACCGGGCGCATCTGCCCCGGACTTGATCCGGGGCCTGCGACGAACCTGATCCGGAGCCTTCAATAGCAACGTTGAAAACACGTCCCGATTGGCTGCGGCTTGTCCGGTGGGCACCGGCACGACGCCTTTCGATCCGCGTTGGAAAATATATGCACCGTGCGATTTTGCCGACCGCCGAGGTCCCGGCGCAAGGCCGGGACAGGGGGGTGGGGCATTTGATCCGGCGCGCATGGATGGCGCGGCGCCCGTGTCGCGGGGTGAGGTCCCGGATCAGGTCCGTGACAGGGCGTTCCGGGATTGGACCGGGCGCATCTGCCCCGGACTTGATCCGGGGCCTGCGGGGGCCCTGACCGCGGGCCTTCCCCCTGTCCCTCAGCCCTTCGCCAGCATTCGCCCGAGCGACCGCCCCGCCAGAATATGCACATGCAGATGCGGCACTTCCTGCACGCCGTCGCGGCCTGCATTGGAGATCAGGCGGAAGCCGTCTTCCGACACGCCCTCCATCTCGCAGACCTTGCCCACAGCTCGGATGTAATCGACGATCTCCATTTCCGAGGCATCCTGCGCGAAATGGTCGAACGAGACATATTTGCCCTTCGGGATTACCAGCACATGGCAGGGCGCCTGCGGCTGGATGTCCCGGAAGGCCAGCGAATGCGCAGTCTCGAGCACGGTGTCATTGGGGATCTCCCCGCGCAGGATTTTCGCGAAGATGTTGTCGTCGTCATAGGTGAACGCCATGGATGGGCTCCTCAATCGGCAAAGAGATGGTCGGTGCGCGCGATGTCCTGCGCCTTCTGCGGACCGACGCTCAGGAATTGGGCGATGGCCTCGGCATTGGCCTCGGGGCTGTCGATCTCGCGGATCCGCAGATGGTTGGCGAAATTCGCGTCCCGAATTCGGTCGCTTTCGTGCAGCATGTCGTTGCGGATCGTGGGCAGAAGCCGCGCCAGCGTGTCCGAGGGCGTCTGATCGCCCGCAAGCCCCACGCGCATCGCGTGCCCTGTCAGATACTCGTCCGAGAACTGGCACTCGATCTCGAGGATCCGCGTCAGCGCGCGGTCGCCGCAGAAATCTTCGAGCAGGTCGAGATTGACCGGATCGAGACAGACCAGAAGGCGCTCGGTCTCGAAATAATCGAACAGCATCCGCATCAGCGCCCGCCTGTGGCGGTGACGTTTGGCCATTGTTGCCTGGATGCCGCCCAGATCGGGCAGCGCGGTCGCCTCTTCGTTGAAGAGATATTCGATGCAGGGCACGTTCGTCTGCTGGCGGATGCGGTCCACAAGGCGCTTGGCGACGTGCCACTTCTTGCACACGACAATGAGCAATTCGCGTTCGCGACCTAGCGAGCTTTCGGTCTCCCAGAAGCGCGGCGCGAAGCGGCGTCCGATGCGGCCCTTCTGGGTCAGGAAATGAAAGAGCTGCCGACCCTCGTTCGAGATCTGGAACTGCACGCGCTCGGCGGAATAGAGAACGCCGAGCCTGCGTTTGAGGTCCTGCGCCTCGGGGCTGATCTTGCGTGCGAACAGGTAATCCTGGCTGAGCAGCACGTCGTAATGGTCGTTGTAGAAGACCGCGGGCATGCCGTAATCGGTGAAGAGAAGGAAGGTCAGGGTACGGCTGTCGATCTCGCGCTCGGGCACGAGGTGGCGCACGAGCGTCTGAAAGAAGGTCTCGTCCGGGATCCAGGTCGTGCGGAAAAAGCGCACCACATCGGGCCGCTTGCGCACGAAATCCAGCACCGCTTCGACACTGCGCCGCCGCAGACACCACCATTGGCTGCCGATCATCATGTCGATATCGGCAGGCACGTCCCGCTTGAGTCCCAGCCGTTTCTGGACCTCGAACATGGCGTAGAACAGCCGCTTGTTCGTCCGCTCGTTCACGAAGTGGCGGTAGATCAGCCGCTCTTCCTTCCAGCCGGTCTTGATCCAGTCGGATTTGAAGTAATCGAAGCTTTCGATGTAATCGACCTCGCGGCGGTCGAGGAAGTCATGCGCGTATTCCGCCGACTTGATCGCCATGCAATCGCCCGAGAGCATGTAGAAATGCGTCGCCCGCGGGAACGCCGCGACCGCGGCTTTCAGCGCCTCCAGCGTGGCGGCCACCAGGCTCCATTCCCCCCAGCCGCATTTGATGCGCCGCTTGGCGAAGGTGACGTTGGGATTGTCCTTGAGCGCGCTGCGGATCTTCGCATAGGCGCCCGACGGCGCCGATTTGTCGAAATGGATCGACATGTAATCGCCGACCGCCGTCAGCGACTGGGCCTGGCGGATGATCGCGTCGGGGTCCTTGTGACACAGAAGAATGAAGGCGATCTTTGCCATTCTCTATTGCGCTACCTCGTCACCACCCGATTGTTTATCTTGTTATCTTAAACGGACGTTGAATGAACACGGTTTCTTTGCTTTTTTACGTCAAACGACGGGCCGCGGGCGCGCACGTATTGAAGAGGCAGCTTTCATAATGGGGTTTCCCGGCACCTGGATGACCGAGAGCGAGAGCGTCGTCTATCGCGTCGTTCCGAAATGCGCCTGCTCGACCATCGGGCAGATCATGTATTATTCCGACCATGGCGAATTCTACGATGGCGACATCCATGACGCCACCGAGGGCCTGCACAAATGGGCCCGGGAAGACAGCCAGGCGGCGATCAAGGCCAACGTCAAAACCCGCTCGTCCTACGCCTTCACCTGCGTGCGCAACCCCTATACCCGCATCCTGTCCTCGTTCTTCGACAAGATCTGCGGCATCCAGCGCAACGGCAAACGCTACCGCGGCAACCTCGTCCCGCTCCTGATCCAGAAATACGGGATCGAGGTGGGTGGCGACGACGGCACCGAAGAGTTCGACCAGATCAAGAGCTTCCGCCGCTTCCTGCTGTTCGCGCGCGACACGATCCGCTGGCGGCGCCCGATGGATCCCGACATCCACTGGTCGGCCATGTCCGGGCATATCTCGACCTTCATCGTGAATGGGGGACGCTACAACAAGATCTTCTGGACCGAGCAGTTCAACGACGGCATGCAGCAGGTGCTCGATGCCATCGAGACGCCGAAACCCGTCGTGCTGTCAGACGTGCCACGCTTCAACGAAAGCGAAGGCCACGGGCCGAAACGCGCCCACCCGGTCGAGGATTACTTCGACGATCTGGCCATGCATCTCGTCTACGAGATCTACAAACGCGATTTCGAGCTGTTCAAATACGACTTCGAAAACCCCGGCAACAAGATGCCCGTGGGCGAGATTGATCTCGACGAGGTGCACGCCAAGCTGGGCGACTAGGCCGTCACACTGCGACGCGCGCGCCGCTCAGACGGGCGCGCAGCGCCTCCAGCCAGTCGTAGCCTGCCCCTGCATCGAAATATTCCGCACTGATCCAGCCCTGATACCCGCTGCTTGCCAGCGCCTCGTAGAACGCGGCTTCTTCGGGGGCGTCCGGGTCCGGCGCGCCGCGGGCGGCAAAGCCTCCGATCTGCACATGCCGCACAAGGGGCGCATGCCGCGCCCAGGTGGCGGCCACGTCGCCATGGATGCGCTTCGCGTGCCAGGCATCGAATTGCAGCCCGAGATTGGGCAGCCCGATGGTCTGGATGATCTCGGCGGCGCGGTCGAAGTCGTTCAGGAAATAGCCCGGCACGTCATGGGGATTGAGCGGCTCGATCAGGATCGTCAGATCCGGCGCGGCCAGGCAGGCCGCGCGCAGATTGGCCTTGAAGCGCGCCAGGGCATCGGCCCCCTGCGCCTTTCCCGCCATGACGTGAACGCAGCCCGTGCCGGCGGCACGCGCGAAGGCAATCGCGGCATGCATGTCGGCGGCAAAGCGCGCCACCTCGCCGGGCACCGCCGCGCGCCCCCGGGCGCCATCGTCCCAATCCTCGACCGGCGTGTTGATCAGCACGAGGGGCAGATCGCCCAGCGCATGGCCCATCTCGGTTGCGGTCAGCGCGTAGGGAAACAGGCATTCCACCCCGTC
>CAZTEV010000171.1:0-5496 GCA_964612785.1 uncultured Roseivivax sp. | reverse complement strand
CCCCACCAGAGCGCCTGCGAAAACACGCCCGAATTCATATGCGTCAGCCGCCCGGTCATGACGTTGTCGAGCACGGTCATGCCCTCGAAGAGCGCGATGTTCTGGAAGGTCCGCGCGACACCCATGCGGGCGACCTGATAGGGCTTCATCTGCGGGCGCTTTTCGCCCTTGTAGATCACCTCGCCCTCCGACGGTGTGTAGAAGCCCGAGATGATGTTCAGCATCGAGGACTTGCCCGCCCCGTTCGGCCCGATGATCGCGCGGATCTCGCCCTCGCGCACATCGAAGGAGATGTTGTTGATCGCCACCACGCCGCCGAAGCGCAGGGTGATGTTCTTCATCTCCATCAGCACGCCGCCGATCTGGCGCCCGTCCGCGGTGATGTAACCTTCGGTGTCCTTCATGCCCTAGCCCTTGTCCGTTTGGGTGGCGGTGCAGGTCATGCCGATCAGCCGCGCGTAGAAGCTCGCGGTGCCCGGTGCCCAGTCGATATTGATACGTCCCGCCGCCAGACAGCCCGAGGGCAGCCGGTCGCGGATGTCCTTTTCCAGAAGCGGCGCGTCGTCGAAGGTGGCGTCGCCCAGAGTCCAACCCGCAGCCACCAGATCGGCGTAGCGCGCCATGGTCGCGTCATGCATCGCCGAGAGCGTCGCCTCCGGCAGCGCGGCCTCGGTCCAGACAAGACAGTGGCGCGCGTTTTTGGGCACCGCCACATCGCTCGCGCCGAAGCGCAGGCGCATGTCATGCGCCGCTTGGTGCACAAGCCGTTCGATGCCATCGGGCCCCGTGCCGCTGTCGATGCGGTCGCCCAGAAGATCCGTCGCGATCTCGTCGCCCGCGATGTAGCCGAGGCACTGGTCCATGAGCTGCGTCCAGGTCGCCGCCACCCCGGGATTGGCCCGCGCGCCCGCTGCAGCGCCCGAAAGCGCCAGAGCGACAAGCGCGGCACTCAGGATTGGCCGCAGTGCTGTCACTCCGCCGCCTCCAGCGTCTTGGTCTCGACGGGCACCACCTTCGGCGCGCGCGCATAGAGCGTGGCCTTGATCTTGCCCTTCCGCCCGTCCTCGTAGGTCACTTCCGTTTCGGTGTAGACGCTGTCCGCATCGGCATAGAGACCCTCGACCAGATCGGCGAACTTCTCTTCGATGATCTTGCGGCGGACCTTGCGGGTGCGGGTCAGCTCGCCATCGTCGGCGTCCAGTTCCTTGTGAAGCACGAAGAAGCGGTGGATCTGACAGCCCGACAGCATGTCGTCCTGCGCGACAGAGGCGTTCACCTCCTCGACATGGGACTGGATCGTGTCGAGCACCTGCTTGTTCTGAGCCAATTCCTGATAGGAGGCATAGGCGATGTTGTTGCGCTCGGCCCAGTTGCCCACGGCGGCGAGGTCGATGTTGATGAAGGCGACACAGCGATCCCGGTTCGCCCCGAAGACCACCGCTTCGAGAATGTTGGGATAGAACTTGAGCTTGTTCTCCACGTATTTCGGCGCAAAAAGCGCGCCGTCGGCCATCTTTCCCACGTCCTTCGCGCGGTCGATGATCCGCAGATGGCCGGTCTCTTCCTCGATGAAGCCCGCATCGCCCGTGGCGACCCAGCCTTCGGCGTCCTTCGTTCCGGCGGTCGATTCGGCGTTCTTGTAGTATTCCACGAAGACGCCCGGCGAGCGGTAGAAGACCTCTCCGTTCTCCTCGATGCGCAGCTCGACGCCCGGGGACGGCACGCCCACCGTGTCGGAGCGGACCTCGCCATCAGGCTGCTGGGTGATGAACACCGACGCTTCGGTCTGGCCGTAAAGCTGTTTCAGGTTGATCCCGAGCGCGCGGTAGAAATCGAAGATTTCCGGCCCGATGGCCTCACCGGCGGTGTAGCCGACCCGCACGCGGGAAAAGCCCAGCGCGTTCTTCAGAGGCCCGTAGACCAGCAACTCGCCCAGCCGGTATTTCAGCCGGTCGCCCGCGCTGACATCCTCGCCATCGAGGATCTTGGGGCCGACGCGGCGGGCGTGATCCATGAAGTAATGGAACATGCGCTTTTTCAGCGGACTCGCATCCTCCATCCGGATCATGATCTGCGTCAGCTGCGTCTCGAAGACCCGCGGCGGCGCGAAGTAATAGGTCGGCGCGATTTCCCGCAGATCCGTCATCATCGTGTCGGGGCTTTCGGGGCAGTTCACGCAGAAGCCCGCATAATAGGCCTGCCCGACCGAGAAGATGAAATCGCCCACCCAGGCCATCGGCAGATAGGCCAGGATCTCCTCGCGCTCGGTCAGGCGGTCGAATTCGCAGGACGCCTTCGCGGTCTCGATGATGTTGCGATTGGACAGCACGACGCCCTTGGGCTTGCCCGTCGTGCCCGAGGTATAGAGCATCACGCAGGTATCGTCGTAGCCCAGCCCCCCGCGCCGCTTGTCGAGTTCGGCCTTCTGCGCGGCCGAGGCGTTGCGACCGGCCTCCTGAATATCGGCCACGGAGGTCAGGTTGGTGTGGTCGTATTTCCGCATGCCGCGCGGATCGAGATAGACCATGCGATGGAAGTCGGGCAGGCGATCCGCGATCTCGAGCACCTTGTCGACCTGTTCCTGGTCGCCCGCGATCACCAGCTTCGCGCCGCAATGATCGAGGACATAGGCCATCTCTTCGGCCACGGCGTCCTGATAGAGCGGCACCGGCACCGCGCCCACCGACTGGATGGCGACCATCGACCAGTAAAGCGACGGGCGGTTGCGCCCGATGATGGCGACGAAATCGCCCGGCGCGACGCCCAGATCCAGGAGACCCAGCGCGAAGGCTTCGATCTCGGTTTCCGTCTCGGCCCAGGTCCAGGTCTGCCAGATCCCGTATTCCTTCTCGCGGAAGGCGGGGCGCGTCCCGAAGCGGGTCGCGTTGCGGTGCAACAAGGCGGGCACGGAGCGCAGATCGCCCGCGCCCTCGGTCGTCTGTGTCAAAGCATGTCCTCCCGGCAGCCCGTTTCCCGGGCCTTTTTCGGTCGTCCCCCGCAAAGCGAGGGCACCGCCTCCTCCAAGGCGTGGGTCTCATTAGGTCCGCCTCGGCCCTTTGGGTCAAGTGTCTAGAAGCCGCAGAAGAAAAAAATTGAACGATCATTAAATTAATGAAGAATTTGCAAAGCTTTCGCGGCCCCCCGATCCGGCGCCTGCGGCGGGAAACAGCGGCTCGGGGCCGCGAATCACAAAGCCGGGGCGCATGGCGCGTCCCGGCTTTGCGTGTCTCGGCTGCTTTGTGCGTCGGCCCGGCCGGGCGCGCGGGGGCTATTCCGCCGCGATCGCCTCGTCGGTGTCAGCCTCGATCCGTACTGCGGAATACTTGAATTCCGGGATCTTCCCGAACGGATCGAGCTGCGGATTGGTCAGCACATTGGCCGCTGCCTCCACGAAGGCGAAGGGAATGAACGCCGTCTCGGGTGCCACGTTGCGATCCGCTCGCGCCAGCATCGCGATGGAGCCGCGCCGCGTGGTCAGACGGACGCGCCCGCCCTCGGGCACGTCGAGCCTGCGCAGCGTCGACGGGTGCAACGAGCAGACGGGCTCGGGCTCCACCGTATCGAGCGTGAGCGACCGACGTGTCATGGAGCCCGTGTGCCAATGCTCCAGCTGCCGCCCGGTGATCAGGATCATCGGGTATTCCTTGTCCGGGCTTTCGGCAGGTGGTGTCACGCGCGCGGGCGTGAATTGCGCGCGGCCCGCACGCCGCGGGAAGCCATCGCCGAAGACCACGGAGGCGCCCGGATCGTCCGGCCCCTTGCAGGGATAGCTGACCGCGCCCTCGGCCTCGAGCCGCTTCCAGGTGATGTGGTGCAGCGAGCGCATGGACATCTTCATTTCGTCGAAAACCTCGCGCGGGTCGTCGTAATCCCAGTCGAGCCCGATACGGCGGGCGAAATCCACCAGGATTTCCCAATCCTGCCGCGCCTCGCCCGGCGGCTCGGTCGCCGCGCGCACCACCTGCACGGTGCGGTTGGTGTTGGTCACGGTGCCCGTCTTCTCGAAGAGCGCCGAGGCCGGGAAGATCACGTCGGCGAACATCGCCGTCTCGGTCAGGAAGATGTCCTGCACCACGAGGCAGTCGAGCTTCGCAAGCGCCTTGCGCGCATGTTCCACGTCCGGGTCGGACATGGCCGGGTTTTCGCCCAGCACATACATGCCCCGGATCGAGCCGCGATAGACGCGGTCCATGATCTCCACGACCGTCAGGCCCGGTGCCGCGTCGATTTCCGTGCCCTGCCAGATGTGGCGGAAAAGGTCGCGCACATGGCCATCCGTGACGGTCTGGTAATCGGGCATGACATGCGGAATCAGGCCCGCATCGGACGCCCCCTGGACGTTGTTCTGACCGCGCAGGGGATGCAGGCCCGTGCCGGGACGCCCCACATGCCCGCACAAGAGCGCGAGCGAGATCAGGCAGCGGGCATTGTCGGTGCCGTGGATATGCTGCGACACACCCATGCCCCAGAAGATCATGCCGCGCTGACCGCGTGCGAAGGCATGGGCCACGGCCCGGATCGTGCCCGCGTCGATGCCGCAGATCTCGGCCATCTTCTCGGGCGGGAAGGCGCGGATGTGGTCGCGGAATTCGAAGAAGCCTTCGGTGAAGCCCTGGATATATTGCCGGTCGTAGAGCTTTTCCTCGACGATCACGTTCATGATCGCGTTCAGAAGCGCGACATCGGTGCCGGGTTTGAACTGCAGGTTATGCGTCGCGTGCCGCTTCAGCCCGTTCTGCAGGCGCGGATCCATAACGATCAGCGTGCCGCCGCGCTTGGCGAATTGCTTGAAGTAGCTCGCCGCCACGGGATGGTTCTCGGTCGGGTTGGCGCCGATGACGATGGCGACATCCGCGTTCTCGATCTCGTTGAAGCTGGCGGTGACCGCGCCCGAGCCCACATTCTCCTGCAGCGCCGCGACCGAGGAGGCGTGGCAGAGGCGCGTGCAATGGTCCACGTTGTTGTGCTTGAAACCCTGCCGGATGAACTTCTGGAACAGGTACGCCTCTTCGTTGGTGCATTTCGCGGACCCGAAGCCCGCCACCGACTGCCCGCCGAAATAGGACCGCAGATCCACGAGACCCCGCGCCGCAACCTCCAGCGCCTCTTCCCAGGTGGCCTCGCGGAAATGCGTCCAGGGGTTTGCCGGATCGACATTGAGCCCCTTGTCGGGCGCGTCTTCGCGGCGGATGAGCGGCTTCGTCAGCCGGTCCGGGTGCTGGATGTAGTCGAAGCCGAACCGGCCCTTCACGCAGAGACGCCCTTCATTGGCAGGGCCGTTGATGCCGTCCACGCGCTTGACCGCGCCGTCCTTCACCTTGATCGAGACCTGGCAGCCCACGCCGCAGAACGGGCAGACGGATTTGATCTCTTCGTCGAAGTCGCGGCTGTCGCCACGCTGCGCGGCGTCAAGCTCGGTCGCGGGCATGAGCGCGCCGGTGGGGCAGGCCTGCACGCATTCGCCGCAGGCCACGCAGGTCGAGGCGCCCATCGGGT
>CAZTEV010000170.1:0-5506 GCA_964612785.1 uncultured Roseivivax sp. | reverse complement strand
GCATACGAAAGGCTCGGATCGAAGACGTCCTGCGCCGCGGGGCCTTCAAGGTTCGACGAGGACCAATGTCTAGCCCATCAGGCGCGCACTTCCTTGAATACATCCGAAATGACCCGGCGCAGCCATTTCTGACCCGGCTCGCGCTCGGTTCTGAGGTCCCAGCAGAGGTCAAACGAGAACACCACCTCTTCGAGCGGGAGCGGCGCGGAGCGGAGCTGGCCGAGCCGCGGATCGAGTGAGAACAGTCTTCTGGGAGCGATCGCGATGAGGTCGGAGTTGGCCACGATGTCGGGAATCTCAAACCAGCTCGCGACCGTCATCGCCATGTGCCGCTTCAGCCCGCGCGCCGCAAGCGCGTCCTCAATGACTGTGGTGCCTGTGGCCGATTGCGACAGCTTCACATGCGGCAGATCGGCGTAGAGCTCGGCGGTCATTGGCTCCTCGGCGCGGGGATGGTCGCGGCGCATCAGGACGACAATCTCGTCCGCCAGCAGGCGCTGGGACCGGACCATCTCCGGCTGCAGACGCCCCGGCGTCAGACGCACCTGCATGTCGACGCGATCCCAGACGCTTTCGGGCGAGATCGAGAACGGCAGGATCTCGATCGAGATACCCGGCGCCTCGGTCTGAAGCCGTTCGGCGAGGCGCGGCAACAGGAACCCGGCGACGTAATCGGCGACCTGTAATGTAAAGATCCGCTCCGCCTTGTCAGGCTCGAACTGGTGCTGCAGCGAGATCGCCGTCGAGATGAAGCCGAGGCCGCGCTCGATATCGGAATTCAGCTCCCGCGCCCGGTCGGTCGGGCTGACCCCGTCGGCGGTGCGGAAGAACAGCTCATCGTTCAGCATGACGCGCAGCCGGGCCAGCGCATGGCTGACCGCAGAGGGGGATAGGCCGATCTCGTCAGCCGCGCCTGCGATGGAGCCGCGGTTCATGATGGCGCGGAAGATGACCAGAAGGTTCAGGTCGAAATTGCGCAAGTTCACCATGGTCTCACCGCAAAAGTTCGACGACCGACAGCGTCATCTGCGGCACGAAGGCTACGAGCATCAGCACCCCGATCATGACGCCCAGCATGGGCAGGAGCGGTCGCGCGATCTGGCCGATCCGGAGCCCGCTGATCGCGGCGCCCACAAAGATCGTGTAGCCGAATGGCGGCGTGGCCATGCCGATGGTGAAGTTGATCGCCACCATCGCGCCGAACTGCACCGGGTCCATGCCGAGCTGCTCTCCGATAGGGACTAGGAAAGAGGCCAGAATGATCATCGCCGCGAGGTTGTCCATGATGCAGCCGATCACCAGAAGGAGTGCGTTGATCATCAGGAGGTAGAGCGCCGGCGTGTCGGCAAATACCTCGAGCGCCTGCGTCACCTGCCCGGGGATGCGCTCGAACGCCATGACCCAACCGAAACCGTTCGCAAGCGCGATAATGAACATCACGATGGTCATCGTCTTAAGCGAGCCGAGCGTTACAGGCACGATGTTCTTGAAGGTCAATTCGCGGTAGACGCCGAAGCCCAGAACCAGGGCGAAGACGACAGCGACGACGGCCGCCTCAGTGGGGGTGACGATGCCGCCATAGATGCCGCCTAGCACGATGATGGGCCCGCAGAGCGCCCATCTCGCGGCGTTGAACGCCGCCCATACCTCGATGCGGCTGGCCTTCGGCTGCGCCGGGATGTCGTGCTTGCGCGCATGCAGCCAGCAGTGCGCCATGAGCCCGAGGGCGAGCAGGAGGCCCGGCAAGATCCCCGCGAGGAACAGCTGGCTGATCGAGGTTTCCGACATTACGCCCCAGACGACCATCGGAATCGAGGGTGGCAGCATCGGCCCGATGATTCCGCCGGCCACCGCGAGCGCTGTTGCGAAGGGGCGCGAATAGCCGCGCTTTTCCATCTCAGGGATCATGATCGCGCCGATGGCGGCGGTGGTCGCCGGGGCTGAACCGGACAGGGCGGCAAAGAAGGCCGCGGCGAGAACCGCCACCATGCCCAAACCCCCGGTGCGGTGGCGCACCAGCACGTCCGCAAAGCCCACGAGGCGGCGTGAGATGCCGCCTGCGGTCATCAGATCGCCCGCGAGGATGAAAAAGGGGATCGCCAGCAGCGAGAAGGATTGCGTGCCCGACACCATCCGCTGGGCGAAGATCATCGTGTCGATGTCGGCGGTCCAGAGCGCCCCTATGGTGGCAAGCCCGATGGCGAAGGCGAGTGGCACGCGCAGTAGGAGCATGATCGGCAGGCCCAGAGACAGGACAAGGAGCGTGGCATTCATTCCGAGACCTCACCGGGTGTGAGCAGACGCGCCACCCCGTGCAGGATAAACAGGGCTCCGCAGACCGGCACGGACAGGTAGAGCGTTTCGATCGGCATCTGCAGGGCCGCGGTCTTCTGCCCGGAAGTGCGCCCGACATAGGCGATGCCCGCCATTAGCGTGACACAGCCGAACAGGATGGCCAGCGCCGCGACCCAGCGATGGGCCCAGCGATCGAGCCGCGCGAACCGGGCGGGAATGAAGTCGATGGCGACGTGGAAGCCCTCGCGCAGTCCGACCGTGGCATAGAGAAGAACGAGCCAGGCGAAGAGGATGATGGCCAGCTCTTCGGTCCAACTCGGCGGCGAACCGAGGAAGTATCGCATCGCGACCTGGGTCACCAGCACCGCCAGCATCACGAAGATGATCGCGGAGCAGAGATAGGCCACAAGCCGCGCGGTGACGCGGCTTGTGGTGGAGATCAGGGTGATGGCCCGGTGCAAGGGGGAGGTCCCGGGGGTCACTCGGACGACACGGCCTGGAGCGCACTGTCCAGAAGCTCTTGGCCGATGGTCGGCGCGAAGCGCTCGTAGACCGGCCCGACCCTGGCGCGGAAGGCACCAACGTCGTCGATGTCGTTGATCTGCATGCCCTTTTCCTCTAGGGCCGCGACCACATCGGCCTCGGCCGCCGCCACGGTCTTGCGCTGCTCGGCGATCGCCGCGCGGCCTGCATCGAGAACCACCTGCTGCACGTCCTCGGGCAGCCCGTCGAAGCTACGTTCGGACATCAGCAGGTGGATGGCGGAATAGGTGTGACGTGTGAAGCTGAGATACTTGGTGACCTCGGCGTAATTGTTGGAATTGACCACCGAGGCCGGGATTTCGAGCCCGTCCACCGTGCCTTGTTGCATCGCGGTGAAGACCTCGCCCCAAGCCATCGGCACCGGGCTGCCGCCGAGCGAGGAGAACATCTCGATGAAGACCGGGTTCTGCATGGTGCGGTATTTCACGCCTTCCACATCCGCGGGCGTCCGCACGGGGCGCGTGTTGTTGATCATGTTGCGGAAGCCGCCTTCCGCGGCGCCGAGCGACACGACACCGTCGTCACGCAGGTTGGCGGCCAGCTCTTGGCCGACGGGCCCGTCAAGCACCTCATGCGCCTGTTCGGCGCTGCCGAAGAGGAAGGGCAAGTCCACCAGCTGATAGGTGGGCTCGAGGTTGGCCACGACCGCGTTCGTGATGATCCCGAGTTCGATCGTGCCGAATTGCAGGCCCTCGAGGATTTCCTTGTCGTCGCCAAGCTGGCGGTTCGGGAAGAGCTGCACCTCGACGCGTCCGTCCGTGGCCGACTCAAGCTCTTTCTTGAAGGCATGCGCGGTGATCGCATAGGGGTCGCTCGGGCTGTCCGCAGTCAGCCAGGCGAGCTTCAGCTCGATCTCGGCGGCGTGGGCTGCGCCGGTCAGCGCCACCGAGGCGAGCAATGCGCCGAACACTCTGCGCGTGAAAATCGTGGTCATTAGGTATCCTCCCCTGGATTGCGCATCCTGCCCCGGGACAGTCACGGGACTGAGCGGCTGAGACGACCCTAACCACGAGACCCAACTGCAAACAGTGCATAAATCGCACTATAACCTGCATGTTGTGCATCATGTCACCTGCAATCAGTGCAGCATGCATTGAAAGTAATGAAGTTCCCTCATCCACCTTGGTCTCCTACTCTCCCATGCCAACGGGTCGGACAGGATCGATCCGGCTGAGCGGAGGGACGACATGCCGGAAATCGATTTCGATACGCAGCCTTTCGGAAGCCACTTCGTTTGGCCGGCCGGCCGCCGCATCGCCGTGGTCTTCAACCTTGCCTACGAGGCCTGGTCGGAGGGCGCGACCTCGGGCGTCGGGCCGATGGGCAACCTCCTGGCCGACGGGCTGTTCGATCCCAATGCCGACAGCTACGGGCGCTACAATGCGACCCACGGGATCCCGCGACTAGTCTCGATCCTGGAGCGGCATGGCATTTCCGCGACGCTGATGACCTCGGGTCTGGTGGCCGCGGAATATCCCGAGGCGCTGCGCTGCTACGCGGCGGCCGGGCACGACATCGTTGCGCACGGACATGCACAGGACATGGTCTTCCCGACGCTGTCTGCCGCCGACGTGGAGCGCTCGATCGTCGAGACCACCGCGCGGATCGAGACGGCGCTCGGCAGAAGGCCCGAGGGTTGGATCAGCCCGCGCGTGACCTCGGGGCCCGCAGTGCAGCAGCGGCTCGCCGAATTGGGCTATGGCTGGCATGGCGACGTGATCGACGCCGACCTCCCCTATCATCAGCACTTCGGCGCGCGCAGTATCCTTGCCATTCCCATGTCGGTCGAGTTCAACGACCTGCCTCACGCGATGCGCTTCGGTCGGACTCCGGGCCAGTTCGTCGAGATGTTCAGGCAGGCGGTCGACGGCATCAAGCGTCAGGCGGCGGAGACAATCATCCTCGACATTTTCGCACATGGCCATTGCTATGGCCGGCCTGCCGCAGCGTGGGCCATCGACGAGATCGCGCGGCTCTGCAAGGAGGACGAGGACCTCTGGCTGACCACGCGCAGCGAGATCGCCGCGCATTGTGCGCTTTCACGCCAAAACGCGGCCTGACGGAACCCGAGCGCGATCAGCCTTTCTTGGTGCTCGGAGCATTTTCCTCGAAAATACGAGATGTCCTGACAGGTCCGCTGATGTCCGGACCTGGCTGACAGCAGACATGCGGCGTGCATTTACAAAAGGTCAGGTTTGGGCCGTCAGCTCTCAGGAAAAAGGCGGAAACCGGCCATTCGCTGCGCTCATTTACTTATGCACCCAGTTTGGCCAAAGCGGACACTCTTCGGCAGCCAAATTATCCAGAGCTGCAAGCAGGTGCCACTTTCGCCATCTTGCTAGCATGGAACTCACCCGACGTCGCAATCTAGTCATTTTGGAACGCGTGTTGCCAAGTTGGAGCCTGAAGGTGCTCAGAAGCTGAAAACAGCCTCCTTTCTGTTTCCTGAGAAGCTCCGCCAACATGCCCGTGGATTCTTGTTTTCAAGCCCGCCAACAGCTTTTTGCCATGGGTATGCTCGAAGGAAACCTGCGCTAGACCATTGGCAGGCAAGAAGTTGGCATCAGGTGGGGGCGCATCCGGCATACCAGCTTCACCCCATTCCGGCTTACCCCGCTTCCGTGGGACATAAGTGGTCTGCCGTATTTGTTCACGCGCGACACGCGCT
>CAZTEV010000169.1:0-5713 GCA_964612785.1 uncultured Roseivivax sp. | reverse complement strand
CCGGCGGCTCCTCGGGCGGCTCGGCGGCGGCGGTCGCGGCCGATCTCTGCCTCGGTGCCACGGGCACCGATACGGGCGGGTCGATCCGCCAGCCCGCGGCCTTCACCGGCATCACCGGCCTGAAGCCCACCTACGGGCGCTGCTCGCGCTGGGGCATCGTGGCCTTTGCCTCCTCGCTCGATCAGGCGGGCCCGATGGCAAAGGATGTGCGCGACTGCGCCATCATGCTCGAGGCGATGTGCGGGCATGACCCGAAGGATTCGACCTCGGCCGATCTGGCCGTGCCGGATTTCGAGGCGATGCTCACGGGCGATATCCGCGGCAAGACCATCGGAATCCCCCGCGAATACCGCATGGACGGCATGCCCGAGGAGATCGAGGCGCTTTGGGCCGAGGGCCGCAAGATGCTGGAGGATGCGGGCGCGACGATCGTCGATATCTCGCTGCCGCATACGAAGTACGCGCTGCCAGCCTATTACGTGATCGCGCCTGCCGAGGCGTCCTCGAACCTTGCGCGGTATGATGGCGTGCGCTTCGGGCGCCGCGCGAAGCTCGCCCAGGGCGACGGCATCACCGAGATGTACGAGAAGACCCGCGCCGAAGGTTTCGGCCCCGAGGTGCAGCGCCGCGTCATGGTCGGCACCTACGTTCTGTCGGCGGGCTTCTACGACGCCTATTACAACCGTGCGCGCAAGGTCCGCACCCTGATCAAGCGCGATTTCGAAGAGGCCTTCGCCCAGGGCGTCGATGCGATCCTGACGCCCGCGACGCCGTCCGCGGCTTTCCCGCTGGGACAGGCCGACGATGCCGATCCGGTCAAGATGTATCTCAACGATGTGTTCACGGTGACGGTGAACCTTGCCGGACTTCCGGGTATAGCGGTGCCTGCGGGGATGAATGCCGATGGCCTGCCGCTCGGGCTGCAGCTGATCGGGCGTCCCTGGGAAGAGGGCGATCTGCTGAATACCGCCTATGCGCTGGAACGCGCGGCAGGGTTCGTGGGCAAGCCCGAGAAATGGTGGTAACGCCCGGGGCGTGACCCTGACGGAGAGACGCGAAAGCATGCGCAATCTGATCCTGAGCTCGATGGCCATGGCCGCGCTTGCGGCCTGCAGCCCATCCATCCCCGACAGTGCTGCGGGCGTGGGCTTCGACAATTACGACAATTACAACGCCAATCAGCGCGCGGCGGTCGATGCGCAGCTGGAAGGGCGCACCAATGTTCAGCCGCCCGCATCCGGCGGCAGCGCAGGCGGCAACGACGTGGCCGACATGGCCGCCCGCGCGCTGGGTACAGAAAACAATTCCGGTCAGGCCCCGCTTGATGCCTCGCCCTCGAACCCCGCCCCGCAGGTCGTCTCCAACGCGGCCGGGATCTCGGGCGAGCAGGATTTCGACGCCGTCTCGGGCGAGCGCTCGATCGAACAGGATGCCGCGCTCATTGCGCAGAACCGCGCGCAATACCAGGTGATCCAGCCCGGCGCCGTGCCGCAGCGGCAGGGCAATGAGGGGCCGAATATCGTGGCCTATGCGCTGCAGACCACCAATGCCGTGGGCCAGCCGCTCTATCGCCGGAGCACCTTCGCCTCGAAGGAGAAAGAGGCGCGCAACTGCCGGGCCTATGCCTCCGACGATCTGGCGCAGGAGGCGTTCCTGGCCGCAGGCGGGCCCGAGCGCGACCGCGAAGGGCTCGATGCCGATGGCGACGGCTTTGCCTGCCAGTGGAACCCGGCGGTCTTCCGCTCGGTGCGCGGCTGAGCATCACCTGGCATCCATCGCCCAATCACGGGCCCAGGCGCGGGCAAGCCCGGCCCGATCACGTCGTGATCCACTACACCGCCATGAAAAGCGCGGAAGCCGCGCTCAAGCGCCTCTGCCTGCCCGAGGCGGAGGTCTCCGCGCATTACCTCATCGCCGAGGATGGGCGGAGCTGGCAGATGGTCGACGAAGAGGTGCGCGCCTGGCACGCGGGTGCGGGATGCTGGCGCGGCATCACCGACATGAACTCGCGCTCCATCGGGATCGAGCTTGCCAATACCGGCGCGCAGCCATTCGCCGAGCCGCAGATGGCCGCGCTCGAGCGGCTTCTGCCTGATATCATGACACGCTGGGGCATTGCGCCCGAGGCGGTCATCGGCCATTCGGACATGGCGCTGGGGCGCAAGATCGACCCCGGCCCCCGCTTCGACTGGCGCAGGCTTGCACGACAGGGCCTCGCGATCTGGCCCGCGCCGCGGGATCCCGGCGATTTCCACGAAGACGCACGGACCTTCGGCTATCACGTCACTCCAGAGGCGGACGCCGCGCTGATTGACGCCTTTCGCGCCCGCTTCCGCCCGGGTGCGACCGGGCCGCTGGCGGATCCCGACCGGGCGATCATGGCAGGCCTCGCGGCTTCCTGGCCCGCCGCTGGATAGCGCGCCACCCTTGTCACGACCGGACCATAAATACCTCCGGGGGTCTGGGGGCAGAGCCCCTAGCGGGTCCGATGCCGAAGGCATCGGATACGGATCCCTTTAAGCCCGCGCTCACTCCACCTCGTAGGGCAGAATGCCCCGATGATCCGGCGCGATCGAGAGCGACCGCTCGAGCGGCGGCACGGAGCGTTGATGGCACATCTTCCGCTCGCAGATCCGGCAGGAGATGCCGATGGGCTCGAACGCCTCGGCGCGGCTGACATCCATCCCGTCCGCATAGACCAGCGCGCCCGCATGCGCCACTTCGCATCCCAGCGCGATGGCGTAGCGCCTCACCGGCGCGCCGAAATGCCCGCCGGGCTTCGAGACATCCCGCGCAAGGCTGATATAGCGCACCCCGTCGGGCGTCTCGGCCAGCTGGCGCAGGAATCGCCCCGGTGTCTCGAAGGCGCGGTGCACGTTCCACAAGGGACAGGCACCGCCGAACCGGGCGAATTGCAGCCGCGTCGCGGAGTGCAGCTTGGTGATCGTGCCCGCCTGATCGACGCGGACAAAGAAGAAGGGGATGCCCTTCGCGCCCGGGCGCTGCAGGGTCGAGAGCCGGTGGGCGACCTGCTCGATCGAGGCATGGAACCGCGCCGACAGAAGCTCCAGGTCGTGACGCACCTCCTGCGCGGCCGCCAGAAAGGTCCGGTAGGGCATCAGGACCGCACCTGCGAAGTAATTCGCAAGGCCGATCTTGGCGATGGCCCGCGCGCTGTCGGACTGGAACCGGGCCAGATCCAGCGTCGCCTCCAGAAGCTTGTCGTGCTGGATCAGGGCCAGTTGCAGCAGGAGCTGGAAGATCTGCGTTTCGGGCGGCATCAGCGCCGAGATCGTCAGCCGCCGCAGCCCGGGGTCGTAATCGCGCAGCCGCGTGTCGCGCAGGAACCGCGTCTCGATCCCGAGGCCCGCGAAATGCGCCACGAGCGCGCGGCGCGGATCCTCGCCCGACGTCAGGATTTTCGAGGCGTTCTCGCCCGCGCGGTCCACCGCGTCGATGTAATTGTCGCAGTAATGGAAGAAGTCGCGCACCTCTTCCCAGGGCGAGGGGGCAAGTTGCGCGCCTTCGCGTCCCAGCGCCTCGTCCAGCGAGGCCAGACGCTCATGCGTCTGGCGGTAGGCGCGGTGCAGGGCCAGGAACGCCCGGGCGAGCGAGGGCGCGTTCGACGCGGTCAGGCGCAGATCGGCCAGCGGGGCGGTGTCGGTGAAGACCGGATCGGCCAGCGCCTCGCGCATGTCGGTGATCAGCCGCTCCGCATCACCCTGGCCCAGCTCGGTCACGTCGAAGCCGAATTCCTGCGCAAGCGCCAGCAGCACCGTCGAGGAGACGGGGCGATTGTTGTTCTCCATCTGGTTCAGATAGGGCAGGGAGACGCCCAGCTTCGTGGCGAAATCCTTCTGCGTCAGGGTCAGCCGCTGGCGCAGCTCGCGCAGTTTGGCGCCGGCGTAGAGTTTCTGTTGCGCCATGACGGGCGGCCCTTTGCAAATGCTTCCGGTGCAGTTTGCAAAAAGATCAGGCCGCGTCCAGTTTGTTCAGCTGCCGTTCGCGCCGGATCACGACCAGGATCGACACGACGCCCAGGCAGGCGGTGCTCATCTGCAGCCACAGAAGCGGCCAGGGCCCGGTGCCGGGTTGCAGCAGAAGCCCCGCAAGCGCGGACATCGCCGCGCCGAGCCCGATCATGATCGCGCCCGACAGCCCCGAGGCCGTGCCCGCCAGATGCGGACGGACGGACAGCGCCCCCGCAGTGGCGTTGGGGATCGTCATGCCATTGCCCAGGCCCACGAAGCACATGAAGCCGAAGAACGACAGGGCCGATCCCTGACCGCTGGCAAAGACCAGCATCGAGGCCGCGATGCCCGCGCCGTTGATGAGCGCGCCCATCAGCACCATGCGGTTCACGCCGAAATCCTGGCTGAACCGGCCCGAGGCGTAATTGCCAAGGAAATAGCCCACCGCAGGGGCGCCGAAATAAAGGCCCAGCTCGGCGGGCGCGAGGCCGAAGACCTCGGATCCCACGAAAGGCGCGCCGCCCAGATAGGAAAAGAATGCGCCCGAGGACATGCCTGCGGCCAGCGCATAACCCCAGAAGCGCGGGGAGCGGAACAGTTCGGGATATTCGCGGAATTGCTGCACCAGCGTCAGGCCAGACGGGCGCGCCGTCTCGCCCAGATCGCGCCAGGTCAGCCAGAACAGTGCCAGCCCCAGAAGGAGAAGCAGCCAGAAGTTCGCCTGCCAGCCGAAAATCTCGTCCAGCACACCGCCCACGGCGGGGCCGATCATCGGCACCACAGCCATACCCATGGTGACATAGCCGATCATGGACGCGGCCTGATCCTGCGGGACGATATCGCGCACGACGGCGCGGCTCAGCACCATGGCGGTCACGATCACCGCCTGGATCATGCGGAAGCTCAGGAAGACCCAGATATTGGTGGACAGCACACAGCCGAGCGAGGCGAGGCAGAAGATCGCGATGCCACCCAGGATGACGGGGCGACGCCCGAACTTGTCCGAGATCGGCCCGACGATCATCTGCAGGACCGCGTTGACCGCCAGATAGACCGCGACCGAAAGCTGCACGAGCCGGTATTCGGTCTCGAAATACTCGGTCATGTTGGGCAGACTGGGCAGGAAAATGTTCATCGCCAGCGCCGAGACACCCGCGAGCAGGATCAGCGTCGCGATATGGGGTGGGGTGGTGCGGTCGAGGAACCGGACGGGTCTGGGCGTGTCCATATCTCAGCTCTAGGCCTACGCCGGTTCAAAGTCCATCGAAGCCCGATTGCGAAAATGCAAAGGCGCGCTGTCGGAACTCGCACGGATGCAACGCGGCTGGTTTGCGTATTTGCACTACGCAACCTTTTGGTTTTCCAAAATTTGCAAATTTGCCGTATTTTTCTTGCCGCAGCGCGGCGCCTTTGGCAAAGCCGGAGCAACCGGACAAGGGAGCGGGCGATGAAGGACATTCTGCAGGAACTCGAGGCCCGGCGCGCCGAAGCGCGTCTCGGCGGCGGCGAAAAGCGCATCGCGGCGCAGCACGCAAAGGGCAAGCTGACCGCGCGCGAACGCATCGACCTGTTGCTCGATGAAGGCTCCTTCGAGGAGTTCGACATGTTCGTCGCCCATCGCTGCACCGATTTCGGCATGGAGAAAAGCCGTCCCTACGGCGACGGTGTCGTGACCGGCTGGGGCACGATCAACGGCCGCATGGTCTATGTCTTCAGCCAGGATTTCACCGTCCTCGGCGGGT
>CAZTEV010000168.1:0-5731 GCA_964612785.1 uncultured Roseivivax sp. | reverse complement strand
ACTGTTTCTTGTGGGTGTAGGTGTGCTCGATCTCGTGACCGATGGTCTCGCGATAGGCCACCTGCGGGGCACCGATGTTGGCTTCCACCTTGAACTCGCGCTTGAGGCGGTCGACGAGGATGTCGAGGTGAAGTTCGCCCATGCCCTTCATGATGGTCTGACCGGATTCCAGATCGGTCTCGACGCGGAACGAGGGGTCCTCGGCGGCCAGACGGGCCAGACCTGCGGACATCTTTTCCTGGTCGGCCTTGGTCTTGGGCTCGACCGCGATCTCGATCACCGGATCGGGGAAGGTCATGGTTTCCAGAACCACCAGTTCCTTGGGATCGCTCAGCGTGTCCCCGGTGGTGGTGTCCTTCAGACCGGCCAGCGCGATGATGTCGCCGGCGAATGCCTCTTCGATCTCTTCGCGGTTGTTCGAGTGCATCATCATCATCCGGCCGATGCGCTCTTTCTTGCCCTTGGTCGAGTTCTGGATGGTGTCGCCCTTCTTCAGCACGCCCGAATAGATGCGCGTGAAGGTCAGCGAGCCCACGAAGGGGTCGTTCATGATCTTGAATGCGAGGCCCGCGAAGGGCTCTTCGTCGCCCGGACGGCGGGCGATGTTGCGCTCTTCGGTCTCGTCATCCGGCGAGAAGCCCATGTAGGGCGGCACGTCGAGCGGACCCGGCAGGTAGTCGATCACGGCGTTCAGAAGGGGCTGCACGCCCTTGTTCTTGAACGCGGAACCGGCCAGCACGGGCACGAAGGACATCGACAGCGTGCCCTTGCGGATCAGCGACCGCAGGGTCGGCAGATCGGGCTCTTCGCCTTCGAGGTACTTCTCCATCGCGTCGTCATCCATCTCAACGGCGAGCTCGACGAGGTTGGCACGGTACTCTTCGGCCTTGTCCTTCAGCTCGTCGCGGATGTCCTGAATGACCCAGGAGGCGCCGAGATCCTCGCCCTTCCAGACCCATTCCTTCATGGTCACGAGGTCGATGATGCCCTCGAGCTGATCCTCTGCACCGATGGGCAGCTGGATCGGCGCCGGGGTCGCACCGGTGCGGTCCTTGATCATGTGGACGCAATTGTAGAAGTCCGCGCCGATCTTATCCATCTTGTTGACGAAGACGATCCGCGGGACCTTGTAGCGGTCGGCCTGACGCCACACCGTTTCGGTCTGCGGCTCGACGCCCGCATTGGCGTCCAGAACGGCAACCGCACCGTCGAGCACGGCGAGCGAACGCTCCACCTCGATGGTGAAGTCGACGTGGCCGGGCGTGTCGATGATGTTGAAGCGGAACTTGGCTTCCTGGGGCGTGTCGCCGTAGATGCCGGTCGGGTTCTTGCCGTCCTCGGTGCGGAACCAGAAGGTCGTGGTCGCAGCGGAGGTGATGGTGATCCCGCGCTCCTGCTCCTGCTCCATCCAGTCCATGGTGGCGGCGCCGTCATGGACTTCGCCGATCTTGTGGGACTTGCCGGTGTAGAACAGGATGCGCTCGGTGCAGGTGGTCTTGCCCGCATCGATATGCGCCATGATCCCGAAGTTCCGGTAGCGGTCGAGAGTATATTCGCGTGCCATTGGGAATGGTCCTCAGGCTAAAGTGATATTACCAGCGGTAGTGGCTGAACGCCTTGTTGGCGTCGGCCATCTTGTGCGTGTCTTCGCGCTTCTTCACCGCCGAGCCGCGCGACTGAACCGCATCCAGAAGCTCACCCGCGAGGCGCTCTTCCATGGTGTTCTCGTTACGGCCGCGCGATGCGGTGATGAGCCAGCGGATGGCCAGCGCCTCGCGGCGCTCGGGGCGGACTTCGACGGGCACCTGGTAGGTGGCACCACCGACGCGGCGCGAGCGGACCTCGACGGCGGGCTTGATGTTGTCGAGCGCCTCGTGGAACACCTCGACGGGGGCGCGCTTGATCTTGCCTTCGACGCGATCGAGCGCGTTGTAGACGATGCGCTCGGCGACGGATTTCTTGCCGTCCACCATCAGGTTGTTCATGAACTTGGTCAGCACCGTGTCGCCATATTTGGCGTCGGGCAGGATCTCGCGCTTTTCGGCAGAGTGACGACGGGACATGGTGTAATCCTCTTACTTCGGACGCTTCGCGCCATATTTCGAACGGCGCTGCTTACGGTCCTTGACGCCCTGGGTGTCGAGAACGCCGCGCAGGATGTGGTAGCGCACACCGGGAAGGTCTTTCACACGGCCGCCGCGGATGAGCACGACCGAGTGCTCCTGCAGGTTGTGGCTCTCGCCCGGAATGTAGCTGATGACCTCGAAGCCGTTGGTCAGACGCACCTTGGCCACCTTCCGCATGGCCGAGTTCGGCTTCTTCGGCGTGGTGGTGTAGACGCGCGTGCATACGCCCCGCTTCTGGGGGCACTGCTCGAGATGCATCGACTTCGAGCGCTTGACTTTGGGCTGCCGCGGCTTGCGGATCAGCTGTTGGATCGTTGGCATTCCGGTTTCCCCGTATAGCTCACATATGGGTGCGCAAGGCCCGGGCCCGGCGCGGTTTTCTGGGTCGGCACGCCCGCGCGTCCGCGGGCAAACCTTACGTCTCTCTGAGAGGGTCTCCGGGGCGCCCGACTGGCCGCGCCGCATTCTCCGGTCTGGTCCCCGCCAAGCCCGTATGGCCCGACGCAAAAAGCCGCATTCGTTCCCTCGCTTCGGGAACGACGCGGGAGATACCAGAGGATCGGGGCGCTTCGGCCCGGATCATGACCGCTTCTCGTCTGTATAATCAGACCGGACGCCAAGGGCGGACCCGGTCAGGATGGGCGGCGTATATGGGGAGTCGGATAGCTTGTCAACAGCCGCGGGGCCACAGTTGCGGGCGGTGATTTCGCCCATGGCGGACAGGGCTTGTCGGCATCCCGGCGCCCTGCCAGCCTGCACTGCAAAGACATGGTTTCGGGCGAGACATAATCAACATGCAGGTGATCGGATTCTGCCGCTTCTCCTACCCCGCCGAGGGCGGCTTCCAGGTCGAGCATCCCGATCTCGCCGCGCGCATGGCCTATCTCTATGCGCCCGAGCGTCTGGAAGAGCGACTACGGCTCTTCGAGACGATCTGCCTGCCCTCCATCGCCGCGCAGACCGATCCCGACTTCACCTTCCTGATCCTGACGGGCGACAGCCTGCCCGATCAGGCCCGCGCGCGGCTCGATACGTTGGTGGCGGACGTGCCGCAGGCAGTCGTCGTAGCGCGCCCGCCCGCTGCGCATCGCAAGGTCTGTCAGGACGTGATCAATGCCGCCCGCACCGACATCGCGGCGCCCTGCCTGCAATTCCGCCATGACGATGACGACGCGGTGGCGGTGGATTTCGTGGCGTCCCTGCGCCGCGCGGCCGAAGATTGCGCGGCTTTATGTGCGGCGCACAGGCTCGTGGGGTTCGACTGGAACCGGGGGCATCTTCTGTCCGCCGATGCCCGGGGCCTCTGCGCGGAGCCTGTCACCCATCCCTATTGGGGTGTCGCGCAGGGCATGTATGTGCGGGGCGGCGTGCGGCAGAGCGTGATGAATTTCGGTCATCAGAAGATCAACCTGCACATGCCGACAATCACCTTCAACGCACCCGACATGTATCTGCGCGGCCATAACGGCTTCAACGACTCGCGTCAGAAGAAGCATGTGAAGCCGCAGCCCCTGCCCCGGCTCGATGGCGACGGCGAGGCGGCGCTGCGCGCGCGCTTCAACGTGGACGCGGATCGCGTGCGGGCGGTGTTCCGGGCTGCGCCCTGACCGCGCGCGCCCGCTTCAGCGTGAAGACCCCGGCCCCCACGATGATCGCGGCACCGAGGAAGGTCAGCGGGGCGGGCCATTCGCCGAAGACGACCCAGCCCAGCACCAGCGCCCAAAGAAGCGACGTGTACCGAAACGGCGCCACCGCCCCCACATCGCCCACCCGCATCGCCGCGACCGACAGGAAATAGCCCGCCGTGACGAAAAGCGCGGAGCCCAGCACCTTGCCCGCCACCGGAACGCTCATCGGCGCCCAGCCCTGCACCACCGTCAGCCCGATGGCGAAAAGCGTGACCGAGAGGGCCGTCGACAGGGTGACCAGCAGCGACGGCACCTCGACCGACATCCGCCGCGTGATCAGATCGCGCAGCGTCACGAAGCCGACCGCGATCAGCACATAAACCGAGGCCAGCGTGAAATCCCCGGTCCCGGGCCGGGTGATCAAAAGCATCCCCACGAACCCCGCGACAATGGCGGACCAGCGGCGCCAGCCCACAGCCTCGCCCAGAAAGAGCGCGGCGCAGAGCGTCACGGTCAGCGGCACCGATTGCAGGATCGCGGTCACATTGGCGATGGGCAGCGCCAGAAGCGCCGTGAGGAAGAAATAGGCCGCGCCGATCTCGGCCACGCAGCGCAGCGCGATACGGCGCGCATCGGGCGCGGAGACGCGCCGGAGCGCCCGGAAGCGCCGCGCGAGGATCAGCAGGATCGCGATGGCGACGATGCCGCGCATCAGCAGGATCTGGCCCAGCGACAGATCCGCCGCCGCCGCCTTCACGAAGACGTCGTTGATGGTGAAAGCGGCCATCGAGGCCATCATCAGCCCCGCCCCGCGACGATTGTCTGCATCCTGCGTCATGGGCGAAGCTGTGCGGGTTTCGGGAAGCGGCGGCAAGGGATGATTTCGGCGTCGCCTGGCAGGCCTGCGGGTCACCGGATCGCGAGACCGCGGCGCGGGACCGCGCGCGTCGAGTGTCTGGGGCGGTCGTCTCTCCGAGGCCCCGGAGCGGGGTCCGGGGCAGTGGATGGGACGGGCCGATCTAAAGGGTCGCTCTGGCCCGAGGAGGTTACCGCCGTCTCTCCGAGACCCCGGATCGGGGTCCGGGGCAGCGGCCGGGACGGGCCGACCTGGAGGGGCGCTCTGGCCCGAGGAGGTTGCGACCGATTTGCTCGGTAAAGTGCCGAGCGCGCATCTGGCCAGATGCGCGCCCCTTACGCGGACTTGGCTGCTTCGATGCGCCGCCACCCGACCGGTGCCGCGCCAGCCCAACGACCTTTTGCCCGCGCGCAGATCGAACCCGACCGGTCCCACATCTAGCGATGCTTGCCCCGCCCCCTCCCAGATGGTCTAATTGCCCCTCAATAACACCAACGAATCCGGGATTGAGCAGCACATGGCCGAAGACCTCCTCGCGGGCCACGCGCCCACCGATTACGACGCCTCCTCCATCGAGGTGCTGGAGGGCCTCGAGCCCGTCCGCAAGCGCCCCGGCATGTATATCGGCGGCACCGACGAGCGGGCGCTGCACCATATGGTCGCGGAAATCCTCGACAACTCAATGGACGAGGCGGTGGCGGGACACGCCAACCGCATCGAGGTGGAGCTTCTGGCCGATGGCGCCTGCCTCATCCGCGACAACGGGCGCGGCATTCCGATCGACCCGCATCCGAAGTTTCCCGACAAATCCGCGCTCGAGGTGATCCTGTGCACGCTGCATGCGGGCGGCAAGTTCTCGGGCAAGGCCTACGAGACATCGGGCGGTCTGCACGGGGTGGGCGCGTCGGTCGTCAATGCGCTGTCGGACAGCATGGTCGTCGAGGTCGCGCGCAACCGCGAGCTTTATGAACAGCGCTTCTCGCGCGGGCTGCCACAGGGGCCCGTCGCCAAGATCGGCCAGGCGCCCAATCGGCGCGGCACCACGATCACCTTCCATGCCGATCCCGAGATCTTCGGCACCCACAAGCTGAAGCCCGCGCGGCTGTTCAAGATGGTCCGCT
>CAZTEV010000167.1:0-5737 GCA_964612785.1 uncultured Roseivivax sp. | reverse complement strand
ACCTTGTCCGACAAAATGGCATGCTTCTTCTTCAGCTCCATCAGATGCGAACTCAGGCTCATGGGGGACCTCCTTTGCTGTTGAGACTCAGGAGTGGAGCACAGAAGTCCCCTCGTGTCACGCTGCACGCGCAAAAACCGCAAACCATATATTGCGAATTTGAAATAAAATTATGAAATCGCCGCGAAGTCGAGCGGCGCAGCCTCGCGCAGGATCGCCCGGACGGGGCCGGTATAATCCTCTCCGTCGGCGACATGCCGGGCGCCCGCGTGAAGAATCAGCGGCGCGTGCAGCCGGAAACCGGCGCGCCCGCCCTTGCGTGCCCGGATCAGGACAAGCCGCGCCGGTCGGCCCTGTCGCGGTGCGAGCGGCTTGAGCTCTACCGATCCCAGACGCCCTTGCAAGGCCGACAGGATGTCGGGCACGCGATCGGCCCGGTGGATCATGTGAAACTGCCCCTCGGGTGCAAGCCTGCGCGCGGCCACCTTGATCCAGCTGGACAGCGGCGTGACCTCGCCCAAGGCGGCCTCGCGGCCCGCATCGCGGGCCGGTGAGCGGCTCTCGACGCGCAGGTAGGGCGGGTTGGCCAGGATGTGATCGAACCGCTCCTGCCGCAGATCGCCAGGCAGTTCCGCCAGATCGGCAGTGACGATCCGCGCGGGCAAGGTGTTGTCCTCGGAATTGCGGCGCGCCAGATCGGCATAGTCCGCCTGCCGTTCGACGCCCGTCAGGGTCAGCCCCGACACCCGCGCGCCCAGGCAGAACAGTGCCGCACCGACCCCGCATCCCAGCTCCAGCACGCTCTGGCCCGATGCGGCGGGCACCGATGCCGCCAGCAAGACCGGATCGATCCCCGCACGATAACCCACAAGCGGCTGCGCCAGATGGAGCCGCCCGCCGAGATAGGCATCGACGCTCAGCGCGTCGGCCGGAAAGCCTGTCGTCTCATCCCTCAAATTTGACGCCGTTTTCCCAAAGCACCGTCCGCGCGCGCGCCAGCTCGTCCGAGCGCACCATCAGACGCCGCGGCAATATGCCGATACTGCCTTCGAGGATGCTCATATTTACGTCCAGCTCGAAGGATTCTATACCCTCGTCCTCAAGGAGAGCCCGGGCGCGCGGGATCAGCGTGATGTCGTTGGTGCGCAGCAATTCTTCCATGAGACCGATCTAACCCTTTGGGCTTTCGACTGTCGAGATGCGAGCGTAAGCGAGAATGAGCCTGGACCATCCGAGCCAAAAACCCCACGACCGACTGGCCGCCGCGCTGAGCGAGGAGATGGAGGCCGTTAACGGCCTGATCCGCACGCGCATGGCCTCCGAACACGCCCCCCGGATCCCCGAAGTGACCGCCCATCTGGTCGAAGCCGGTGGCAAGCGGCTGCGCCCCATGCTGACGCTCGCCTCCGCCCGGCTCTGTGGCTATGACGGGCCCTACCATGTGCATCTGGCCGCGACGGTGGAGTTCATCCACACCGCGACGCTGTTGCATGACGACGTGGTCGATGAAAGCGCCCAGCGGCGCGGTCGCCCCACGGCCAACCTGCTTTGGGACAACAAATCGAGCGTGCTGGTGGGCGATTACCTGTTCGCGCGCTCTTTCCAGCTGATGGTCGAGACGGGCAATCTGCGCGTGCTCGATATTCTGGCGAACGCCGCCGCGACCATCGCCGAGGGCGAGGTGCTGCAACTCTCGGCCGCGCAGGACCTGCGCACGGATGAGGACATCTACCTCAAGGTCGTGCGCGGCAAGACGGCCGCCCTGTTCTCGGCCGCAACCGAGGTTGGAGGCGTGATCGCGGGGGTCGATGAGGCGCAGGTGAAGGCGCTTTTCGATTACGGCGATGCCTTGGGGATCGCCTTCCAGATCGTCGACGATCTGCTGGATTACCAGGGCGACACCAAGTCCACGGGCAAGAATATCGGCGACGATTTCCGCGAACGGAAGCTGACCCTGCCGGTGATCAAGGCGGTGGCCAAGGCCGATGCGGAAGACCGGGCCTTCTGGACCCGCGTGATCGAGAAGGGCCGCCAGGAGGACGGCGACCTGGACCATGCGCTCATGCTGCTCGACCGGCATGGCGCGCTGGAGGACACCCGCGCCGATGCGCTGGCCTGGACCGAAAAGGCCAAGACCGCGATGGGCACCCTGCCGCCCGGCGATCTGCGGGACATGCTGGTTGATCTGGCGGATTACGTCGTGGCGCGGATCAGCTAATCGTTCCTTGCGACGGGCAGTGAAGGCCGACGCGCGGGGCGCGACATTTCGCATGTCGTGCTGGCTGCATCGGCGGAGCGAGGGGCTCTGCCCCTCGCGCTCCCCGGAGGTATTTATGGTCCGGTCGTGACAGGGGCGTTGCGCATCCGCGGAAACGTGGGACGCGCGGGCGGTCAGGCGGTCAGGATGCCGGATTGAGCGTCGTCGGCACAACCCACCAATCGGGACATGCAGCGGCAATGCGAGCGGCGGCCGACCGGGCTGCCGCGTCATCGGCATAGAGGCCGAAACAGGTCGCGCCCGAGCCGGACATGCCCGCAAACAGGCTGTCATCCAGCGCGCCCAGCACATCGCGGATGACCGGCGCCTCGGTTTGGGCGGGCGCGCTCAAATCGTTGCGCATCTCCGACAGGAAGTCCGCAACCGCGCGTGCATCGCCCATCTCGGGCAAGCGCGCGGGCATGGGGGCATTGTCCTTCCGGGCCAAGGCCCTGAAGACGCGCGGCGTCGGGACAGAAACACCGGGATTGACCAGCACGGCGGGCAGCGCGGGCCATCCGTCAACCGGCAGCGCGCCCTCTCCGATGCCCGAGATCCGCTGAGCCACGGGCGTCAGGCACATCGGCACATCGGCGCCAAGCGTCACCGTGACCGACGCGCGTGGCAGAGGCACCCCCCAAAGCGCCGAGAGCGCCCGGAGGGTCGCTGCGGCATCGGAGGATCCGCCGCCAATGCCTGCCGCGCTGGGCAGATGTTTTTCCAGGGTGATGCGGGCGCCGCGCACGGGGTCCAGCAGGCCTGCGGCGCGCAGGACGAGGTTGTCCGCGCCGCCGGGCACGCCCGCCGCCATGGGTCCGGTGACGTCGAGCTGCAATGCGTCCGCCTCCTCGACCCGGATCACATCGCCCAGATCCGCGAAGACCACGAGGCTGTCGAGCAGATGATACCCGTCGGCGCGTTGCCCGGTCACATGCAGCGTCAGGTTGATCTTGGCCGGTGCGCGTTCCTCAATCACCGGCGCCGGATGCGACGCTCAGCGGCGGCGCCCCCTCTTCGGCGAGTACCGCATCGAGGCCCACCTCCAGCTTACGGCGGATGCGCTCGGGATCGGCATCTTCCGACACGTCCTCGAAATCGACGAAGGACAGGGCCCGTTTCCACATGAACTCCGCTTCGAGCTTGCGGCCCACTGCCCAGTAGGCATCGCCCAGATGGTCGTTCACAACAGGGTCGATCGGCATGAGCTCTGCCGCGCGTTCGAGCTGTCCAACGGCCTCGTCATAGCGGCCAAGCCGGTAATAGACCCAGCCCAGACTGTCGACGATATAGCCCGCATCGGGACGGGCTGCGACGGCGCGTTCGATCATGTCGAGCGCCTCGTCGAGCTTGACCTGCTTCTCGACCAGCGAATAGCCGAGATAGTTCAGCACCTGCGGCTGTTCGGGATTGAGATCGAGCGCGGCGCGGAAATCCGCCTCGGCCTGTTCGAACCGATCCGAGCGTTCATAGGAAATGCCGCGCGCGTAATAGAGGAACCATTGCTCCTCCGCGGGTTCGGCATAGGCGTCGAGCGCGCGGGTATAGGCCGTGATCGCATCGTCGTAGCGTTCCAGCCTGCGCATGAAATCCGCGAGCGTCGATTGCACGACAGGCAGTTCGCCATGGGTCTCGGCCAAGCTTTCCAGCACCTCGACCGCCGCGTCGATCTTGTCGGTCGCGCGCAGCGCCTCGGCGCGGCCGATTTCGGCGGCGTGATAGGCCGGATCGTCGCGCGAGACCGCGTCATAGGCCTCGCCCGCCAGTTCGTGCTGCCCGAGCGCGCGCAGAAGCTCGGCCGCCATCAGGACCGCATCCGTGTGGGACGGGTTCAGGTAGGTCGCGATGCGCGCGTAAAGCAGGGTGAAATCGTCGCTCGCATCGCTGGTCAGCGCCGAGCCGATGGTGAAGAATGTCTCCGCGATGCCATCCTTTGCGCCGCGCATATGGGTGAAGGGCAGCGTCTCGCCCGCCTCCAGCGCCGCGACCATGCCGGACAGCGCCGGGTCGAACTGGGCGTTGAAGGATTGGTCGATCAGCGCCAGCGCGTCCTCGTTGCGGTCGAGCTGGCTCAGAACTTCGACACGGGCCATGATTGCGCGGCGGGTGAATTGCACGCCGCCGCCCAGATCGCTGCTCATGAGGGCCTCGGCGCCCTCGTAATCGCCGACCGAAGCCAGCGCGAGCGCCTTGTGATAGGTGGCGAAGGGCTGCATCCCCTGCATTTCGCCCACCTCGTCGAAGGCGTTGATCGCAGCGGTCATGTCCCCCTGCCCCAGGAGCGACCAGGCCCGCACGAGCCCGTCCGTCAGCGGCCCGGGCCCGCGGTCATCGGCGATCGCGGCCAGGATGCCGGAATAGTTCTCGCCCTGCGCGGCGCGCGCCATGACGGCCATCTGCGCGATCTGGCTCGTGGCCCCCTGATCGAGGATCCGTTCGCCGAGATCGGCAGCGCGGTCGAGGTTTCCAAGCGACATATGCGACAACGCCGCCCGTTCGAGGAATTCGACACGTTCGCGATCATAGAGAAGCGTGCGGTCGAAATATTCGGCCGCCGCCTCGAAATCGCCCGCCCGCGCCGCCGCGCGCGCGGCGAGGTAATCGCCCGACACGCCCTGCGCCGCCGCGATCTCGGGCGCCGAGAGCATCATCGCGGCCAGTGCCGCCTTCATCCATCCGCTTGCGGAGCCTGACATCCGTCGCATCCTTCTGCCCGGTGCGTTTTGTTGGCCGCACCGTAACCGGAGCCCTGCCCCGGACGCAATGCGGGGCGGCCCCAAGGAGCCGCCCCGCGCGTCACGTCACCGTCAATTGCCTTACAGGGCGATTACATATTGGGATAGTTCGGCCCATCCCCGCCCTGCGGCGTGGTCCAGACGATGTTCTGCGCAGGATCCTTGATGTCGCAGGTCTTGCAATGCACGCAGTTCTGGAAGTTGATCACGAAGCGCGGCTCGCCACCGTCTTCGGGCGTCACGAATTCGTAGACGCCGGCCGGGCAGTAGCGCTGCGAGGGGCCGCCATAGATCTTGTAGTCGATCTCGACCGGCTTCTGGTCGTCCTTCAGCTTCAGATGCGCGGGCTGGCTTTCCTCGTGGTTCGTGGCCGCGAAGGACACGTTCGTGAGCCGGTCGAAGGACAGCTTTCCATCCGGTTTCGGATAGTCGATGGCCTTGTGATCCTTGGCCTTGCCCGTGGCCTCCGCATCGGTCTTGCCGTGGCCGATCGTGCCGAAGAGCGAGAAGCCAAGCGTGTTGGTCCACATGTCGAGACCGCCCGCCACGAGGCTGGTGGTCAGGCCGTATTTGGACCAGAGCGGCTTGACGTTGCGCACCTTCTTCAGATCCGCGCCGATGGCGCCCTCGCGCACCTCGGTCTCGTAATCGTGCAACTCGTCCGCCGCACGGCCCGCCTGGATCGCGGCATGGGCGGCTTCGGCCGCAGCCTTGCCGGACAGCATCGCGTTGTGGTTGCCCTTGATGC
>CAZTEV010000166.1:0-5775 GCA_964612785.1 uncultured Roseivivax sp. | reverse complement strand
TGAGAAATGGCGCGCATAGAAAGCGAGGGGGCTGTCTGCCCCCTCGCGCTCCCCCGAGAGGTATTTTTGGTCCGGGCGTGACATTGGGTCGGCACTCTGGGCCTTGGGTGGGACGCGCGGGCGAATATCGTCTTGGGTGTTTCGCACTGGGGCGCTGTCAGCTAAGGTTGACAGTGTTTCCGGACAAGGACAGCCCATGCCACGCGATACGACAGGTCTGACGATCCCCGAGATGGGGGGCGCGGCGCGGCCCGGGCTTTGCACCGATTGCGGGGTGAGCCGCATGGGCGACGGGCGCGCCTGCGGTCGGGCCTGCCAGTTCATCCAGCCGGATTATCCCGGGCTCGAGGCGCAGGTGCACGGGCGCGTGGCGCACGATGAGGGCGATGAGGGCTTCTTCGGGGTGAGCCGGGCCATGTGCCGCGCGCGGCTGACCCCGCCTGCCCAAGGCGCGCAATGGACCGGCATCACCACCGCGCTTGGTGCGGCGCTTCTGGAGCAGGGGGCGGTCGATGCGGTGATCTGCATGGGCCCGGATGCGGAGGATCGCTGGCGGCCCGTGCCGATGATCGTCACCGATCCCGCGGACATGGCCCGCGCGCGCGGCATGCGCATGGGATATGCGCCGCTTCTGGCGGCGCTGGAGCCCGCGCGCGCCGCAGGATACGACCGCATCGCGGTAATCGGCATTCCTTGCCAGGTCTATGCGCTGCGCGCGCTCGAGGCGAAGTTGGGCTTTGCCGAGATCACGGTGATCGGCACGCCCTGTTCGGACAATACCACGACCGAGAATTTCCATGCTTTCCTCGCCCGGCTCGATGCCAGGCCGGAGACGATTTCCTATCTGGAGTTCCGCGCGGATTACCGGGTGGAGCTGCGCTTCGAGGACGGGCGCAAGCCCCGCCTGGTGCCCTTTCTGAACCTGCCGCTGTCGGATCTGCCGCCGGATTTCTTTCCGCTGACCTGCCGCACCTGCGTCGATTACACCAACCGCCTCGCCGATGTGACGGTGGGCTATATGGGCGGAGAGGGCGATCAATGGCTGATCGTACGCAATGCGCGGGGGGCGGCGCTACTGGACCGGCTGGGGGATCGGCTGGAGCGGAAGGCGCCAGGCTCGAAAGGCAGGCGGCAGGGGGCCGTGGCGGGCTTCAAGACCAATACCGAACGGGCCGCGGGTGGGCTGCCTCTGCGCCGGATGCCGCGGGCGCTGCGCCCGCTCGTGTCGTTCCTGCAGCCGCGCATCGGGCCGCGGGGCCTCGAATTCGCGCGCGCGCGGGTCGAGATGAAGGCGGTGGAGACCATCCTGCATCTGCGCCGCGCCCATCCCGCCCGGATCAAGAACATGGTGCCGGATCATGTCTGGCGGCTCGCTGCGCGCTACGGCTTGCTGCCAGGCCCGGATGAGCGGCGCTGAGCCCTTCCAAACCGGCCCGGGATATCCTAGCGCTTGGGGCGCAAGCGACAGGGGGCAGGCATGATTCCGGTGGATGGGTTCGAGGGCGAGGCAATCGGCATTCTCGGCCTGGGCCGCAGCGGGTTGTCGGCGGCGCGGGCCTTGCGGGACGGAGGCGCGGTGCCGATCCTCTGGGACGACAATCCCGAGGCCCGCGCGCGCGCCGAGGCGGAGGGCTTCGCGACCCGCGATCTGGGCTGGCCCGGCGCCATGGACGACCTGACGCTTCTGGTCACGAGCCCCGGCATCCCGCATCTTTATCCCGCGCCGAACCCCGTCATCGCGGCGGCCTATGCCGCGGGCGTGCCGGTCGACAACGATATCGGTCTGTTCTTCCGCGCGCTGTCCTCTGGTGCCTGGGACGATCTGGAGACGCCGCCCAAGGTCGTCGCGGTCACCGGCTCGAACGGGAAATCCACCACCTCGGCGCTGATCCACCACATCCTGACCGAAGCGGGCCGGGAGGCGCAGCTTGCGGGCAATATCGGCCGCGGCGTGCTGGATATCGACCCGCCGGGCGAGGGGGGCGTCGTGGTGCTGGAGCTGTCGTCCTACCAGACCGAACTGGCGCGCGCGCTGACGCCCGATGTGGCGGTGTTCACGAATCTTTCGCCCGACCACCTCGACCGGCATGCGGGGCTTGGCGGCTATTTCGCGGCAAAGCGGCGGCTCTTTGCGGAGGGTGGACCGGATCGCGCGGTGATCGGGGTGGATGAGCCCGAAGGGCGCTATCTGGCCAATCAGCTGTCCACTGCGCGCTCGGATGACCGGGTGATCCGCATCTCCGCAGCGCAGAAGCTGTCGGGGCCGGGCTGGATCGTGCAGGCGCGCAAGGGGTTCCTGACCGAATGGCGCAAGGGCCGACAGGTGGGCGCCATCGACCTGCGCGAGATCCCGGGCCTGCCGGGCGCGCATAACCACCAGAATGCCTGCGCGGCCTATGCGGCGGCGCGCACGCTGGGCCTCGGCCCGCGCCAGATCGAGGCGGCCTTGCGCAGCTTCCAAGGGTTGCCGCATCGCAGCCAGATCGTGGCGGAGCGGGACGGCGTGCGCTTCGTCAATGACAGCAAGGCCACCAATGTGGATGCGGCCCTGAAGGCGCTTCTGGCCTTCGACCGGATCCGCTGGATCTGCGGCGGTCTCATGAAGGAAGGCGGGCTCGAGGCGCTGGCGCCGGGTCTGCCGCATGTGGCGAAGGCCTATGTGATCGGGCGGGAAGCGGCGCAATTCGCGTTGGGTCTGTCGGGCGTCGAGACGGAGATCTGCACGGACATGGCGACCGCCGTGGCGCGCGCGTCGGCAGAGGCCGCGCCGGGCGAGGTCGTTCTGCTGGCCCCTGCGGCGGCCAGTTTCGATCAATACGACAATTTCGAAAAGCGGGGCGAGGATTTCGCCGCTCAGGTGGCGCGCGTTCTGGGATCCTGACGCAGCCGTTCCAGGTGGCCTGCGCGCAGCGCCTCCGGGTGCACCACGCCCAGCTGCGCCGGGACATGCGGCAAGGCAAGGAGCCGTGCGATTGCGAATCGGTGCATCGCGCCGCCGGACCGGATCAGTCGCCCGTCGCGGCCGAGATGCAGCAGGATGCCGTTATGTTCGCGACGATAGGCGGCGGGTAGCTCCGACCGGGGGCGCAGCCCTTCGCTTTTCGCAATGTGCCATAGCCGGTCGATCGCAGCATAGCGTGCATCGAGATCGGCGCGAGAGCTCAGCGCGTCGGGCCTTTCGCCTTTTTCGATCTTTGCCAGAAGCTTGGCGTAGATCGGCGTCTCCGGCCACGGCACGCCGTCCAGGAAATGCAGACGCAGCGACTGCTCTTTCGTGTTCTCCTGGATTGGGCTTACGTCGAGGTCCCAATCGCCCTTCAAGACCTGGCCCGAATTGCCCCGGCGCAGCGGGCGCGTCGCCATGCCGGCATAGGCATATCGCACCGACAAGGGATCGGCCCAGATGCATTCGTCGCTTTGCGGCGCGTCAGGACCATAGCGCAGCCGGTTCCAGCGGTCGCGCAGTGCCTTCTGCGGCACCTGCGCTTCAAGCGCGCGATGCAGTCGGGAAATCAGGGCCATGGCGCAGAATGTCCTTTCCTTCGGGCGCGCGCAATCACCGGGCCGCGGCTATCGCCTGGCCAGCCGCCCAGCCCGACGACCAGGCCCATTGGAAGTTGTACCCGCCCAGCCAGCCTGTGACATCCAGCGCCTCGCCGATCATGTAGAGACCGGGCAGATGCTCGGACATCATCGTCTTCGAGGAGATCGCGTCGGTGGCAATCCCCCCGAGGGTCACCTCGGCGGTGCGGTAGCCTTCCGAACCGCCGGGTTTGACGGCCCATGCGAAAAGCGCGTCCGAAATCGCGGCGATGCGCGCATCGGACAGATCCCCGAGGCGGCCCGACAGGTCCATCTCGGCGCCCAGAAACTCCACCAGCCGGGCGGGCAGGTGGCGCGCAAGCTCGGTCGCGATCTGTTTCTTGCCGTCGCTCTGGCGCTTCTCGGCCAGGATCGCGCGAAGATCGGTTTCGGGCAGCAGGTCTAGCGAGACCGCGTCTCCTTCGCGCCAATAGCTCGAGATCTGCAGGATGGACGGGCCGGACAGCCCGCGATGCGTGAACAGAAGCGCCTCGTCGAAAGCGGTGCCGTTGCAGGAGGCGCGCGCCGGGCAAGCCACGCCCGAAAGCGACTTGAACCGCCCGTCCGGGAAGGTCAGCGGGACCAGCGCAGGCCGCGTTTCGGTCATTGCGTGCCCGAAGCGCCGGGCAATGTCATAGGACATGCCCGTAGCGCCCATCTTGGGGATCGACTTGCCGCCCGTCGCGAGGACAAGGTTTCTGGCGCGAACGGTGCGCCGCGTGCCTTCGCGCTCAAGGATTGCTGTGAAAACACCCTCGGCATGGGACAGATCCACGAGCGATGTCTGCAGCCACAGATCCGCGCCCGCCGCGGCCATGTCATGTCGCAGAAGCGCGATGATGTCCTTGGCGGAGGTGTCGCAGAACAACTGCCCAAGCGTCTTTTCGTGCCAGGGAATGCCCGCCTCGGAGACCCGCGCGATGAAATCCCACTGCGTGTAGCGCGACAGCGCGGATTTGTGGAAATGCGGGTTCTGGCCGAGATAGCGGTCGAACTGGATGTCGAGATTGGTGAAATTGCACCGCCCGCCGCCCGAGATGCGGATTTTCTCGCCCGGCGCCTTGGCGTGGTCGATGACCAGCGTGCCGGGCCCGGCATGGGCCGCGCACATCATGCCCGCCGCACCGGCGCCAAGGATAAGCGTGTTCACCTGCATGCGGCGCGGAAAGCACGGGCGCGGGGTTTTCGCAAGGGGCTCTGCCACGCGGGGGCAGATTCGCCGCAGGGGCTTTGCTAGGCTGAGACGCATAGGCACCGGCAAACAGGTGCGCGAGAGCAGGAAGTCCCGACCGTGAACGTCCCCATACGTGCGCAATCCCCTTCGGAATCCCTGGTGCTGATCCCCGGCCTCGGCGCGGATTCCTCGGTCTTCTCTCATGCCATGGCGCGGCTGAGCCTGGCGCAGCCGCTCACGCTGGCGCTGCCCTCAGGCGGAGACCGGATCGAGGAGATCGCAAGCGCGATCCTGCCCCAGCTGCCCCAGCGCGTGGCGCTCGTGGGGCATGGTCTGGGCTCTGTCGTCGCACTGGAGATCTTGCGCCGGGCGCCGAAGCGGGTGGCGCGGCTCGCGCTGATCTCGGCCATGCCCTTTGCCGACACGCCGGCCGATGCCGCCGATCGCGACACGCGGCTGATCGCACTCAGGGCCGGGCGCACCGCCGATTGGGTCGAGGCAGAGTTCGGGGCAGGGATCCCGTCCGATCCCCTGGATCCGGGGCTGCGCCGGGCGCGGCTCGCGCGGATCCTCGCCATGGTCGAGACGCTGGGCCCCGATCTGGTGCTGCGCCAGGTGCGCGCGCTGCAGCGGCGTGCGGATTACCAATCGGCCTTCCGCCGCTGCGCGCAGCCCATCCATCTGATCATGGGCGCCGAAGATCCGATCTGCCCGCTCAGACGGCAGGAGGTGCTGGCGAATCTCGCCCCCGATGCGCGGCTGACCCGGATCGCGGGGGCGGGGCATTTCCCGATGCTCGATGCGCCCGAGGCGGTGACCGAGGCGCTTCAGGCCTTCGTAGCCGCCCCCTTCGTCCTGCGCTGAGACGCCGTTCTTGCGCGATTGACCGCCCTCGCGCCGCCGCGTATGCCGCTTTTGCGCGGAGGGCCGGACGGCCGCTTTGCCTCGCTTCCGGCGGGGCAGAGAGGAAAGTCCGGACTCCCTGAGGCAACGGTGCCGGGTAACGCCCGGGCAGGGCA
>CAZTEV010000165.1:1873-5837 GCA_964612785.1 uncultured Roseivivax sp. | reverse complement strand
GCGCGACCTCCGGCGAAAGAAAAAACCCGCGCCGAAGCGCGGGTTCGATCCTGGTCTGTCCCGTGACGACAAGCGTTTACTTGTCATCGTCCTCATCGTCGTCATTCCCGCCATCGGGGAGGTTGAAGAACGAATCCGCATCGGCGTAATCGCTGTCGGGCTTGTCCTCTTCCTCGTCGCGCGGATCGGAGAGCGAGAAGGTCTCGAGGCCTTCCATGCTGGAGGGCAGGCGCGGTTCGGGATCCATGCCCAGCGACTGCTCGGTCGAGACGAGCTTGCGGCGCTCGTCGTCATCCATGACCGTGCCCGCGGCCTTCGAGGCCTTGGCGACGGCGGCATCGAGCTCCGACTGGCGGCAGAGGCCCAGCGCCACCGGGTCAATGGGCTGCAGGTTGGAGATGTTCCAATGCGTGCGCTCGCGGATCGACTGGATCGTGGGCTTCGTGGTGCCGACAAGTTTGGAGATCTGGCCATCCGACAGCTCGGGGTGGAACTTCACCAGCCACAGGATCGAGGCCGGGCGATCCTGACGCTTGGACAGCGGCGTGTAGCGCGGGCCACGGCGCTTGTCCTCGTCCACGGCGGCCGGGTTGTGCTTCAGCTTCAGCTTGGCCATCGGATCCGCCTCGGCGCGGTCGATGTCCTCCTGCACCAGCTGGTTGTTGGCGATGGGATCGAAGCCCTTCACGCCCGCGGCGACATCGCCATCGGCGATGCCCTGCACCTCGAGCTCGTGCATGCCGGTGAAATCGGCGATCTGCTTGAAGGTCAGCGTGGTGTTATCCACCAGCCAGACCGCGGTGGCCTTGGGATGCAAGAGCTTGGCCATGATACTCTCCTTCACATATCTTCCTTGGCGGGCAAGGCTGCGGGCCCTGCCGGGTCCCGGCGGGCCGGGACAGTCACCATTGTCGGGAAACTTGCGGCGTATATAGTCGCGCCATGATGAAGTTGAAAGAGAAAATCGCGGCGCTGATCGGCGCCGCATTGGTCGGCCTCGCCACCCTGCCCCAAGCGCGGGCCGAGGGCGAGGTCGCGGGCGATTTCGACTATTACGTCCTGGCGCTCAGCTGGTCGCCCACCTGGTGCGCGCTGGAAGGCGATGCGCGCCGCTCTCCGCAATGCGACGACGCGCGCGATGCGGGCTGGATCCTGCATGGGCTCTGGCCGCAATTTGAGGTGGGCTGGCCCTCCTATTGCCGCACCTCCCATGCGCCCCCGCCCCGGTCGATGACCAATGCGATGGCCGAGGTCATGGGCACGTCGGGGCTGGCCTGGTATCAGTGGAAGAAGCACGGAACCTGCTCGGGCCTGCCTGCGGCGGAGTATTACGCCCAGGCGGTCACCGCCTTCAACGCCGTCATCCTGCCCGAGGTGTTCAGCCGCCTCACGAAGCCCGTCACCCTGCCCGCCTCGGTGGTCGAGGAGGCCTTTCTCAAGGACAATCCCGACCTGGAGCCCGACATGCTGACCATCACCTGCCGGTCGGGCCGCATCCAGGAGGCGCGGCTGTGCCTGTCGAAGGATCTCGAGCCTGTGCCCTGCGGGCGTGACGTGGTGCGCGATTGCAGCCTGGGCGACGCGCTGCTCGACCCGATCCGCTAGCCGCGTCCACCGGCCACGGCACGTTCGAGCGCGGGATAGCGCAGGGCCATGGTCAGCCCGCGGAAGATGAAGGACGCCATCAGAGCGGCCCAGAGCCCGTGATTGCCATAGGCCGGGATCAGCAAGGCCGCGCAAGCGAAATATCCCGCCGCCGAGACCGCCATCAGGTTGCGCATGTCGGCGGTGCGCGTCGCGCCGATATAGATCCCGTCATACATGTAGGAAGCCAGCCCCAGCACCGGCGCGATCACCATCCAGGGCAGATAGCGGCGGGCCTCGGCCACCACCTCCGGCGCTTCGGCCATCAGCTCGATCAGCGCGGCCCCGCCCAGCGCGAAACACGCGGCCAGCGCCAGCGTCGCCACAGCGCCCCAGAGGGCCGACAGGACAGACGCGCGGCGCAGCGTCGCCACGGCGCCCGCACCCGCGGCCTGCCCCACCATCGCCTCGGCTGCGAAGGCGAACCCGTCGAGCGCATAGGCGGTGATGTAGAGAAACTGCAGCAGCACCTGATTGGCCGCGAGCGTCACATCGCCCAGCCCGGAGGCCAGGAACAGGAAGGACACGAAGATGGATTGCAAAAGCGCCGACCGGATCAGGATGTCGCCATTGACCTGCGCCATCCGCCGCAGCTTCACCATGTCGAAGACCCGCGCCCAGTCGCGCCAGTCGGGCACCCGGAAAGCCGCGCGGCACAGCCAGAGGCCCAGCGCGAGCCCGGTCCATTCGGCGATGATCGTGCCCAGCGCAGCTCCAGTCACACCCATGCCGAGGCCCAGCACCAGCCAGGCGGTCAGGCCCATGTTCAGCAGGTTCATGCCCACTTGCAGGACCAGCACCGCGCGCGTGCGTTCGGCGGCGATCAGCCAACCGGTGATGCCGTAGATCGCGATGGCCGCCGGGGCCGACCAGATCCGCACGCCCATGTAGTCGCGGGCCAGGGCCTCGACTTCGTCGGAGGCGGGCGCGATGCGGAACGCGCCCGCAAAAAGCAGCGATTGCGCGAGGATCATCACCGTGCCCGCGGCAAAGCCGATCATCAGGACGCGCGTCAGAAGGGCCGCGACCTCGGCGCGATTGCCCGCCCCCGCCGCCTGCGCGGCCAGGCCCGTGGTGCCCATGCGCAGGAAGCCGAAGATCCAGTAGATCGCCTGCAGGATGATCGCGCCGAGGCCCACCGCCCCGATGGGCGCGGCGGCGCCCAGCTGGCCCACGACGCCGGTGTCGACCGCGCCCAGGATCGGGATCGTGGCGTTCGACAGAACGATGGGCCCCGCGATCTTCAGGACGCGGGCATGGGTGATGCTTTGGGGCGTTGGCGCGGCGGCTGTGGTCTCAGCCATCGCGGCGCGGCATCAGGAAATGCGCGGTCGCCATCGCCATGGGCTTGTCGCGGTTGTCCTGCCAGGCCTCCGCCATGACCGAGGAATAGCGCCGCCCCGAGCGGGTCACACGCGCACGCGCATAGGCATCGCGCGGCAGGCCCGAGCGCAGGTAATCCACGGTGAAATCGATTGTCTTGGGCAGGCGCGGCAGCTCGCCCCGCTCCAGCGCTTCGACCTCGATCGCGCCCGATTCGACATCTTCCCACAGCCATTGGTAGCTGAGCGTGATGATCGCCGTCATCTCAAGGAACGCCGCGGTCACGCCGCCATGGATCGCGGGGAGGAACGGGTTGCCGATCAGATCGTCCTTGAACGGCAGGATGCCCGTCAGCTCATCGCCGCGGCGGTCGAACTGGATCCCAAGCGTCTGAATATAGGGCACGCCGCCCGCAAGCGCGTGCAGCGCCGCGTCCCGGCGCTGCTTGACCTGCTGGACGGGTTCGGGACGGGAGCGCGGTGCCATCACTTGCCCTCCACGGTAAAGGCCCCGGTGGCGGTGGCTACGGGATTGTCCGCATCGCCATCGACGGCGGTGGCGCGCACGAAGGCCACATTGCGCGTCATGTGCGTGCAGCGCGCCTCGGCCACGATGGTATCGCCGGGCTTGGCCGCGCGCATGTAATCGATACGAAGATCGATCGTCGCGGTGCCGCCGGGGGCTGCGGGATGGCTCATCACCGCGGCGCCTCCGCAGGTATCCATCAGCGCCGAGACCGCGCCGCCATGGATCACGCCGGTTTGCGGATCGCCCACCAGCCGCGCGTGATAGGGCATGACGATGCGGGCATAGCCGTCCGCGATCTCCTCGATCTCCATGCCGAGCATCCGCGCATGGGGGATGCTGGCGATGAATTGCCGTGCGATCTTCGCTTTGTCTGCCACCACGGGGACATACCTTTCAGGCCGGGACGGGTCGGATGCCCCGCGTTATCGGCTCTGCGCGCGGCGGGAACAAGGCCCATCACGGCAGATCC
>CAZTEV010000165.1:0-1773 GCA_964612785.1 uncultured Roseivivax sp. | reverse complement strand
TGCCCTCACTCGTTTGTGGGACGGTTCCGGTTTGCAGGGCGCGCGAGGCTCGCCTAAAGTGGCGCGCAAGGAGACCCCGAATGGCCGACACCCGCCTGACATTCAAGGAAATGTGCGCCAAGTTCGACGTGACGCCGCGGACGCTGCGGTATTACGAATATATCGAGCTTCTGACGCCCGATCGCGAAGGCCGGTCGCGGTTCTACGGCCCGCGGGAAGTCGCGCGGATGACGCTGATCCTGCGCGGGCGGAAATTCGGCTTCCAGCTGGAAGACATCCGCCAGTGGCTTCTGATCTACGAAAAGGAAGGCACCGAGGCGCAGATGCGCACCTGGATCGAGATGGCCGACCGCCAGCTTGAAGAACTGGCCGACCAGAAGCGCCAGCTCGATGCGGCCATGGACGAGCTGAAGACGCTGCGCGACGACACCGAGGCGGCGCTCAAGGGCTGATCCCGGCCGCGAAGGCGCAAGATTGCCTTTGCAGATATTACCCTGACCCAGCGTCAATTTTGCCTGATCTTACGTCAGCCTGAAAGTGACGTGACGTATGGATTACGTCAACGTCAAGCACTGTTGTAGGAATCGCTCATTCGCCCCTAATTCGTCGAAACCGACCCCGGCAGAGATGAGCGACGACATGACCGACGACCGTACCCTGACCATCCGCGAGATGTGCGACGCCTACGACGTGACGCCGCGCACGCTGCGCTTCTACGAGGCGAAGGAGCTTCTGTTTCCGATCCGCGAAGGTCAGAAGCGGCTCTTTACCCGGCGCGACCGGGCACGGCTGAAGCTGATCCTGCGCGGCAAGCGCTTCGGCTTCAGTCTCGAGGAAATCCGCCAGCTTCTGGATCTTTATGACATGGGCGACCAGCAGCGCACGCAGCTCGCTCGCACCTACGAGATCGCGCAGGACCGGCTGAACGACATGATTTCCCAGCGCGACGAGCTGAACGAAGCCATTGCCGAGCTCGAGGAGCAGATGCGCTGGGGCGAAAAGATGCTGGCCTCCATGGGCCAGTCCAAGAAAGCCGCGGAATGATCCGCGCCCGCTGACACCAGACAGACATCAAGACAGACAAGGGAGAGCTGACATGCCCGTCTACACCGCCCCCACCAAGGACATGATCTTCGTGCTCGACGAGGTCCTGAAGACCTCCGAGGCCGGTATTCCCGGCTACGAGGATCTCGATCGCGACACGCTGCAGGCCATCCTAGAGGAAGCCGGCAAGCTTGCCGAAAACGTACTCGCACCGCTGAACCGCGTCGGCGACGAGGAAGGCTGCACGCTGGAAAACGGCGTCGTGCGCACGCCCAAGGGCTTCAAAGAGGCCTATGACCAGATGCGCGAAGGCGGCTGGATCGGGCTCGATTGCGACCCCGAATATGGCGGTCAGGGCATGCCCTACCTCATCAACTCCGCCGTGGGCGAGATGTGGGTGTCCTCGAACATGGCCTTCAACATGTATCAGGGCCTGAGCCACGGCGCCTACAACGCCATCCACACCCATGGCTCGGACGAGCAGAAGGCGACCTATCTGCCGAAGATGGTCGAAGGGTCGTGGTCCGGCACCATGAACCTCACCGAGCCCCATTGCGGCACCGATCTGGGCCTCATACGCACCAAGGCGGAACCGCAGGACGACGGCAGCTACGCGATCACCGGCCAGAAGATCTGGATCTCGGCGGGCGAGCACGACATGACCGACAACATCATCCACCTCGTGCTGGCCAAGATCCCCGGCGGCCCCGAGGGCGTGAAGGGCATCTC
>CAZTEV010000164.1:0-5878 GCA_964612785.1 uncultured Roseivivax sp. | reverse complement strand
GATCCTCGAGGGTGCCCACCCCGAGCGCGTCGTGTTCCAGGCCGTCAAGCGCATGGTTCCGGGCACCCGCCTGGGCCGCAAGCAGCTGACCAACCTGCGCGTCTATGCCGGGGCCGAGCATCCCCACGAGGCGCAATCGCCTGAAGTGCTCGACGTCAAGTCGATGAATTCCAAGAATACCCGGGTGGCGAAGTAATGGCTGAGCAGATCAACTCCCTCGAAGAACTGGGCCAGGCCGCAGGCGTCGACGCTGCGCCCGAAACCGAAACCCTGACCCCGCGCGAGCCCGTCCGCGACGAGTTCGGCCGCGCCTACGCGACCGGCCGCCGCAAGGACGCCACCGCGCGCGTCTGGATCAAGCCGGGCTCCGGCAAGGTCACCGTGAACGGCAAGGAGCTGAACGCCTATTTCGCGCGTCCGGTGCTGCAGATGATCCTGCGCCAGCCCTTCACCGTCGCCGGTGTCGAGGACCAGTTCGACGTGATGGCCACTGTCAAGGGCGGCGGTCTGTCCGGTCAGGCCGGTGCCGTGAAGCACGGCGTCTCCCGCGCGCTGCAGCTCTACGATCCCAGCTTGCGCCCCGCGCTGAAGGCCGCAGGCTTCCTGACCCGCGACAGCCGCGTCGTCGAGCGGAAGAAGTACGGTAAGCGCAAGGCCCGCCGCAGCTTCCAGTTCTCGAAGCGCTAAGGCTCTGCCTTCATACGATATCCGAAAAGGCCGCCCCCCGGGGCGGCCTTTTTGCATGCGGCCCACGCCAAATGAGGCCCCGTCATCCCCGGGGCCTGACCCGAGGATTTCCCGGGCCCCGCGCCCTCCGCCGCACGAAGCCGCGTCATCCTCGGGCCCGACCCGAGAATCTCCCGGGCCCAGCACCCTCCGCCGAACGAAGCGCCGTCATCCTCGGGCCTGACCCGAGGACCTGCCAGGCCCAGCACCCCGCGCCTAATCCCGCCACCTCTGCAGCGCCAAACCCTTCCCCCCAATCCCCATCCCCGCTACCAAGGCCGCAGCCCCCGGGAGAGACCATGCGCCTTTCGCTCACCGACACCGACGCCCAGATCCGCCGTCACGGCGACGCCCCGAGACCCGGCGCGCGGAAGCTCTTCGCGATCCTGCGCGACGAAATGGCGATCCTTCCGGCCTTTCTGGCGCATTACCGCGCCCTCGGGTTCGAGCAATTCCTGATCTTCGATGACGGCTCGGAGGATGGCACCCGCGCGCATCTCGCGGCGCAGCCCGATGTGGTGCTCTACGAGGCTCGCCACTGCTTCGGCACGCCGGTGGAGATCGTCTTTCCCGACGGCACCACCCGCGCGGACCGCTTCGGCACCTGGGTCAAGGCGGCGCTGCCGCATACGGAGGCCCCGGGCGAGGTCGTGGCCTATTTCGACGCCGACGAGTTCCTGATCCTGCCGCCGGGCCTGCCCTCGGTCGCGCCGATCTTCGCGCGAATGGAGGCGCAGGAGATTCCGGCGATCTGCGCCTCGGTCGTTGAATTCTTCCCGGCCACGGTTCGGGATCTGTCCCGTCCCATGCCAGAGACCCGCGAGGGCCTGTTCGCGGCCTATCCGTTTTTCGAGCCCGAACCGCTCGTCCGCCTCGTGCCGGATGCGCAGCCCGATCCGTTCGGCATCTCCAAGACCAATCGTCTGTTCGAGGCCTACGGCATCGGCGCGCCGCGCCGGACGATGTTGGACAAGCTGTTGGGACGCAAAAGGAAACCGAAATTCAACCGCTCGCCCCGTCACAAGCTGCCTTTCCTGCGCCGCGGGGGCGACAGCTGGCAGATCGGATCGCACTATGCGAGCCTGCCGCCCAGCCCGGATCACCTGCTGAGCATCGCGCATTTCGTCTTCACGGCTGAGTTTGCCGCCAAGATCGACCGCGCGCGGTCCTGGAAGGCGCATACCGAAGGGGCCGCGAAATACGACCACTACGCCGAATTGCTCGACCGGATGGAGAAGGCGGGCGGTGACTTCACCGGCTCGCAGTCCCGGCGCTATACCGGGCCCGAAGACCTCGTTGCCGCGGACCTGATGCGCTGGCCGGACTAGCGCGTCCGTCCGCGCCTCCGCTGTCCCGGCCTCGCGCCGGGACCTCGACCGGGCAGGCCCCGGATCAGGTCCGGGGCGCGATGTCTGTCATGCCTCTTGAGCAAAATTACTCTCCGTCCGCGCGCCCGCTGTCCCGGCCTTGCGCCGGGACCTCCACCGGCGAGGCCCCGGATCATGTCCGGGGCAGGGAGCAAGAGACCCCGGAGCACGTCCGGGGCACGGGAAAGACACCGCGCATCGGCGCGGGCTCAAACGGCCCCACCCCAGGGAAACCGCGACCTCAGCCCAGCACCCGGTCCGCCCCGGGCCACAGGTCGCGCACCTGCGGCAGCCGCGCGGCAACCGCGCGGTAGACCTCGGCGTAATGCGCGACGATCTCCATGCGGACCTCCTCGGACACTTTCGATCCCTTGCCGCGCGCATTGACCTGCCGCGATCCGGCTTCGGCCTCGACCGGGACGCCCGCGAACTGCGCCAGTGCAGCGGTGCCCTCGGGTGTGAAGATCTCCTCGAACAGCGCGATATGCCGATCCTCCGGTGCGAAAGCCGCCTCCATCGCCCGAAGCGTCTCATCGTAGCGGCTGCGCGCGCGGGCCTCGGCGGTGGCGTAGAAGCGGCGCAGGGGCGCGTCATTGGCCTCGGACAGATCCAGACGGCCCTTTTCCATCTCCATGCGCATATGGCTGCGCAGCCGCTCCACCGGGTCGCGCATCACGAAGATGGCCTTGGTCGCGATGCCCCGCGCGGCGAATCCGTCGCGGATGCGGATCAGCGTCTCCGGGGGCAGGGCGGCGTAGGAGGGCGTGATATCGCCCGTGCGCACCACGCCGCGCCGGGCCAGCCTGTCCTCGAAATAGGCGAAATAGGCGTCGCGGTCCTGTTGCAGCCGCCAGCGCAGATGCTGGGCGGGCTCGGCGCCGCCCAAGGCGGTTTTCACACGCGCCCGGGCTGCCTCGATCCGGTTGGGCGCGGGCACCGCATAGCGCGCGAAGACGCCGCCCAGATCGCTCTCCCAGATCTGGTACTCGCCAAGCCGCCCGAAATCGCTGCCTTCCGCGCGCGCCAGATAGGCCTGCACCCAGGAGGAGCCGCATTTCTGACCGCCGAGGCCCAGAAAGAAGGTGCCCCCCGCCATGGCCTATTCGGTATCCGTCCCGCGCAGGGCCAGGATCGCGACGATGCCCAGCACGCAAAGGCCCACCACCGCGATGTTCAAAGGGGCCGTGTTCGACACGATGATGCCAACCAGCGCCCAGATCACGGTCAGCCCGTATTCCGGCGCGCGGTGCAGGCGGTATTGCACCACAAGCGCGATGCCGAGCGCGATCACCAGCGCCCCGATCGCGGCCTCGGTGCCGCCCAGCCAGCCATAGCCCGCCACGACCAGTCCGATCGACACCGAAGAGGCCGCCGTCAGCCAGCCCGCATAGATTGCCACCGGGGAGAGCTGCCAGAACCGGTCCTCGTCCCCCACGCGGAACAGCGCGGCGAGCGCCGTGCCCAGCATCGCCCAGATCATCACCGTGGCCCAGAAGACCGAGGCATTCGCGACCGGGATCCAGGCCGCTCCGATCACCAGGCTCGCCACCAGATAGGGCCGCGCTTCCGCCCAGTCGGCCTCGTCCCGGCGCTTGAGCAGCCCGAACCCCGCGCCCGCGATCAGCCACAGATAGATCAGCCCCCAGATCGAGAAGGCATAGCCCGCAGGCTGCACCGGCGGGTCCTCCTGCGGGATCGGGAATTGATCGGGCGAGAAGCCGTTGAAGCCCGCAGACAGGAAGGGCGAGGCGGCGAAGGCCAGCGCCGCCGCCAGCACTGCCAGCGCCCAGAGGGTCTTGGTCATATCGCTCATGCGAGCTGTCCTTCCGCGGTGATCCGGCCCTTGCCGCCCAGATAGGGGTGCAGCACCTCCGGCAGGCTGACCGAGCCATCGGCCTCCTGTCCGTTCTCCAGCACCGCGATCAATGCGCGACCCACCGCAAGACCCGAGCCGTTCAGCGTATGCAGAAACTCCGGCTTGCCGCCATCCTTGGGCTTGAACCGCGCATTCATCCGGCGCGCCTGAAAGTCCCCGCAGACCGAGACCGAGGAGATCTCGCGATAGGTGTTCTGCCCGGGCAGCCACACCTCGATGTCATGGGTGCGCCGCGCGCCGAAGCCGATATCGCCGGTGCAGAGCGTCACGGTGCGGTAGGCCAGCCCCAGCTTCTCCAGGATGCCCTCCGCGCAGCGCGTCATGCGCGCATGTTCCGCCTCGCTGTCGTCGGGATGGGTGACCGACACCATCTCGACCTTCTCGAACTGGTGCTGGCGCAGCATCCCGGCGGTGTCGCGGCCCGCGCTGCCCGCTTCCGAGCGGAAGCACTGCGTGTGGGCCACATAACGGCGGGGCAGGTAGCCCTCATCGACGGTCAGCCCGTTCACGATATTGGTCAGGGTCACTTCCGCCGTGGGCACCAGCCACCAGCCATTCGTCGTGCGGTAGCTATCCTCGCCGAATTTCGGCAGCTGCCCGGTGCCATACATCATCTCGTCGCGCACCAGGACCGGCGTCCAGGTCTCGGTCAGGCCGTTCTCCTCGATATGCGTATCAAGCATGAATTGCGCGAGCGCCCGGTGCAGCCGCGCCACCGCGCCCGACATGACCACGAAGCGCGAGCCCGAGAGCTTCGCCGCCGTTTCGAAATCGAGCCCGTCCTGCACCGCGGCCAGCTCGTAATGCTCCTTCGGCTGGAAATCGAAGGCGGGCGGCTCGCCCCAGCGGCGGATCTCCACGTTGTCGTCTTCATCCGCGCCCTCTGGCACGTCATCCGCGACGATGTTCGGAAGCTCCATCAGCTTGGCGGTCAGCTCCGCGTCGAGATCCTTGGCCCGCGCCTGCATCGCCGCGACCTCGTCCTTCTTCTCGCCCACGAGCGCACGGAGCCGTTCGAATTCGGCCTCGTCGCCCTTGGCCTTGGCCTGTCCCACCTCTTTCGAGGCGCGCTTCTGTTCGGCCTGCGCGGTCTCGGCGGCGTGGATCGCCGCGCGGCGTTCCTCGTCGAGCGTCAGCAGCGGGGCGGAGGCGCCCGAGATGCCCCGCTTGGCCATGGCGGCGTCGAACGCCTCGGGGGTGTCGCGGATCATGCGGATGTCGTGCATCTTGGGCCTCTTGCGCGGAAATCTTGAGTCGCCCCGCGCTTATGCCCCAAAGCGATCAGGGTGTGTAGGGGCGCGCGGCCTCGCGGATCACCCAAGGATCGACGGGGGCGATCACCGCATCGTCGCCCGCGATGGCCGAGATCACGCCGACGATCCGCCGCGCGTCCCCCGTGCCGTAAAAGACCGGCCCCCCCGACATCCCCTTCGAGACCGCGCAGCCCAGATACCAGCGCCCGCGCCGCGCCTCGCCCGCGCAGTCCGCCCGCGTGGTCTGCGTGTCGGGCGCCTCGCGCGGATAGCCCACCAGGGTGAAGGGCCCCTGCGGCGCAGCGCTCCCCACCGAAACCGGCCCTCCGGGCAGTGCCCGGTTGAGCCGCAGGACCGCGATGTCATGGGCAACGTCCACTTCGCCGTCCTGCACCGCGTCCGGGTGCAGCATGATCTCCTCGACCGAGGCGGCGGCCGCGTGCCGCTCCCCGTCCCAGCCCGCGACAAACCCGAGCCCGATGGGCGAGCGCGCCCGCCCGTCAGGCAACGTCACGCAATGCGCCGCCGTCAGCAGCGTCGCGGGACCGATGAGCGTCGCCGTACAGATCCGCACGGACGAGAAGCCCCCGCCGAAGAGCCTGCCGATGGAGAGGTCCTGGGCGGTGGCGGGGGTTGTGAGGAGGGTGAGGAGGAGA
>CAZTEV010000163.1:0-5945 GCA_964612785.1 uncultured Roseivivax sp. | reverse complement strand
GCGAGATGGCGGCCGACAACAAGATGCTCGGCCAGTTCAACCTCGAGGACATCCCGCCCGCGCCGCGTGGCATGCCCCAGATCGAGGTGACCTTCGACATCGACGCCAACGGCATCGTCTCCGTGGGTGCGAAGGACAAGGGCACCAACAAGGAGCAGAAGATCACCATCCAGGCCTCGGGCGGTCTGTCCGATGCGGATATCGAACAGATGGTCAAGGACGCCGAAGAGAACGCGGATGCGGACAAGAAGCGCCGCGAACTCGTCGAGGCGAAGAACCAGGCCGAGAGCCTGATCCACGCGACCGAGAAATCGGTCGAGGATCATGGCGACAAGGTCGACCCGACCACGGTCGAGGCGATCGAACTGGCCGTGGCCGCGCTCAAGGACGACCTCGAGGGCGAGGATGCCGACAAGATCAAGGCTGGCATCCAGAATGTGACCGAAGCGTCGATGAAGCTCGGCGAGGCGATCTACAAGGCGCAGGCCGATGAGGGTGACACCCAGCCCGATGTCGACCAGGGCGAGGGCGGCTCGGACGACGATATCGTTGATGCCGACTTCGAGGACCTGGGCGAAGATCGCAAGCGGGGCTGAGACCTGCCCGGACCCAGATGACGGGGCCGGTCCGGATGCCGGGCCGGCCCTCTCACGTTCCGGCAAAGTCAGGAGGGCATGAATGTCCAAACGCGACTATTATGACGTGCTCGGCGTGGCCAAGGGCGCTTCGGCGGACGAGATCAAAAAGGCCTATCGCCAGAAGGCGAAAGAGCTGCATCCCGACCGCAACGCGGACAACCCCAATGCCGAGGCGCAGTTCAAGGAGGCCAACGAGGCCTATGACGTCCTGAAGGACGCCGAGAAAAAGGCGGCTTACGACCGCTTCGGCCATGCGGCCTTCGAAGGCGGCATGGGCGGTGGTGGCGGCCGTCCGGGCGGCGGTTTCGGCGGCGGTCAGGGCGATTTCGCCTCGGCCTTCTCGGACGTGTTCGACGATCTGTTCGGCGATTTCATGGGCGGACGCGGCGGCGCGGCCGGTGGGCGGCAGCGGGCCGCGCGCGGGGCGGATCTGCGCTACAACCTGCGCGTCACGCTCGAAGAGGCCTATGAGGGTCTGCAGAAGACGATCAACGTTCCGACCTCGGTCGCCTGCGGGGCCTGCAACGGCTCGGGCGCCGAAGGCGGGGCAGAGCCCACGACCTGTCCGACCTGTTCGGGCATGGGCAAGGTGCGCGCGACGCAGGGTTTCTTCACGGTGGAACGGACCTGTCCGACCTGTTCGGGGCTGGGACAGATCGTCAAGAACCCGTGCAAGGAATGCCATGGTGCGGGCCGCGTGGAGAAGGATCGCGCCCTGTCGGTGAACATCCCCAAGGGGGTGGAGACGGGCACGCGGATCCGGCTGGCCGGGGAAGGCGAGGCCGGGATGCGCGGCGGACCGCCGGGCGATCTTTATATCTTCATCGATGTGGCCGATCACCCGATCTTCGAGCGCGACAATGTGAATCTGCATTGCCGGGTGCCCGTGTCGATGACCTCGGCCGCGCTGGGCGGGGATATCGAAGTGCCGACGATCGACGGCGGCCGCAGCCGGGTGAAGATTCCCGCAGGCTCGCAATCGGGACGGCAGATGCGTCTGCGCGGTAAGGGCATGCCCTCGCTGCGGGGCGGTGCTGCGGGCGACATGTTCATCGAGCTTGCGGTGGAAACGCCGGTCAATCTGACCTCGAAGCAGAAGGAGCTTCTGCGTGAATTCGAGGAACTGAGCGAAGACAACAACCCCGAATCCAAGAGCTTCTTCAAATCCGTGAAAAGCTTCTGGGACAGCATGAAAAGCTGACACGCCGCGAGGACGCCCGGCAGGGCGGAGGAGCAGCTCCTCGAGCCCTGCCGGGCTCTCCTCGCGCGTGACGCCACGTTGCGGCTGACAGGGCGCACCTGCTCATGTGACATCGCCTCCAGTCAGGGAGGCTGCACATGACCGATTTTCCCCACCTTCTCGCCCCGCTCGATCTGGGCTTCACCACGCTGAAGAACCGCGTGCTGATGGGCTCCATGCACACCAATCTCGAAGAGGTGGGCGATTGGAACCGTGTCGCTGAATTCTATGCCGCCCGCGCCCGCGGCGGCGCGGCGCTGATGGTCACGGGGGGCATGGCGCCCAACCGCGAAGGCGGCGTCTTCCCGGGTGCTGCGGGGCTCTTCACCGATCAGGACATGGCCAATCACCGCATGGTCACGACCCGGGTCCACGAGGCAGGCGGCAAGATCGCCATGCAGATCCTTCATGCGGGCCGCTATGCCTATGGCCCCGATTGCGTCGCGCCCTCGGCGATCAAATCCCCGATCTCGCCCTTCGCACCCAAGGAACTCGATGAGGCGGGCATCGAAAAGCAGATCGCCGACATCGCCACCGCAGCCCTGCGCGCGCGCGAAGCGGGCTATGACGGCGTCGAGGTGATGGGGTCCGAGGGCTATTTCCTCAACCAGTTCATCGCCGCCCATACCAACAAGCGCACCGACCGTTGGGGCGGCTCCTACGAGAACCGCATCCGCCTGCCGATCGAGGTGGTGCGCCGCGTGCGCCAGGCGGTGGGCCCGGATTTCATCCTGATCTATCGCCTCTCGATGATCGACCTGGTGCCGAATGGCTCGACCTTCGACGAGGTCGTGCAGCTGGCCCAGGAAATCGAGCGCGCGGGCGCCACGATCCTCAACACGGGCATCGGCTGGCACGAGGCGCGCGTGCCCACCATCGCCACCTCAGTGCCGCGCGCCGCCTTCGCGTGGGTGACGAAGAAGCTCATGGGCAAGGTGGGCATTCCGCTGATCACGTCGAACCGGATCAACACGCCCGCCGTGGCCGAGGAGGTGCTGGCCACAGGCTGCGCCGACATGGTGTCCATGGCGCGGCCCTGGCTCGCGGATGCGGATTTCGTGACCAAGGCCGCATCGGGCCGCGCGGCGGAAATCGCGCCCTGCATCGCCTGCAATCAGGCCTGCCTCGACCACACCTTCCAGGGCAAGGTGTCCTCCTGCCTCGTCAATCCGCGCGCCGCCTTCGAGACCGAGATCGTGATCGAGAAGGCTGAGACGCCCAAGCGCATCGCCGTAGTGGGCGCAGGGCCTGCTGGCCTCTCCGCGGCGCTGACCGCGGCAGAGCGGGGCCACACGGTCACGATCTTCGACCGCGCGGACCGGATCGGCGGGCAGCTCAACATGGCGAAGGTCGTGCCGGGCAAAGAGGAATTCCACGGCCTCGTCGACTGGTTCGCGCACATGATCGAAGTGCGTGGCGTGACCCTCCGCCTTGGAACAGAGGCGCGGCCAGAGGATCTGGACGGCTTCGATGAGGTCATCATCGCCACCGGTGTCGTGCCGCGCGATCCCGGGATCCCGGGCCAGGACGCACCACATGTGCTGAGCTATATCGACGTGCTCCGCGGTGGCGCAACAGTGGGCCCGCGCGTCGCCGTCATCGGGGCGGGCGGGATCGGCTTCGACGTGTCGGAATTCCTCGTGACGGATGAGAGCCCGACCGAAAGCCTGCCCGACTGGATGCGCGAGTGGGGCGTGACGGATCCCGAAATCGCCCGCTCGGGCCTCGCCCCCGACGGTCCCCAGCCGGATCGCGCCGCGCGGCAGGTCACGCTGTTGCAGCGCAAGGCGGAAAAGCCCGGCAAGCGGTTGGGCAAGACCACCGGCTGGATCCATCGCGCGGGTCTTCAGATGAAGGGCGTGGAGATGAAGGCGGGCGTGAACTACGAGGCCATCGACGCCGAGGGCCTGCACATCTCTTACGGGGAGGCGCGGGAGCGGCCGGAGGTTATACCATGCGACACCATCGTGCTCTGCGCGGGTCAGCTGAGCGAGCGCAGCCTCGCCGATGCGCTGGCGGCGCAGGGTCGGACGGCGCATGTGATCGGTGGCGCGGATGTGGCCGCCGAGCTTGACGCGAAACGCGCCATCGACCAGGGCGTGCGGCTGGCCGCGACGCTGTAGGCGCCCGTCAGAGCGTCAGGCACGCCCCGTCACGGGCCAGCGTCAGCGGGCCCGCATAGTGCCGCCTGACCTCTTGTTCCCAGACATCGTGTCCGAAGCCCGGCAGGCCTTCGGGCACGAAATGCATCAACGCGAGATGCCCGACACCCGCGGCCTGGGCGAGCCGTCCGACCTCGGACGCCTCCGTATGGGCGCGTAGGATATGGTCCCGCAGAAGCGGGTCGTGATGCGGCAATTTCGCGAGCGTCGCGGCGACCCCGGCCTCCAGCATTGCCTCATGAATCAGCAGATCCGCGCCCGCGCAGACCTCCTGCCAGCCCTCGAACGGCGCGGTATCGCCCGAGAAGACGACGCGCCGCCCATGGGCCTCGAAGGTCAAGGCATAGCTGTCGGCCAGCGGCGGGTGGTGGTTCGGCACAGGGCGCACCTGCAGATCGCGTAGGACGAGGCGGTCCGGCATCTCGTGGATCTCGACCAGCTCGGCCAATGGTCGCCGCCCCTCATCTTCGATCCGCAGCGTGATGTCGAAATCCATCGACGCCAGAAAATGCCGCCAATACTCCGCCAGCCCGCGCGGCCCCCAGACCGGAACGGGCCGGTCCAGCCCGGCGGTCCAGGCGGTATGCAGAAGGGGGCCCAGCTCGAGGTAATGATCGGAATGCAGATGCGTGATGACGATCCCGTCGAGCGCGGTCAGCGCCACGCCCTGATCGCAGACGCCCCGCGCGGCCCCGAGCCCGGCATCGACCAGCAATTGCGCCCCGCCCATCCGCACCAGAAGGGCCGTGGGCATCGAGGATCCGGGCCGGATGGCCGGGCCACCTTTCACGCCGAGAATGGCGACCGAGGCGTCCGCCTCAGCCATGCTTGCGCGCCTTGCGCAGCAGGATGTCGCGCTTCGTCTTGGACAGATGCGCGATGTAGAGCTTACCGTTCAGATGGTCGATCTGGTGCTGTACGGAGGTGGCCCAGAGGCCCACGAAATCCTGCTCCCGCTCCGCGCCCGTCTCGTCGAGAAAGCGCACCGTCACCGCGCGCGGGCGCGAGATGGTGGCAGAGACGCCGGGCAGGCAGGGGCTTGCTTCGTCATGTTCGCGCAGCTTGACGCTGGCATGCAGGATTTCCGGGTTGGCCATGCGCAAAGCCTGGCCGCGCTCCTCGGAGGCATCGACGACCGCGAGGCGCTGCAGCACGCCGATCTGGGGGGCGGCCAGGCCCACGCCCGGCATCGCCTCCATCGTGTCGATCATGTCGTTCCAGATCGCGCGGATCTCGTCGGTGATGGCCTCCACCGGCGCGGCGGGGGTGCGCAGGCGCTTGTCGGGCCAGCGCAGGATCGGGCGCGGGCTCATGCTGCGTCATACTCCGCCAGGGCTGCCGCGCGGGCCTCCCGGTCAAGCCGGTCGAAGGTCACCCGCCCGTCGAGATGGTCAAGCTCGTGCTGCGCAATCAGCGCCTCGGCGCCTTCCAGATCCGCTTCGACCCGTTCACCGCCCGGCGTAGTATAGCCCAGCCGGATCCGCGCGGGCCGGTCTAGCGTGACGGTGATGCCGGGAATCGAGAGGCAGCCTTCGCCATTGCGGGCCGTCTCCTCGGACGCCCAAAGGATCTCCGGGTCGATGCAGGCGCGCGGGGTCATCTCCCCATCCTTCCAGCCCGCATCCATGACGAAGACGCGGCGCAGATCGCCCACCTGCGGCGCCGCAAGGCCGCGACCGGGCGCGTCGTACATGGTCTCGAAGAGATCGGTGATCAGGGCCTCGACCGTGCCCGCATCGCCGACGGGGTCGCAATGTGTGGACAGGCGCGGGTCGGGCCAGGTCAGGATCGGCAGACGCGTCACGCGCGCGCCATCTCGCGCTTGAGCTTCTGCATCTTGCGCGTGATCAGCTGCCGCTTCAGCGGCTTGAGGTAGTCGATGAACAGCTTGCCGTTCAGATGGTC
>CAZTEV010000162.1:0-5947 GCA_964612785.1 uncultured Roseivivax sp. | reverse complement strand
GTGTTGACGATGATCGCGTTGCCGTAGAGGTCGACGCCGTAATCGGCCATCAGGATGACCGAGATGTCCTCTTCGGGCACGCCCAGACGGATCAGGTTCAGCGTCGAGGAGAACGAAAAGCCGGTCACCGCATCCACCTCGCCCTGCGCCAGCATCGGCTCGCGCGTGGGGAAGCCCACGGGCTCCACGGTGATCGCGTCTACATCTAGGTCATTCTCGGCGGCAAAGATCGGGAATTGCGCCCAGGCGCCATCGGGCGGCGGCGCGCCCAGCGTGCGGCCTTCCAGATCGGCGGGCTCGGAGACGCCCTGGCTGATGCGGCCCACGACGGCAAAGGGCGGCTTGTCGTAGATCATCATGACCGGCACGACCGGCGCGCCGGGGTTCTGATCGAGGAAGCGCATCACCGAGTTGATATCGGCAAAGCCCACCGGAAAGGCGCCCGTGGCGACCTTCGGGATCGCGTCAAGCGAGCCTGCGCCTTCGGTGATAGTGACCGTGAGGCCCTGCGCCTCGAAGAGGCCCGCATCGACCGCATGGGTGTAGGGCGCCGCCGGGCCTTCGAATTTCCAGTCGAGTGCGAAGGGCATTTCGGTCTGCGCGGAGGCGGCGCTGCCCGCAACGGCAACGGCCCCGGCAAGGACGAGGTGTTTCAGCATATCGGTATCCCCTGTTGGAGCGTTTTTGGTCTGCGCCCCGCTTTTAGAGCCTTGGGATCGGGACGCTTCCGACCGGGATAGCCGATCTTGGCCGCGCGCGAGAACACATTTCGCCCCGCAGCGCCGTTTTTATATGCGAAGCGCCCAACAGGCGGGCAGTGCGCCCCGCCGTCCGGGTGTGGCCCGGGTGTGGCCCGGGCTCAGCTCACATGGGCGAGCGTCCCCATCATGTAGTCCCGGCAATAATTCAGGAACCGCACCCGCGGATCGTCGCCCGACAGGCGCATCACCCGGTCGTATTCGGCCATGCAGATGATCTGGGCGTCATTGGCCATGATCTCGAAGGCCCGGTCATGCAGAAAGGCGTCGGCAAACTCGGCGGCCAGCGCGCGGGACGGAAAGTTCAGGATCGTGGTGGCGCCGCCTGCGTTGTTTTTCATGCCGTAACAGACCACTTTCTGGCGTTCGAACATGAAGTCGGCATATTCCAGCGTGTTTTCGGAGTAAGTGTCCATATGGTTGCCCCCCCAGGGCGCCGCAAATGCAAACGCGGCATTGCGCGTATGTAGAGTAACCCCGAATAAAGAAAATAGCGAAAAGTTTCTGCGCCGCAGCAGGGCCGCAGACGGTCTTTCCAGGGGCCTGCCGAATTATCGAGCAGACGGCTGGCGCGGCTGGTCGGTCGTGCTCAAAAGCTCCGCAATCAAGGGATTGGGAAAACGGCGCTGAAGGGTGACGGCGTAGAAAGTCTCTTCGATATCGCGCAGGCGCAGCGCCTCGGTCAGCACACCGCTGGCCAGCTCATCACGCACCACGATCGAGGGGATCACCGCAAGGCCCGCATCCTCGCGCGCCAGCAGGCGCAGCATGGCCATGTCGTCGGCTTCCGCAGCGATCTGCGGGGCGATGCCCAGCCCCGAAGTCAGCGCGTCGAAGGCCGCGCGCAGGGCGGTCTCCGGCGTGGGCAGGATGATGGGCATGCGCGCCAGCAGGTCCGCCAGATCGTGCGGCCCCGCCCCCAGCCGCGCGGGCGTGCCGATCAGGCTGACGGGCTGCGCGTCGAGCCTGCGGATCAGATAGGCGCTCGACGCATCGCGCGCAGGCGCCAGGTTCGTCAGAACCACATCGAGCGACAGCGCCTCAAGCCCCGACAGAAGCGCCGCCTGCGGGCCCGAGCGCAGGATCACCTCCACATCGGGGCGCTGGATCAGCGGGCGCAGAAATTCGAGCTGGAAGTTGCGCGACAAGGTTGCCTGCGCACCCACGCGGAGTGGTCGTCGCGCCAGACCCGTTTCGCGCAGCGTGGCGGTCAGATCGTCCGCCGTGCGAAAGATCGCCTCCGCATGATCGAGCGCGATCCGCCCCGCCTCGGTCAGCACGAGCCCCCTGCCCCGGCGTTCGAACAGCGCATGGCCCAGCGAATCCTCAAGCGTCTTGATCTGGGTCGAAACCGCCGATTGCGACAGGTTCAGCCCCCGCGCGGCCCCGGTCAGGGTGCCATCGCGGGCCACGGCCCGGAACAGACGCAGATGATGCAGGTTCAGCATAGAGGCACTTCTACCAAACCGAACGATATTCCTCAATATATGTAATTTTCTTGAATGTCCTTCGGATCTATCTGCCCGTCAGACCCGACCCTGACCGGAGAAAGATCCCATGTCGTCGCTGATGCCGCTATCCTTCCTGGCGCCCGTTCTGCTTCTGGCCGTGGCCGCGCGTGCCATGCTCACGCCGGGCAGCCGCCCGGGCCTTCTGCCGCGGCTTGCCGAATATGCCGCACTCGGCGCGCTTGCGCTGACGCTGGCCGGGCTGGGCCAGCTCGTGGCCTTCGGACCGGAGATGCGCAGCCTCGGCGGCGGGCTTGGCCTTGTTGCCCTCAGGCTCGACGCGCTGAGCGCGACCATGGCGCTGCTCGTGGGGTTCGTGGGCTGGATCGTGCTGCGCTATGCGCGCACCTATCTCGATGGCGAGCCGCAGGAAGGCCGGTTTCACGGGCTGATGCTGGCCACCCTCGCGGCGGTGCTGATCCTGGTGCAGGCGGGCAGCGTCGCGGTGCTGGTCGCGGCCTTCCTGGCCATCGGCGCGGGCCTGCGGGCGCTGTTGCTGTTCTACCCCGACCGGCCCGAGGCCCGGCGCGCGGCAACCAAGTTCTCGCTCGTCTGGGGCTGCGGCGATGCCGCGCTGTTCTTCGCGGGCCTGTTGTTCTGGGGCGCCTACGGCACGGCCGATCTGACAGGTATCGGTGCGGCCGCCGCCGAGACGGGCCTGCCCGTCGCGGCCCATATCGCGGTGGCGCTTCTGGTGCTGACGGCGGCGCTGAAGACCGCGTCCTTCCCGCTGCATGGCTGGCTGACCGAGGTGATGGAGGCGCCCACCCCCGTCTCGGCCCTGCTGCATGCGGGGATCATCAATTCGGGCGGTTTCCTTCTGATCCGCATGGCCGAGCCCATGCAGGACAGCCCCGGCGCCATGGCCGCGCTGGTCATCCTGGGCGGTCTGACCGCGCTTTTCGGGGCGATGGTGATGCTGACCCAAAGCGCCGTGAAGACTGGTCTCGCCTGGTCCACGATCAGCCAGATGGGCTTCATGCTGTTGCAATGCGGGCTGGGCCTCTGGACGCTGGCGCTGCTGCATATCGTGGCGCATTCGCTCTACAAGGCGCATGCCTTCCTGGGCTCGGGCGGCGCGGTTCAGGCCGTCACCGATGCGCGCAGGCCAGGCCCCGTGGCCGCGCCCGATCTGGCCGCCGTGGCGCGCGCCTTCGTGATCGCGCTTGTCCTTTACGGTGTGGTCGCCGCAGGCTTCATGGCCTTCGTCGCCCCCAAATCCGCACAGGCCCTGGCCCTTGGCGCGATGCTGATCTTCGGCGTGGCCTACCTGGTCGCGCAAGGCCTGGCGGACAAGGCGCCCAAGGCGCTGACCCAGCGCACCGCCGTGGCCTCGCTGGGCGCGGCGCTGGCCTATTTCGCCTTCCAGCAGGGCGCGCATATCCTCTGGGGGGCGGAGCTGCCGAAGCCGCAGGCGCCCGGACCGCTGGAATGGGCGCTCATTGTGCTCGCGGTTTTCTCCTTCGGCCTCATCGCGCTGGCCCAATCGCTGTTTCCGCTCTGGGCGCATCACCCGGCAACGGCGGGTCTGCGCGTGCACCTGGCCAACGGCCTGTACCTCAATGCCGTGCTGGATCGCCTGATCGGCGGCTTCCGCACCGCGAAATCCCACTGACACCTGACAATCGGAGCGTTCCCCCATGTTTCTCAAGCATACCAAAATCGCCCCCGCGCGGGTGTCCGGCATCCTCAAGGCCGCCGAGGCCGCAGGCCGCGCCATCCCGCCCGCCTTCCCGCTTTCGGCCACGGTCGCGGTGAACCCGTTCCTCGGCCAGACCGGCGAGAGCCTGACCATGGCGGGCGCACGGCTTGCCCGGGTTGCGGGCGTGCGCCTGACACGGAGCCGCGAGGACTACGCCGCCGACATCGCAAGCGGCAAGATCAGCGATGACGATCTGGCCGCGGCGCTGTTCGAGTCCACCGATCCGCTGAAGCCCGTGGACCTCGCTGCGCTGAAATCCCGGATGAAGCGGCCGCATCCCGCGCCGAACGCCCTGCCCACCGTGGCGGATCTGGCCGCCGAGGCGCAGGGCACCGACTGGCCCGCGCTGGTGCTGCGCACCACGGGTCTCTGGGCTGCGGGCCATTTCGATCAGGGTCAGGCGCTTTGGACGCCCGCGCCCGGACGCACGGCATTTGCCGCCTGGCGGGCCTGGGCCTCCAATGACCTGACGCCCGAGATCGCAGGGCTTACGGGCTTCTGCGCCCATGTGGCCGATGCGCCCGACACCCCCGAACGCGCCATCCTGCGCGCCTGCGAGACGCTGCAGATCGACGAAGACGCGGCCGAGACCGTGTTCCACCGGCTGCTCGTCGATCTGGGTGGCTGGGCGCATCACGCGCGCTGGATGCTCTGGCAGGCCGAGCTTTCTGGCCAGTCGGACACGGCGCTGACCGATCTTCTGGCGATCCGGCTTCTGTGGGAAGAGGCGCTTTTCCTGCACGCCCCCGCCATCGCACCGCGCTGGGAAGAGACGCTGGCGGCCCATGCCGCCCCCCTCGCCGCGACGCCCGACGAAGTCGCGGACGCCATCCTACAGGATGCCGCAGAGCGCGCGCATCAGCGCAAGCTCGAGATCACGCTCAAGGGCGGCACCGCAAGCGAGGCGCGGCCCGATCTGCAGGCCGCCTTCTGCATCGACGTCCGCTCCGAGGTGTTCCGGCGGGCGCTGGAGGCCACCGGCTCGGGAGTCGAGACGATCGGCTTTGCAGGCTTCTTCGGCCTGCCCGTCTCGCACAGCGCCCATGGCTCGGACCTGCAGGAGGCGCATCTGCCCGTCCTTCTGAGCCCCGCCCTGCACGCCACCAGCCACCGGACGCCCGAGGCCGAGCAGGATGCCCGCATCTCTGCGCGCGCATCGCGCGCCTGGGGCCGGTTCCGGCAGGCGGCCGTCTCTTCCTTCGCCTTCGTGGAGGCGGCGGGGCCCTTCTACGGCGTGAAGCTCGTCAAGGATGCGCTGGGACGGGGCACGAAGACGCAAGCCCATCCCGCGCCGCGCTTCGCGCAGACGCTGTCGGCCGAGGACAAGGCCGCAACAGCCGCCAAGGTGCTGCGCGCCATGAGCCTCACCAGCAACCATGCGCGGCTCGTGCTGCTGCTGGGTCATGGCGCCGAGGTCACGAACAATCCCCATGCCTCCGCCTATCATTGCGGTGCCTGCGGCGGTCAGACCGGCGAGGTCTCCGCACGGCTCTTGGCAGGTCTTCTGAACGACCCCGAGACTCGCGCGGGACTGCCCGCACAGGGGATCGAACTGCCCGAGGACACGGCCTTCGTCGCAGGCCTGCACGAGACCACGACCGATGCGGTCCGCCTCTTTGCCGATGATCTGAGCCCCGATCATGCCGACGATCTGTCGCGCGCCCAGAAGTCGCTCGAAGCCGCGGGGGCATTGGCCCGGGCCGAGCGTGCCCGCCGCCTGCCCGGTGCCAGCGCCGACAGCGTGGCCGCGCGGGCGAAGAACTGGGCCGAGATCCGGCCCGAATGGGGGCTTGCGGGCTGCGCCGCCTTTATCGCCGCGCCGCGCAGCGCCACGAGCAGCGCCGATCTGGAGGGCCGGGCCTTCCTGCACAATTACGATTGGCAAGCGGATGAGGGCTTCGGCACGCTGGAGCTGATCCTGACCGCGCCGGTCGTCGTGGCCAGCTGGATCAGTCTGCAATATTACGGCTCAGCCGTGG
>CAZTEV010000161.1:0-5949 GCA_964612785.1 uncultured Roseivivax sp. | reverse complement strand
CTGTCACGTTCGGACCAAAAATACCTCCGGAGGTTTGGAGGCAGAGCCTCCAACGCGGCCCAGAGGGCCGCGCCTCCCCACGCCAGACATCCGAGTGACGCCCGGCCAAAAATAAAGGCGCCGAAACCGGCGCCTTCCTTCAGAACGATCCGAGCGGGACTTTACCTGCCCCAGCTTCGGACCGGGCCGCAATCCATGTGCACGAAGTTCGACCCCGAATAGCGTCCGACGCCGCCCGCGCGGCAGGCCGAGGCTGCCTTGGCGATCTGGTTGACCGAGCGGGAGTTCAGCCGCAGATCCGCCGCCTCGCCGCGCAGATGGCGCGAGTTCTTCGCCACGCCCGAAGAGCGGCTGCGCAGCATCGCGTTCGTCTCGGGGCTGCGGTAGCCCGAGATCAGCATGTAGGGGTCCGATGCATCGAGCAGATTGTGCGACGCCGCCATGATGTCGATCGTGCGCAGGTCGATGTTCTTGATCTTGTTGTTGCGCCAGTCGCGCATGAAGTAATTGATCTCCTTCACGGCGTCGGCGATGTAATCGCCATCCACCCAGTAGATCATGTCGATGCGTTCGCCCGTGCGGCCGGAATACATCTTGATGCGGCGGATATCGCCCCCGCCCCGCAGGAAACCCGCGGCATTCGCGAAAGTCGGCGCGGCTGTGATCGTGGTTGCGGCGAAGGCTTGCAAAAGCCCACGGCGCGTGAAGCCGCCTAAGCGTGCGTCAGTCATCGGAAGCCCGTCCCGTTTCTGTCCTGTATCGCGCGCCTCGTTGGGCGCGCCTGCCATCTATCCCCAGATGTCTTAATTTTTATGTCACAAACCGAATCTCTCTGAAACCCGGCACGGGGATGTTCACGAAGTGTACAATACTTTTCGGCGAAAACTCGCCCAAAGCGTCGCGGCGTGTCCGGATTGTCGCACTCATGTCACAGCCCTGCATCGGTGTGGCCGCCGCACCCGTCCCGGGCTGCCGAAAAACCATTTGTGAGTGGACAGAGTGACAAAAGCGCCGTCTGATTGTCTAAGTCTTTTCGCTGCAATGTATTTCGAGGGTGCCCCATGTTCCGTCTCACCTCCTCCGTCCTGCGAACCACGGCCGCGGCCTCCGCGCTCGCCCTGTGTCTTGGTCTTCTGCCCGCACCCGGCGCCGCGCAGGTCACCGCGTACAAACAGGCCGTGGCCGAGAATGTGGCCGATCACGACGGGCTCAACGATTTCTACCGCGCCCGCATGTTCGAGCCGGTCTGGACCGGCGAAGGCGAACTTGACCGCCAGCGGCGCGCCTTCCTGCTCGATGCGATGCGCCGCGCGCCCGCCCACGGGATTCCCGCCGCGCGCCACGATGCCGATGCGCTCTTCGCGCAACTGCGCGATGCGCGCACGCCCCGCGATCGGGGCGAAGCCGAGATCGCGATGTCGAAGGCGTATCTGCGCCTGGCCCACGACCTGCAGACCGGCATCCTCGATCCGCGCCGCGCCGCAAGCGGCATCAAGCGCGACCCCCATGCGCGCAGCCCCGAGGAATTGCTGGCGCGGCTGATGGATGAGGAACCCCGCGCGCTCTTCCGCTCGCTCGCGCCGCAAAGCCCCGAATACGTGCGCCTCATGGCGACCCGGGTCGCGCTGGAGAAGCGGCGCGCGAAAGGTGGCTGGGGCAAGCGCGTGAGCGCGGGCAAGCTCGAGCCGGGAAATAGCGGCCCGGCCGTGGTGGATCTGCGCAACCGCCTGATCGCGATGGGCTATCTCGGGCATACCTCGACCGCGCTTTACGACAAGGCGATGGAAAAGGCGGTGCGCGATTTCCAAGAAGATCACGGCATGGCGCCCGATGGCATCGCCGGGCCTGCCACGCTCGATGCGATCAACGTGCCCATCGACGAACGCCTGAAATCCGTGATCGTCGCCATGGAGCGCGAGCGCTGGATGAACATGCCGGGCGGTCTGGGGCAGCGCCACATCAAGGTGAACCTCACCGAATTCGTGGCGCGCATCTATGACGACGACAAGGTAACCTTCGAAACCCGCTCGGTCGTGGGCAAGAACCTGTCGACCCACCAGACGCCCGAATTTTCGGACGTGATGGAGCATATGGAAATCAACCCGAGCTGGTACGTCCCGCGCTCCATCATCGTGAACGAATACCTGCCCGCCCTGCGCCGCAACCCGGGCGCTGCGGGTCATCTGCGCATCGTCGACAGCCGCGGGCGCACGGTCAGCCGGGGGCGGGGCTTCTCGCAATATTCCGCCTCGAGCTTCCCGTTCTCGATGCAGCAGCCCCCGGGGCCGAAGAACGCGCTCGGGACCGTGAAGTTCATGTTCCCCAACCGCTACAACATCTATCTGCACGACACGCCGCAGAAGCATCTCTTCGGGCGCGACGTGCGGGCCTATTCGCATGGCTGCGTGCGGCTGAACGATCCCCATGATTTCGCCTATGCGCTTCTGGCCAAGCAGGAGGCCGATCCGGTGGGCTTCTTCCAGTCGAAGCTGCGCACGGGCCAAACCCATCGCGTCGTGCTCGACGAACAGGTGCCGGTACATCTGATCTACCGCACCGCCTTCACCACCGCGAAGGGCCGCACCCAGTATCGCGACGATATCTATGGTCGCGACGCGCAGATCTGGCGCGCGCTGGAGGCGGCAGGGGTTTCGCTGGGCGGCCTTCAAAGCTAAATCTCCGGGCAAGCCTGCCCGGAGACCCCCATGCGCCACACCCTGAACGAGATCGCCCGCGCCACCGGCCTTGAGGTCGCAGGCGACGGCTCCATCGCGGTTGAGGGCGTGGCCGAGCCCGCCGATTGCCCGGCGGACCGGCTGGCCATCGCGCTGAAGCCCGATTTCGCGGCGCAGATCCCGGACGGGGCGGCGCGCGCGGCGCTGCTTTGGGAGGGCGCCGATTGGCAGGGCTTCGGGCTCGAGGCGGCGCTTCTGGCCAAACGACCGCGCTACGCGCTTTCGGGGGTCTCTGCCGCGTTCGATCCGGGGCAGGGATATGGCTCGGGCATTCATCCCACCGCCGTGGTCGATCCTTCCGCCCGGATCGGTGACGATGTCGCCATCGGGCCCTTCAGCATCGTGGGGGCCGAGGCGCGGATCGGTGCGGGCAGCGTGATCGGCCCGCAGGTCTTCATCGGGCAGCGCGCGAAGATCGGTGCGGGCGCACTCATACATGCAGGCGCGCGGATCGGTGCGGGCGTCACTGCCGGGGATCGGCTGATCGTGCAGTTCAACGCGGTGATCGGATCGGACGGCTTTTCCTTCGTGACCCCCGAGGTCTCGGGCGTGGAGCGGGCGCGCGAAAGCCTGGGCGAGCAGGGCGAGGCCCAGGGCCAGGCCTGGGCGCGCATCCACTCGCTTGGCGCGGTCAGCCTGGGCGATGACGTGGAAGTGGGTGCCAATTCGTCCATCGACCGGGGCACGGTGCGCGACACGCAGATCGGCACCGGTACAAAGATCGACAACAACGTGCAGGTGGGCCACAACGTGGTGATCGGGCAGCATTGCCTGCTCTGCGGCATGGTCGGCATCGGCGGCTCCACCGTGATCGGGGATCACGCGGTTCTGGGCGGCCAGTCCGGCTTGGGCGACAACCTTCGGGTGGGCGCGCGGGTGATCCTGGGGGCCGGAACGCTGGCCTTGTCGAACGTGCCCGAAGGGCGGGTGATGATGGGCTATCCGGCCATGAAGATGGATCAGAACATCGAGGCCTATAAGGGGTTGCGCCGCCTGCCGCGGCTGTTCCGCGAGGTGGCGGAGCTTCGGAAAGCGGTTTCAAAGCGCGCGCCGAATGACTAAATCGCAGGCAGATGCGTGACAGACCGGACAGGCGCCCCATGGATGTGAAAACCAAAGTTGTGGAAATCCTGGCGGAGCAGGCCATGCTCGAGCCCGGCGATGTCTCGATGGATATGAGCCTCGAGGATCTGGGCATCGATTCCATGGCGCTCGTGGAATCGATCTTCGCTATCGAGGAAGCCTTCGACATCTCCGTGCCCTTCAACGCCAATGCACCCGGTGAAAGCGACTTCGACATCTCCTCCGTCGCGCGGATCGTCGAGGGCGTGGACCGGCTTGTCGCCGAACAGACGGCGTGAAACGGGTCGTCATCACCGGCGCGGGCACGATCAACGCGCTTGGCCATGATGTTCCCACGACGCTTGCCGCGATGCGCGAGGGGCGGTCGGGGATCGGCCCGCTCGATATTCGCGACGCGGAGCGGCTGGCGATAAGGATCGGCGGGCAGGTCACGGGCTACGAGGCCGAAGCGCGCTTCAACCGCCAGCAGATCGCGCTTTACGACCGCTACACCCAGTTCACGCTTCTGGCCGCCGAAGAGGCCATCGACCAGTCGGGTCTGTCTTTCGAGGGCGAGCTGGCGGCGCGGTCGGGCGTGGTTCTGGGCACCTCGGGCGGTGGCCTGACCACACAGGACGAAAACTACCGGGCGGTCTATGAAGAGGGCAAGAACCGGGTCCATCCGTTCATCGTGCCGAAGCTGATGAACAACGCGGCCTGTTCCCACGTCTCGATGCAATACAACATCAAGGGGCCGTCCTTCACCGTGGCCTCGGCCTGCGCGTCTTCGAACCATGCAATGGGGCAGGCCTTCTGGTTCGTCCGCTCCGGCATGGCGCCGGTCATGGTTACGGGCGGCTCCGAGAGCATGCTGTGCTTCGGGGGTATCAAGGCCTGGGAAGGGCTTCGGGTCATGTCCAAGGATGGCTGCCGTCCGTTCTCGGCCAATCGCAACGGCATGGTGCAGGGCGAGGGCGCGGGCATCTTCGTCTTCGAGGAATACGAGCACGCCCGCGCGCGTGGCGCCGAGATCCTGGCGGAGGTGGTGGGCGCGGCCATGTCCTCGGACGCCGCCGATATCGTCATGCCCTCGAAACAGGGCGCGGCGCGCGCCATGCAGGGCGCGCTGGCCGATGCGCGGCTTTCCCCGGAAAAGGTGGGCTACATCAACGCCCATGGCACCGGCACCGCCGCCAATGACAAGACCGAATGCGCCGCCGTTGCGGATGTGTTTGGCGCCCATGCGGACCGGCTGATGATTTCGTCCACGAAATCCATGCACGGCCATGCGATCGGAGGCACCGGCGCCATCGAGGCCCTGTCCTGCCTGATGGCGCTGCGCGAGGGCGTGATCGCCCCCACGATCAATTACGACGAACCGGACCCGGAATGCGCGCTGAACGTCGTGCCGAACGAGGCCCGCGAGGCGCGGGTCGAGGCGGTCCTGTCGAATGCCTTCGCCTTTGGCGGTCTGAATGCGGTCCTGGCCTTCGCCCGCGTCTGAGGCTGGGCTTTTGATCCGGTTGTGCGGGCGTGCCGCCCGCGGCAGGTCATCTCGTCCGGCGCCTCTGGCGCCGGCCTCGGGCAGAGGGGGCCAGCCCCCTCTTGGGCCGCAAGCGGCCCAATTCACCCCCGGCGGTTTTTTGGAAAGATGAAGCGCAAGGGCGCGTGGCGCGGGCAGGGACGGTGGGCCAAAAGGCCCGCCCGCGGGAGCCGAGGGCGGCCAATCGGGACGCCTGGCGGCCTCAGCCCAGTCCGGCTCAGTGGCCGCGCCAGATCCAGCCGCCGCCCAGGATGCGGCTGCCGCCGGTCTCGTAGAAGACGCAGGCCTGCCCGGGGGAGACGCCTTCCTCTGCGGTCAGAAGCTCGACCTCGGCTTCGGTCTCCGAGAGCGGGCGGATGATCGCCTCGCGCGGGGGGCGGGTGGAGCGGACCTTGACCGAGACATGCCATTCGTCCCGGGACGTGAAGAGGGCATCGCCCAGCCAGTTGATCTCGCGCACCGGGACCGTGCGTGTGGCGAGCATCTCTTTCGGGCCCACGATCACGCGTTTGCCGTCGACGTCGAGTTTGACCACATACAGCGGCTCATCGAGGCCACCGATCCCGAGGCCGCGGCGCTGGCCGATCGTATAGTGGATGACGCCCTTGT
>CAZTEV010000160.1:0-5949 GCA_964612785.1 uncultured Roseivivax sp. | reverse complement strand
CGCGATCACAATCCGGCGCAGGCGCCTTTCGCATCGGGCCTGTCTGCCTATATGCTGCTGTGCAGAAACAGCGCGACGCGACATATGACGGATACCCGACAGACGATCCTCCTTGTCACCGGCCCCTCGGGCGCCGGGCGCACGACTGCGATCAACGCGCTTGAGGATTTCGGCTACGAGGCCATCGACAACATCCCCCTGTCGCTGGTTCCGCGCCTTCTGGAAGGGCCCGTGCCCGCGGGCGGCATGGCGCTGGGGATCGACGTGAGGAACCGCGATTTCGCGGTGCCGACGCTGCTCGACCTCGTCATGGCGCTGCGCGACCGAAGCGACATCGCGCTGAGCCTCGTCTATGTCGATTGCGCCGAGGAGGCGCTTTTGCGCCGCTTCTCCGAGACCCGCCGCCGCCATCCGTTGAGCCCCGAAGGCTCCCCGGGCGAGGGGATCGCGCGCGAGCTCGCGCTGCTTGCCCCGCTGCGGGAGACCGCGGATTACCTGATCGACACGTCCGAGCTGTCGCCTCACGACCTGCGCGCCCAGCTGGCGCGGAATTTCACCGCGCCCGAGGATGCGCAGCTGGTCGTCAGCCTCCTGTCCTTTTCCTACAAGCGCGGCCTGCCCGTGGGCGCCGACATGGTCTTCGACTGCCGGTTCCTGGCCAATCCGCATTGGGACCATGCCCTGCGCACCGAGACCGGATTGTCCGAGGCGGTGCAGGATTACATCGCGCGGGACGACCGCTACGCGGCCTTTCTGGACAAGATCACCGATCTGCTTCTGTTCCTACTGCCTGCGCATCGCGCCGAGGGCAAAACCCACATCACCATCGGGATCGGGTGTACCGGGGGGCAACACCGTTCGGTTGCCGTGACCGAAAGCGTCGCAGCCGCCCTTGCGCAAGGCGGCTGGCAGGTGTCAACTAGACATCGCGAGCTGGTGCGGCGCGGTATTGTGGCCGCCGGGGACGGTCTCGTGCACGGCGGAAAGGACGGAAGTCGGCTTTGATCGGGATCGTCATTGTGGCGCATGGCGGATTGGCGCGGGAATACCTCGCGGCGATCGAGCATGTGATGGGCGCCCAGACCGGCATCCGCGCCATCGCGATCGCGCCCGATCACGATCGGGCGGCCAAGCAGGGGGAAATCTGCGAAGCCGCCGACGCGGTCGATGAGGGGCAGGGCGTCGTGATCGTCACCGACATGTTCGGCGGCTCGCCCTCGAACCTGTCGCTGCGTGCCTGTCAGCCGGAAAACCGCCGGATCCTTTACGGGGCGAATCTGCCGCTGCTGATCAAGCTCGCGAAGTCGCGGCATCTGGCCGTGCCCGACGCGGTGCGGATCGCCCGCGAGGCGGGGCGCAAATATATCGACAGCCAGAATATCGAACCGGGCAGCGCCGCAATCTTGTCCTCGCATTAGGGATCATGGGGCATCAGGGACCACGGGGGGAGTTGGAACAGATGACAGAGTGCGTCCGGCGCGAGTTGCAGATCGTCAACGAAAAGGGCCTGCACGCGCGCGCCTCGGCCAAGTTCGTCGAGGTGGTCGAGGATCACGACGCCCAGGCCGAGGTCTTCCGCGACGGCATGTCCGCCTCGGGCGACAGCATCATGGGGCTGTTGATGCTGGCGGCCGCCAAGGGCTCTTCGATCGAGGTCGAAACCCGCGGACCCGACGCGGTGCCGCTGGCCGATGCCATCGAAAAGCTTGTGGCCGACCGGTTCGGCGAGGGGCGCTGACATGCGCCCGGACCATCCGCCGCAGATCGCCACGGAGCCGCGGGCCCGAATCACGCCGGTTCAGGCCCCCTATGACAAGCGCAAGCTGAGCTACGCCAACACCTTCGCGAACCCCTGGAAGGCGAACACCATCCGCGCGATGGAATGGCTGACCGGCAAGCTGACGCTTCTGCGCATGGTGCGCCGGTTCGAAAAGCGCGGATTGGTGGAGGGGCAGGCCTTCTGGGCGCGCGCGCTCGACATCATGGGCATCGACATCGAAACGCCTGCGCGCGAAATCGCCAGGATCCCGGAAACCGGCCCGGTTGTTGTCGTCGCGAACCATCCCCACGGGCTGGTCGACGGCATGGTTCTGGCCGAGATCATCGGCCGCAGGCGGCAGGATTACCGCATCCTCACCCGGTCGCTTCTGACCGGCGTCGACGAGGTCGCGCAGTTCATGATTCCGGTGCCCTTCCCGCACGAGCCGGATGCCCGTCAGCAAAGCCTGAAGATGCGCGCGGATGCGATGGAGCACCTCGCGGCGGGGGGGCTGATCGCGGTGTTTCCCTCGGGCGTCGTGGCCTCCTCGGACAGCGCGTTCGGGCCGGTGGTCGAACGCGACTGGAACCCGTTCACCGCGAAGCTGATCCAGCGCTCCGGCGCGACGGTCGTGCCGATCCGCTTTCCGGGGCAGAATTCCCGGGCCTATCAGATTGCGAACCGGCTGTCGGCCACGCTGCGGCAGGGGCTTCTGATCCATGAGGTCGTGGGCGCCTGCAGAAAGCCTCAGGCCCCGATCGTGGGCCGCCCGCTCGACCCCGAGGCGCTGGAAGCCCTCGCCCCGGGCGGGCGCAATCTGTCCGCGCGGCTGCGGGATATCACCTTGGCGCTCGGGCGCTGAGCCTCAGCCTGCGGGCACCGGCACCATCGTACCCTGCAGGCTCGCCACATGGGTCTCGCCCTCCGGCGTGATGGCGTAGACGTCCGAGGCCACCACGATCAGCCGCCGTCCGGGCTTGATGACGCGCCCGCGCGCCACCAGCCGTTCGCCGCGTGCGGGGGCGAGAAGGTGAATCCCGATCTCCGAGGTCACGACCTCCTGATCCTCGGGCAGAAGCGACAGGGCGGAATAGCCCGCGGCGGAATCGCCGATGGCGAAGGTCAGCCCGGCATGGGCGAAGCCTTGCTGCTGCAGAAAGCCCGCGCCAATGGGCGCGCCGATCTCGACCGCACCGCGGTCGACCGACAGAAGCGCCGCGCCAAGGCTCGTCATCATGCTTTGCCGCGCGAAGCTGGCGCGGATCCGGGTCTCGATCGTGTCCATGGGCACAGGAAGGCACGGGCGCCGTCCGCGCGCAAGGGATCAGCGCGGCATCGGGATCGCCATGGGGCGCGGACCCGTCAGGATCGCGCGGGCATCTTCGGCCATGAGGGCCTGCAACGTGGCATGGGTGCAGTGCAGCCCGCCGGTATAGGCGCCGTAGGCGGGCAGGATCAGCCGCGCGCGGTCGATCAGGAAACAGGCCCGCGTGATCGTGCGGCCGCGCAAGGCCAGCCGCGCCTTGGGGTGGTAATGCCCCGACACCTCTGCCTGCGCGTCAGTGCGTGCAATGTGGCGGAAGGTCAGCGGGCCCACCCGATGCTGCCGCGCATGTGTCCCGCCAAGGCCCACCGGACCCGGATCGTGATTGCCCTCGATCCAGAACCAGCGGCGCCCGGCCTGCAACCGCGTGATCCAGAGCGCCTCGTCCTCGCTCAGCGCGGCGCCCGCCGCGACCGAATCGAAACTGTCGCCGAGGCAGATCACCACCCGTGCGCCCGTCACCTCCAGATCCGCATCGAGCCGCGACAGGGTCTCGACCGTGTCGTAGGGCGGCAGCAGCGCGCCCCCGCCCGAGACCGGGCGCGCGGCCTTGCCCAGATGCAGGTCCGAGACCACGAGCAGCCCTTCGTCGGGCCAGTGCAGCGCGCCCGAGGGCAGCGCGCACAGCGCGGCGTCGTGAAAGGTAAAGGGATGGACGTTCATGGCTTGTTCTTAAAGGGACCGCGAAGCCGCCCGCAAGGGCGAATGCGCGGGGCGCTTCACCAGGGCACGCGCCAGACGGGCCGGGCGGGGGCGTCAACCTGCGCCAATCCGCTCTCGTCCAGAAGGCGCGTGATCTCTTCCTCGATCAGCCGGTCATCGGCATCGCCCGGGATCGGCACGCGTCCGGGTTCCAGGAACAGCGGCGCGGCGAGCGGCGTCACCCGGTCGAGGCGCAGAAGGTCGATCCGGTCGCCCACCCGCGCGCACATCTCGCGGATGCGCGCGAAGTCCACCAGCCCGCGCATCGCCTCCTCCCGCGTGATCTGCAGCATCAGGTGGCCGGGGTCGTATTTCACCAGCGTGTCATACAGGATGTCCGACGACATCGTCGCCTGCCGTCCGGTCTTGCGCTGTCCGCCCACTTGCCGTTCGATCAGGCCCGCAATGGTGGCCGAGGCCCGGAATGTCCGCTTCATGACCGCATTGCCCTGCAACCAGCCCTCAAGCCCCGCCTCCAGCCGCTCCAGATCGAAGAGGGGCCGGGGATCGCGCGCCGCATCGAGCCCCCAGATCAGCGTCGCGTAATCGGTGGCGACAAAGCCCATGGGGGCGAGGCCCTCTTCCTCCATCCGCTTGGTCAGAAGAAGCCCCAGCGTCTGCATCGCGTTGCGCCCCGCAAAGCCGTAGACCACCAGCTGTTCGCGCCCGTCATGCGGAAAGCTTTCGATCAGAAGGCGCCCGGGTTCCGGCAGGCGCGAGACATCGCGCTGCAGCCGCAGCCAATCGGCGGTGTGATCGGGCAGGTCGGGCCAGTCCTCTTGCTGGAACATCGTCACGATCCGGTCCGACAGCTGCGTCGAGGTCGCGAACTTGGTGCCCATGAAGGTCGCGATCTTCGGTTTGCGCGTGGCCTCGCGGCTGACCTCCACCACCATCTCGCGCAGGCCCTCGTAGCGGACGATCTTGCCGCCAATGAGGAAGGTGTCGCCCTTGGTCAGCGAAGCGGCAAAGCCTTCCTCGACCTCGCCCAGGGGTTTGCCGCCGCGCCCGCGCATCTTGACCTTCAGAGTGTCTGTGTCCTGGATCGTGCCGATATTCTGCCGGATGCGGACGGCCGCGCGCGGATCGCGCAGCTCCCACCTGCCGTCGTCGCGCTGGCGGATGCGCTGCCATTGGTCATAGGCGCGCAGCGCATAGCCCCCCGTGGCGCAGAAATCGAGACAGGCATCGAACTCCGCCCGCGTCAGCCCGGCATAGGGCCCCGCCGCGTTCATCTCGGCAAAGAGCATGTCCGCATCGAAAGGCCCAGAGGCCGCGGCAATCAGGATATGCTGACAGAGCACGTCGCGCGGTCCCGGCCCGCGCGGCTCCCCGTCGAGATCGCGGGCCTTCACCGCCTCCAGTGCCGCGACGCATTCCACCACCTCGAAGCGGTTCGCGGGCACCAGCAGCGCCTTCGAGGGGGCATTGTAGCGGTGGTTCGCCCGACCGATCCGTTGCACCAGCCGTTTGACGTTCTTGGGGGCGCCCACCTGGATGACCAGATCCACATCGCCCCAGTCGATCCCGAGATCGAGGCTGCCCGTGCAGACGATGGCCCGCAATTGCCCGGCGACCATCGCCGCCTCGACCTTTTCGCGTTGGGCGCGGTCGAGGCTGCCGTGATGGATGCCGATGGGCAGCCCGTCCTCATTGGCGAGCCAGAGGTTGTGGAAGAAGATCTCCGCCTGCGCGCGGGTGTTATGGAAAATCAGCGTGGTCTTGTGCTGGCGCACGGCCTCCAGCACGGCCGGTATGGCGTATTTCGCGCCGCCGCCGGACCAGGGCGGCGCCTCTTCGGTCACCAGCATCGAGATGTCGGGTTCTGGGCCGGGATCGGCCTCGATGATCTCGCACGGGTCCGGGTGGCGCGCCATCAGGCGGGCGACCGCGCCCGGGTCGTCCACCGTCGCGGACAAGCCCACCCGGCGCAGCGTCGGGCAGAGCGTCTGCAGCCGCGCAAGCGCCAGCATCAGCTGATCGCCGCGCTTGCTTTCGGCGAGCGCATGAATTTCGTCGATGATGACCCGTTTGAGGCCCGCGAACATGCGCGGCGCATCCTCGTAGGAGGTCAGCAGGGCCAGGCTTTCGGGCGTGGTCAGCAGAATGTGCGGCGGGTCGGCGCGCTGGCGCTTCTTGCGGCTCGCTGGGGTGTCGCCGGTGC
>CAZTEV010000159.1:0-5976 GCA_964612785.1 uncultured Roseivivax sp. | reverse complement strand
ATTACCGCGGCTATGTGGCCGAGGCGACCGGCGCCAACATCTTCTTCGTCAAGGACGGCGAAGTGCATACGCCCAAGCCCGATTGCTTCCTCAACGGCCTGACGCGGCAGACCGTGATCGGGATGCTGCAGGACCGGCAGATCAAGGTGCATGAGCGCCACATCATGCCCGAGGAGCTGGAAAGCTTCGAGCAATGCTGGCTGACCGGCACCGCCGCCGAGGTAACGCCGGTGGGTCAGATCGGGGATTACCACTTCGAGGTCGGCGCGCTGACCCGCGAGATCGCGCAGGGCTACGAGGACCTGGTCCGCGCCTGATCCATTCATCGTTTGGCAGGAATGCACGCCCGGTTTGCACAGACCGGGCGTTTTCTTTTCCGGGGCCATGCTCTAGGTCGGGCCCCGAGGGTGGAGCAGACAGAACAAAGGAGTCCCCGATGGAGGGTCTCGACGCATCGACGCTTCTGACACTCGCCGCCGTGGCTGCCGGATCGGGCATCGTGGGCGGCACGCTGGCCGGTCTTCTGGGCGTGGGCGGGGGCATCGTGATCGTCCCCGGGCTTTACCTCGCTCTGTCGCTGACCAGCATGGATCCCGCGCTGATCATGCAGGTCGCGGTCGGTACGTCGCTGTCGACCATCGTGTTCACCTCGCTGTCCTCCAGCTGGGGCCATTACAAGAAGGGCTCCATCGATTTCGCGGTGCTGAAGCTCTGGGCGCCCGCCATTCTGGTCGGCGTGGTGATCGGCTCGATCCTGGGCGGTGTCGTGTCGGGCTATGTGCTGATTGCCGTCTTCGCCGTCGTGGCGTTGGTGGTCGCGGGCAACATGATTCTGCGCAATCCCGGCCCCGAGGTCGCACCGCGCAGCTTCTCCAAGCCGGTCTGGGCAGGCTTCGGCGTCTTCGCGGGCGCTATCTCGGCCATGATGGGGATCGGTGGAGGTACGGTCTGCGTGCCGCTTCTGAACTTCCTGGGCTACGACATCCGCAAGGCGGTGGGCACATCGGCCGCGATCGGGTTCCTGATCGGTCTGCCGGGCTCCATAATCTACGTCATGACGGGCTGGGGCGCGGACGGGCTGCCACCGTTTTCGGTGGGCTACGTGAACGTGCTGCTGGCCGTGCTGATCATTCCGCTGTCGACGCTGTTCGCGCGGGTTGGTGTCGCCATCGCACACACCATCCCGCCGCGTGCCCTGCGGCTGACCTTCGGGCTGTTCCTGCTCATCACTGCGGTGCGGATGGGGATGGATCTGGTCTCGGGCGCGGTCTGAGCGGGCCCGAGTACACAGCCCAGGACCAGGCGATCCGGTTCGGCCTGATTTCCACCTATACGTCGATGCCGGAATAGTCGCGGCCGCTCTCGACCTGCACCCCGAGCGCACGCAGCGCTTCCATCGCCTCCGCGTCCTTGCCATCGGCGCCCTTGCCCGGCTCGCGGAAGATCGCCCGGACGATCCGGCCCGGATGGCGCTCTGCCGCTGCCAGATACACCGGCGGGTCGTGCTGGCCTGTATCGCCCACCAGCACGAAGGGCAGGCCCGGATGCGCGGCCAGGATCGCGTCGATGGCGCTGCCCTTGTGATCCCCATGCGTGCCCGAGATGAATTGCGTCCGCGACAGGCCCAGATCGCGCAGGAAGATCGGCGCCTTGGGCATGTCGTGCCGCCGAAAGATCTCGCGCAGGAAATGGTGCAGGTTCCAGGGCGAGGAGGAGACGAAAAAGACAGGCGCGCCCGCAGCCCGGAACGCCGTCATCAGCGCAACGGCATCCGGGAAGACATGCCGCGTCAGCGCATTGCCGGTCAGCGAGGTCCAGAGATTGCGCGCCAGCGAATAGGCCCCGGTCTCGAGCACAGTGTCGTCGATATCCGAGATCACGCCGAATGGCGCCTCGGGGCCCACGACCAGCGCCTCCAGCCGCGCGCCCTCCCCTGGGAGCGTCACATCGAACGCGGCCCAGCCCGGCGCCGCATCTCCACGGGGCAGGTGCAGGTCGAAATAGCCCTCTTCGTCCGTCAGCGCCTCGGTCTCGCCGCAGCGCACCGGCACCGCTGCCACCTCTTTCGTCAGGAACAGCGACAGCATCTGCCGCAGATTGGTCCACCACGACCCGTCCGGATCGGGCGCCCTGCGCCGGAGGGCGGTCAGCACGCGCCCCCGGAGAATGATCTCCGAGGGCGTCGCATAGCCAAGATAGGGGTCTATGACGAGGTCGTCGCGTCGCCGCGCTGGCCCCAGCCGGTCGAGCGCGCGCTCGACCGGGTGCAGGACCCGTGCGAGCCGCGCCTTGACCATGTCAGCTCGGGCTCAGACCGCGCAGACGTTCGGACCGGCGGCGCAGCACCTCGACCGTCGCCAGAAGCGCGATGGAGATACAGACCAGGATCGTCGCGGCCGCCAGGATGGTCGGCGAGATTTGTTCGCGCAGGCCCGTGAACATCTGCCAGGGCAGCGTCTGCAGCTCGGCGGAGCCGATGAAGATCACCACCACCACTTCGTCGAACGAGGTGATGAAGGCGAACAGACCGCCCGAGATCACCCCCGGCAGGATCAGCGGCATCTGCACCTTGAAGAAGGTCCGCACCGGGTTCGCGCCCAGGTTCGCGGATGCCCGCACCAGCGATTTGTCGAAGCCCACCAGCGTCGCCGTCACCGTGATGATGACGAAGGGAATGCCCAGCACCGCGTGGGCCAGAACGACGCCCCAATAGGTGCCGACAATGCCGATCTTCGAGTAGAAGAAATACATGCCCGTGGCCGAGATGATGAGCGGCACGATCATCGGCGAAATCAGGATCGCCATGATCGCCTGCCGCCCCGGCACATGGGATTGCGACAGGCCAATGGCCGCCAGCGTGCCCAGCGTCACCGAAATCAGCGTCGCCACCGGCGCCACCCGCACCGAGTTCCAGACGGCACTGGTCCATTCGGAGTTGGTCAGGAAGTCGCGGTAATGCTTCAGGCTGTAGCCTTCGGGATCGAGGCGCAGCATTTCCGGCGTGAAGGTGAAGAAGTCCTCTGCGTTGAACGACAGCGGCATCACCACCAGGATCGGCGTGATCAGGAAGATCAGGATGGCCCCGCAGAGCACGCGGAAGGTGTAATGCCAAAGGACCTGACCGCCCGTGAGGTACGGCACCAGCTTCTCGCGGTAGCGGCGGCGCCCGATCCAGTAGATGAACCACCCGAGGAACCAGGCGAAGAGGCCCAGCACGATCAGGCCCGGCAACCCGCCGAACAGGAAGCCCGCCACGGCGAAGACGGCAATGAGACCGTATTTGAAGGTCTTCTCCATCTCGACGCCCAGCACCTTGATGGCCAGAACGCCGAGGGCCGCACAGATCAGCCCGCCGACCACGATCCCCGCAAGGCCCGAGCCCTGCGCCGTGCCCACGAACAATCCGAAGAACGCCCCGGCGGCCGCGATCACCCCCGCGGTGAAGCCCAGCGGCTGGTCCTTCGCTTCGGTCAGAATAACCTCACTCATGGCTCAGCCTCCCAGCTTCACGTTGTCGATGCCGACGATCCGGTCATACGCCCAGTAGAGCACCAGAACGACCACCAGCAGGATCGACCCCAGCGCGGCCGCGAGGCCCCAGTTCAGCGATGACGAGATGTGATAGGCGATCCGGTTCGAGATGAACGTACCCGTCGTGCCGCCCACGATCTCGGGCGTGATGTAGTAACCGATGGACAGGATGAAGACGAGGATCGAGCCCGCGCCGATGCCCGGCACCGATTGCGGGAAATAGACCCGCCAGAACGCCGTCCAGTTGGTCGCGCCCAGCGATTTCGCGGCGCGCACATAGGAGGGCGGGATCGTCGACATCACCGAATACATCGGCAGGATCATGAACGGCAGCAGAATGTGGGTCATGGCGACGATCGTGCCGAACTGGTTGTTGATCATGACCAATCGGTTCTCGTCGGCCACGATGCCCAGCCAGACGAGCACGTCGTTGATGACCCCCTGTTGCTGCAGCATCACCTTCCACGCGGATGTCCGCACCAGAAGCGAGGTCCAGAAGGGCAGCAGGACAAGGATCATCAAGAGGTTCGCCGTCCGCGCGGGCAGGTTCGACAGCAGATACGCCACCGGATAGGCCAGCGCGATGCAGCTGAAGGTGATGACGAGCGACATGAACAGCGTGCGCTTGAACAGCAGGCCGTAGATGCGTTCATCCGCGTCCCGCAAGGCCGGGCCGTCCGCGGTCTTCTGCATGTCGACCGCGTTCAGGAAATAGCCCGAGGTGTAATCGGGCGAATACATCTGCAGCGTGGTCCAGATCTCGACCGAGCCCCAATCCTCGTCGATCTCGATCATGCCTTCTTTGAAGCCCACCGTCTCGAAATCGCCCACCGCGGCGGCGGCCTCTTTCAGCAGGTCGGCCTGCGGGCCGGAATAGCCCGAGACGTCGGTCTCGCTCAGATCGGTGTAAAGGGCCACATGGACGAGACCCCATGGCTCTTCCTCGAGCGGGCTGTCCTCATCCTCGGTCTGGGCGAAGCGCGCGAAGGTCTCGTAGGTGGCGGCCGTGCGCGGCAGCAGCTCCAGCATCTCGTCGCGCACCCGGAAGGCGGGCATGCGCCCTTCCATTTCGGCGGCGTCGAATTCCTCCTGCGCGGCGATCCAGTCCGACGTGCCCATCAGCTCGGCCCAGGGACGGGCTTCGTCCCAGGCCTCGTTCAGGTCTTCGAACTGATCGAGATAAACGTCCGAGATGTCATCAAGCGACCGCCCCGAGCGGCGGAACAGCGACGACATGCCGGTCTGTTCGTAGTTCAGGCGCGTGCCGAGGCGGGTATGTTCCTTCCGGGCCTCGGCGATGAACAGGTCGTAGAACAGCGCCTCGAAGGTGGCCTCGTCCGGGGCCTCGCCCGAATTGGCGTCCCATTGATCGATCCGCGCGGCGGTGCGCGGCAGCGTTTCCGACACGATCTGGTTCTCGACCGAACGGAACAGCATGTCGCCGATGGGCGCGATGAAGGTCACCAGAACGAAGATCAGAAGCGGCGCGATCAGCATCAGCGCACGGGCCTTCTGGATCCGCAGCGACCGGGCCAGCGATTTCTTCAGCGGCGTGCCGTCGGCGGCCAGCATCGGCGCACCGGCCTTGCGATCCGCGGCATCGGCACGGCGTGCCTGGTCGGGCGTCTGCCCGTCCGTTGCCCCCGACGTGTTGGTTGCGTCTGTCATGGCTCAGGCCCCCTCTGCGAGGATGATCGTGCTTGTGGCGGTCCGACGACGGATATCGGCGACCTCTTGGTATTCGGGATCGTGATAGGCGGCTTTGGCAGCCTCGAAACTGTCGAATTCGATGACGACATGCCGGGATTCGGAGCATCCCTCGACCACCTCGGCCTCTCCGCCGCGCACGAGGAAACGTGCGCCATGGCCTTCGAGGATCGGTGTGTCGCGCTCGACGTATTCCCGGTAAGCGTCGGGGTCGTTCACCGTGATATGCGCGATGATGTAACCTTTGGGCATGCGGCCCTTCCCATCCCTGTTGTCTCTTGGGCGCGACCCTTGTCTCCGGTCGTTTCGCCTGGGTGGGGCCGGGCGGCGCACCGCCTGGCCCCGGATCCATGCGGCCCGGGCAGTCACCCGCCCGGGCCCTCAGATCAGATTATTGTGCCAGCCAGGACTGGAACTTCGCGTCAATGTCGTCGCGGTAGTCCGCCCAGAACTCGTAGTTGTACAGGAACGTGTTCTGCGAGTTGTTGGGGTCGGTCGGCATGTGCTGCTTCATGTTCTCCGGGACGAGCGGTGCGGAAGACGCACGCGCCGGGCCGTAGGAGATGTACTTCGCCTGATCCGCCAGACGCTGGGTGTCGGTCGCGAAGTTCACGAAGTCCAGCACGCGGGCCAGACGGTCCTCGGGCAGATCGGCGGGGATGATCCAGCCGTCCAGGTCGAAGACCTGCGCGTCCCACATCATGCCGACGGGCTGGTCCTGCTCCTCGATGACCGAGA
>CAZTEV010000158.1:0-6057 GCA_964612785.1 uncultured Roseivivax sp. | reverse complement strand
GTCTGGATCCGGATCTTCCCGGATACGCCGGTGACCTCGAAGCCCACCGAAGTGCGGATGGGTAAAGGTAAGGGCTCCGTCGATTTCTGGGCCTGCAAGGTCAAGCCGGGCCGCGTCATGTTCGAGATCGACGGCGTCGCCGAGGATGTCGCGCGCGAAGCGCTGCGCCTCGCGTCGATGAAGCTGCCGGTCAAGACCCGCGTCGTGGTGCGCGAGGACTGGTAAGCTCCCGGGGCTTCGGCCTTGTGTGATTTTGGAAGCCCCCGCTGATACGTTCGGCGGGGGTTTTCGTTTGGGCGGGTCCGGGGTGGGGCAGTCACGCCACGAGAGGCGTGCAGGATCGTGGGTCATGGTGCCGTGTTTGGTTTTGAACGCGCAGCACCCCAGTCCGATGCGGTTGATCCGTGCGGTTGGAGGGATGGAGGTGGTGGGTTTTTTCCCACCATACGGCACGCCATCCGACACTGGTGCGCGTTTGGAGCCGTGATGGGGCCTTTCCGGGTGAGGACAGCGGTGGGTTTTCACCCACCCTACGTGGCATTGGCGCGGGAAGCTGGCCTATCGTCCGAGTGTCACGCGCGCGGATACATGCGCGGAGAGAGACGCCGGGGCCGGGCCGGATCAGCCCGGAAAGATTGCGCGCATCCGGGCGTTGAACGCATCCCAGCTCATGGTCGCGGCATTCCCGGCATAGCCGTGATAGTAGCTGCGGCCCGACGCGGTGGGCAGCCCGGCCCAGATCTTCGACAGGTTGTGCATGAACGCTTCGCGGCTCTGCGTGCCGCGCCGCATATCCGAAAAACCCGCCTCCTCCAGCAGTCGATCCGCAAGGCGGTCCTGCAGAGGCGGAGAAAACCGAACGGAGAGATCCAGCCGTTCTGCCCGGACGAGCCTTCGCAAGGTTTCGGGGATGAACTGATAGCGGCCGATCCATGGGGCTGGCCGGGCGTCGCGTCGATCCAAGCGTAGATTTGCGCCAGTGTCATCTGTGTCGGCGGTCGGGCAGGGCGGATGCGCGCGCCGTATTGCACGGCGTCATAGCCGTCCGGTCCCGCCTCCGCCTCCGCGATGAGGTGCCTGAGCTGCGCCGCTGCGCCGCCTCCTTGGGCCGACAGGGCGACGGCCTGTGATCTGTGCCGGAAAAGGCCCGTCTCGCGCGTATCGGCGAAGAGGCTGCCTGGCGCGCGCTGGGGACGCTTATCGGAGTCATCGGCGCCTGCGAATAAGGGCGCGCGCGCGGCGAAGGCCGTGCCAGACAGCGGCACGCTGTTCGCCGCCGCCGAGAGGGCGACCCAGCAGAAGAGCCAGAGAAGCAGACAAGGAGAGAGGACGCCGTGCATGTGACCCTTCGATGAAGCGAGCGGTCGCAGAGCTAGCAGGCGTGTCTTGATAAAGTCTTTACAGCCGCCGGTGGCGGGCAAATGCAGGACTCGCCACCGCCGCGCGGCGCCGCTAGAAGGCGGCCATGGCCCAGATCAGATCGCTTTTCGCAACCCGTCTCTACCACGCTGCCCTCTCCGCGCATGGCCCCGCCATCGACGCGCGCGAGCTTGAAGCGTCGTGCTATTCCATCGCCGAGGATGACGAGGCCGGGCAGGATTGGTGCGAGGCCAACGATTATCCCGGCTATACCTCCTATGCGTCGCTCACCGACCTGCCCTGGCGGTTTCCGATCTTCGCGGATGTGGTCAAATCGCTTGATGCCCATGTGGCGGCATTCGCCGAGGATCTGGGCTTCGATCTGGGTGACAAGGCGCTCGTGCTCGAGGATCTTTGGATCAACATCCTGCCCGAAGGCGGCTTTCATTCCTCGCATATCCACCCGCATTCGGTGATCTCGGGCACGACCTATGTGGCGATGCCCGAGGGGACGTCGGCGCTGAAGCTGGAGGATCCGCGGTTGCCGATGATGATGGCGGCGCCGGTGCGTAAAAAGGACGTGCGTGAGGAGCTGAAGAGCTTCGTCTATGTGGCGCCCGCGGTGGGGGATGTGCTGCTGTGGGAAAGCTGGCTGCGGCACGAGGTGCCGATGAACGCCAGCGAGGATGAGCGGATTTCGGTGAGCTTCAATTACAAGTGGGAGTAACGGGGCGCGCGGTGGGTTTTCACCCACCCTACAGACTTCCCAGTCCCGTCCGAGTTTTGTTGCGGTTTGTAATTGCGTCGCGGCGGTTCGCGTCTGAGCGTTGAACCCCGAGCGCGGTACCAAGGGTGCTTGCAGCCGCCGCGCTCCAGCGCCTGCCCAGCCCGTCGCACCAAAGCTGCGCCAATTAAAGTGTCACGCCTCTGGCGTGGCGGGCTGGCGCTGCAGTGCCGCTGGCGCCTGCGTTCGACATGTGTACGGATTTGGCTGAGATAAAGCGCCCACGTTCGACCGTAGGAGCGCCATCCCGCTGGGCAGGCGCAGCAGCGTTGCGCTTGTGTCCCGTTTCACAGCGCACGTCGTCCGCAAAGCATCTGAGCGCCGCGCGATCGCTATCTTGGACGCCGCGCATACAGAGGTGTCAGGAGATCCTCGGGGCAAGCCCGAGGATGACGTCTCCCAGCCCGCCGGGTCCGCAAAGTTCATGCCGAGATCCCGCATCCCAAAACAAGGCTTGCACCAAAACCCCATCCCCTGTATGCGGCCCACTCATCCACGGACTCCACCGGAATCAGGGTGACCCTGCAGGTTCGCAGGCAGGGGCTCTCCGGTGATGTTGAAAGAAAGGGGCGACATGAACGCCAGCGACCTCCGTGACAAGACCCCGGACGAACTCCGGGACCAGCTTGTCCAGCTCAAGAAAGAGGCCTTCAACCTGCGCTTCCAGCAGGCGACCGGCCAGATGGAAAACACCGCGCGCATGAAGATCGTGCGCCGCGACGTCGCACGCGTCAAAACCGTGCTCAACGAGAAGGCCGCAGCCGCTGCGGCCTCCGCAGAATAAGAGGGACGGACACATGCCCAAGCGTATTCTCCAAGGCACCGTGACCTCGACGGCGAACGCCCAGACCGTGACGGTCTCGGTCGAGCGTCGCTTCAAGCACCCCGTGCTGCAGAAGACGATCCGGAAGTCGAAGAAGTACCGCGCTCATGACGAGGCGGAAAAATTCACGGTCGGCGACACCGTGCGCATCATCGAATGCGCGCCCAAGTCGAAAACCAAACGCTGGGAGGTGATCGCCGAATAAGGCGCTCACATTCCGGTTTGAGCGAAACCCTGGGGGAGCTAACCAGAAAAGCCCCCAAAGGTCGGGAGAAACCACATGATCCAGATGCAGACCAATCTGGATGTCGCTGACAACTCCGGCGCACGCCGAGTTCAGTGCATCAAGGTCCTGGGTGGTTCCAAGCGTAAATACGCCTCCGTCGGCGACATCATTGTCGTCTCGGTGAAGGAAGCCATCCCGCGCGGCCGCGTGAAGAAGGGCGATGTCCGCAAGGCCGTCGTCGTGCGCACCGCCAAAGAAGTTCGTCGCGAAGATGGCACCGCCATCCGCTTCGACCGCAACGCCGCCGTCATCCTGAACAACGCGGGCGAGCCTGTCGGCACCCGTATCTTCGGGCCCGTCGTGCGCGAGCTGCGGGCGAAGAACTTCATGAAGATCATCTCGCTTGCTCCGGAGGTGCTGTAATGGCTGCGAAACTCCGCAAAGGCGACAAGGTCGTCGTGCTGGCCGGCAAGGACAAGGGCAAAGAGGGTGAGATCACCTCGGTCGACCCGAAATCCGGCAAGGCCGTGGTCGATGGCGTGAACATGGCGATCCGCCACATGCGTCAGAGCCAGACGAACCAGGGTGGCCGCCAGCCCAAGGCGATGCCCATCGACCTGTCGAACCTCGCCATCGTCGACAAGAACGGCAAGGCCACGCGCGTCGGCTTCCGCGAGGAAGACGGCAAGAAGGTGCGTTACGCCAAGACCACGGGGGACGTGATCTGATGCTCGATACCGCGAATTACACCCCGCGCCTCCGCGCGCTCTTCGATGCCGAGATCAAGGCGAAGATGAAGGAAGAGTTCGGCTACACGAACGACCTTCAGATCCCGCGTCTCGACAAGATCGTGCTGAACATCGGCTGCGGCGCCGAAGCCGTGCGTGACAGCAAGAAGGCGAAATCGGCTCAGGAAGACCTGACAAAGATCGCCGGTCAGCTGGCCGTCGTCACCAAGGCCAAGAAGTCCATCGCGGGCTTCCGTGTCCGCGAGGACATGCCGCTCGGTGCCAAGGTCACGCTGCGCCATGCCAAGATGTATGAATTCCTCGACCGCCTGGTGACGATCGCGATGCCCCGCATCCGCGACTTCCGCGGCCTGAAGCCCAGCTTCGACGGCCGTGGCAACTTCGCCATGGGCATCAAGGAGCACATCGTCTTCCCCGAGATCGATTTCGACAAGGTCGACGAGGTCTGGGGCATGGACATCAACATCACCACGACCGCGAAGACCGACGCGGAAGCCAAGGCGCTGTTGAAGCATTTCAACATGCCGTTCAACGCGTAAGGAGATTTTGACCAATGGCTAAGAAATCCATGGTTGAACGCGAAAAGAAGCGCCAGCGCCTCGTGGCCAAGTATGCCGAGAAGCGCGCCGCGCTGAAAGAAATCGCGAACGACGAATCGAAGCCCATGGAAGAGCGTTTCAAGGCGCGCCTGAAGCTCGCAGAGCTTCCGCGCAACAGCTCGCCCACCCGGCTTCACAACCGCTGCCAGCTGACCGGGCGTCCGCACGCCTATTACCGCAAGCTGAAGATCAGCCGGATCATGCTCCGCGAGCTTGGCTCGCAGGGCCTGCTGCCCGGCATGGTCAAGTCGAGCTGGTAAGGAGGGCCTGAGATGAACGATCCTATCGGCGATATGCTGACCCGCATCCGCAACGCGCAGATGCGTGGCAAGTCCACCGTCTCGACGCCCGCCTCCAAGCTGCGCGCCTGGGTCCTCGATGTCCTGTCGGACGAGGGCTACATCCGCGGCTACGAGAAGGGCACCGACGCCAACGGCCACGGCACGCTGGAAATCAGCCTGAAGTATTACGAAGGCACCCCTGTCATTCGTGAGCTGAAGCGCGTCTCGAAGCCCGGCCGCCGCGTCTACATGGGCGTGTCGGACATCCCGCAGGTCCGTCAGGGCCTGGGCGTCTCCATCGTCTCCACCCCCAAGGGTGTGATGTCGGATGCAAATGCACGCGCGGCCAATGTCGGCGGCGAAGTGCTTTGCACCGTATTCTAAGGAGGACCTGAGCATGTCTCGTATTGGTAAGAAGCCGGTCGAACTGCCCTCGGGGGTCTCCGCATCCCTGTCGGGTCAGACGATCGAAGTGAAGGGCCCCAAGGGCACGCAAAGCTTCACCGCGACCGACGACGTCACCATCTCCATCGGAGATGATGCCGTGACCGTCGAGCCGCGCGGCAAGTCCAAGCGCGCCCGCCAGCAATGGGGGATGACCCGCACCATCGTGGCGAACCTCGTCCACGGCGTGCAGAACACCTTCAAGAAAGAGCTCGAGATCCAGGGCGTGGGTTACCGCGCGCAGGTTCAGGGCAATGTCCTGAAGCTGAACCTGGGCCTCTCCCATGACGTCAACTTCCCCATTCCGGACGGTGTGACCGTCACCGCGGCCAAGCCCACGGAGATCGTGGTCGAAGGCCACGACCTCCAGCAGGTCGGCCAGGTGGCAGCCAACATTCGCGACTGGCGCCGCCCCGAGCCCTACAAGGGCAAGGGCATCCGCTATAAGGGCGAATACATCTTCCAGAAGGAAGGCAAGAAGAAGTAAGGAACGCAGGAAATGGCTAACAGCAAAAGAGATCTGTTCCAGAAGCGCCGCCTGCGCGTCCGGAGCAAGCTTCGCAAGTCGAATGCCGGGCGTGCGCGCCTCTCGGTGCATCGCTCGAACAAGAATATCAGCGTTCAGCTGATCGACGATGTGCAGGGCGTGACCCTGGCCTCCGCCTCGACCCTCGAGAAGGATCTGGGCGTGGTCGGCAAGAACAACGTCGAAGCCGCCCAGAAGGTCGGTGCGGCCATCGCCGAGCGCGCCAAGAAGGCGGGCGTCGAGACGGCCTATTTCGACCGCGGTGG
>CAZTEV010000157.1:0-6122 GCA_964612785.1 uncultured Roseivivax sp. | reverse complement strand
TCGACGAGACGGTGGATGCCATGCACAAGGGCGCGGGCGCCTCGGGGGGCGCGTCTGGATCGAAGGCACAATCGCTGACCAACCGGCTGTGGCAGGGCCTGTCGGCCCATGTCTATGTCTTCCTGCACCAAACGCGGCTGTCGGATGTGGTGGGCAACGCCATGGTGCCATGCCCCGCCGTGCCGTCGCTTTTTGCGGTGGTGGACGAGTGATGGCCTTGCGCGCGCGCAGTTCCTCCGGCCCTTGCGGCCCGTCCTCGCTTGCGGTTTATGGCGCCACCATCATGGGATTTTGCGCGAAAAGATGAGCCGACCCGCCCGCACCTATCTGGACTGGAACGCCACCGCGCCTTTGCGCGACGAGGCGCGCGCCGCGATGATCGCGGCAATGGACGTGGTGGGCAACCCGTCCTCGGTTCATGCGGAAGGGCGCGGTGCCAAGGGTCTCATCGAACGCGCGCGGCGACAGGTGGCCACGGCGCTTGGCGCGGACGGCGCCGATGTGGTCTTCGTCTCGGGTGCGACCGAGGCGGCGGCGCTGGCCATGGCGGGCCGCAATCTGCATGGCGCGCCTGTGGAGCATGACGCGGTCGCGGCCTGGGCCGATGGCAGCCTTGCGGTCGATGCGCAGGGACAGGTCACCGTCCGCGATCCCGCCCAAAGCGTCCTTCAGGCCGCCAACAGCGAGACGGGCGTGGTGCAGCGCCTGCCCGAAGGTCTGGCCCTGACCGATGCCACGCAAGCCTTCGGCAAGCTGCCCTTCGCCTTCAACTGGTCGGGCGCGGAGATGGCGATCGTCTCGGCGCATAAGCTGGGTGGGCCCAAGGGCGTGGGCGCGCTGGTGATGAAGCGCGGCACCGATCTGGCCGCGCAGATCCGCGGTGGCGGGCAGGAGATGGGACGCCGCTCGGGCACCGAGAACGTCATCGGGATCGCGGGCTTCGGCGCGGCGGCAGAGGCCGCGATGCGCGATCTGGATCAGGGGGTCTGGGAGCGCGTCGAGAAACTTAGAAACATTCTAGAAAATGTCATTGCAGCGGACGCCAAAGAAACTAAATTTGTCGGGAATGACGCGCCGCGTCTTCCCAACACCTCCTGCCTGATCACGGAGGGCTGGAAGGGCGAGACGCAGGTCATGGCGATGGATCTGGCGGGGTTCGCGATCAGCGCGGGCTCGGCCTGTTCCTCTGGCAAGGTACGGGCAAGCGGCGTTCTGACCGCCATGGGCTACACGCCCGACGCGGCCGCCTCGGCGATCCGGGTCAGCCTGGGGCCGGAGACGAAGGAAGATGACGTGATGCGCTTTGCCGAAACCTGGCTGAGCCATCTGAGGAAACACCGCGCGAAAGCGGCCTGAGGCCGGACAGCGCGCGACAGGATCAATACGAGAAGGGTCGGACAATGGCAGCTCTGGACACTCCCGAAGTCAAGGATGGCGTCGATCAGGAAACGGTCGACAAGGTTCGTTCGCTCGGTGGCAAGTACAAGTACGGTTGGGAAACCGACATCGAGATGGATTACGCGCCGAAGGGCCTGAACGAGGACATCGTGCGCCTGATCTCGGAGCGCAACAACGAGCCCGAATGGCTGCTCGAATGGCGCCTCGAGGCCTTCCGCCGCTGGCAGGAACAGCCCGAGCCCGATTGGGCCATGCTCAACATCGAGCCGATCCCCTACCAGGAGCAGTACTACTACGCGCGCCCCAAATCGATGGAGGAGAAGCCCAAGTCCCTCGATGAGGTCGACCCCAAACTGCTCGAGACCTACAAGAAGCTGGGTATCCCGCTGAAGGAGCAGATGATCCTCGCCGGTGTCGAGGGCGCAGAGGACGCACCCGCCGAAGGCCGCAAGGTCGCCGTCGACGCGGTTTTCGACTCGGTCTCGGTGGGCACGACCTTCCAGAAGGAGCTGGAGAAGGCGGGCGTCATCTTCTGCTCGATCTCGGAGGCGGTGAAGAACCACCCGGAGCTGGTGAAGAAGTATCTGGGCTCGGTGATCCCCAATTCCGACAACAAGTTCGCGACACTGAATGCGGCCGTCTTCTCGGACGGCTCGTTCGTCTATATCCCGCCGGGCGTGCGCTGCCCGATGGAGCTGTCGACCTATTTCCGCATCAACGCGGAAAACACCGGCCAGTTCGAGCGGACGCTGATCATCGCCGACAAGGGCTCTTACGTCTCATATCTCGAAGGCTGCACCGCGCCCCAGCGCGACACCTCGCAGCTGCACGCGGCCTGCGTGGAGCTCGTGGCGCTCGAGGATGCGGAGATCAAGTATTCCACCGTTCAGAACTGGTTCCCCGGTGACGAGGACGGCAAGGGCGGCATCTACAACTTCGTCACCAAGCGCGCCGATTGCCGCGGCGACCGGTCGAAGGTGATGTGGACGCAGGTCGAGACCGGCTCGGCCATTACCTGGAAGTACCCGTCCTGCATCCTGCGCGGCGATGACAGCCAGGGCGAGTTCTACTCGATCGCCATCACCAACAACTGGCAGCAGGCCGATACCGGCACGAAGATGGTGCATCTGGGCAAGAACACCCGGTCGCGGATCGTCTCCAAGGGAATCTCGGCGGGGCAGGCGCAGAACACCTATCGGGGCCTCGTCTCGATGCACAAGAAGGCCACCAATTCGCGCAACTACACCCAGTGCGACAGCCTTCTGATCGGCGACAAATGCGGCGCGCACACGGTTCCCTATATCGAGGTGAAGAACAACTCGAGCCGGGTGGAGCATGAGGCCACGACCTCGAAGGTCGATGACGACCAGATGTTCTACTGCCAGCAGCGTGGCATGGACGAGGAAGAGGCCGTGGCCCTGATCGTCAACGGCTTCGCCAAGGAAGTGCTGCAGGCGCTGCCGATGGAGTTTGCGATGGAAGCGCAGCAGTTGGTTGCGATTTCGCTGGAAGGTTCGGTGGGCTGATCCACCGGGCCTGGGCCCCGGGCGCGCGTCGCGGACGGAGTGGAACGATGATGAACCTCGCGATCTTGGCGGCGATCATGGCCGGTATCGCCTGCGGTCTGCGCGCGGGCGTCGTGCGTGCCATTGCGCACGTTTTGGCTGGTCGACCGATCGCGCGGTGCGCGCAGATCGTCACGAAAGGACGCGGACAATGACCCCGGAACTGCTGGTCTTTCTGGTGATGAAAAGCGCAGGAGCGGGCCTTGGCGTGTTTCTCGGCGCTTTCGTGGGCTTCGTCATAAAGGCGCGGAAGGGCAATACCAGCGGCATGATCCGCGGCTCGGCCACGCTGACCGCGCTGGCGGCGGGCGCTCTCGCGCTCGTTATCATGATGGTCGTCAACTACCTGAGGCTGCCCGCATGATCGTGACCACCACAAACACTCTCGAAGGGCGGCGGATCGTCGATTACCGCGGGATCGTGGTGGGCGAGGCGATCATGGGCGCCAATGTCTTTCGCGATCTCTTCGCGCAGGTGCGCGACATCGTGGGTGGCCGGGCCGGGGCCTATGAGGCCAAGCTCGGCCAGGCGCGTGACACGGCCATGACCGAGCTTCAGGCGCGCGCCCAGGCGCTCGGGGCCGATGCGGTCGTCGGGGTCGATATCGATTACGAAGTGGTGGGCGATTCGATGCTGATGGTTTCAGTGTCGGGCACCGCCGTGGTGACGGAGCCTCGGTGATATGGCCGGATCTGCGCAACTCCTCGAGCGTCTGGGCGCGCTGCGCGACATGCTGGCGCCCGCGCGGCTGACCGAGATCGTGGATGTCGGCGCGAACCCGACCGAGCGGCCCCTCTACATGCCGCTCGTCGATGCCAAGACCGCGCGCGTCACCGGGTTCGAGCCCCAGAAATCGGCCTTCGATGCGCTGGGGCCGCAGCAAGGCCCGCATGAACGCTACCTGCCTTACGCCGTGGGCGATGGCGGCACCGCGACGCTGCATGTCTGTCGCTCGGGCGGGTTCACCTCGCTTCTGACGCCCAATCCGGAGATTGCCGACTACATCTCGAAGCCGCGTTGGCGCCGGTTTCTCGAAGTGACCGAGACGGTCGAGATGGAGACCCGCAAGCTCGATGAGATCGATGAGATCACCCATGTCGACATGCTCAAGATCGACATTCAGGGCGGTGAGGTCGCCGTGTTCGAGAGCGGCGCGGACCGGCTGTCGCGGGCGCTTTGTGTGGTGACGGAGGCCTCCTTCGTGCCGATCTACAAGGATCAGCCGCTTTTCGACGCGCAGATGCGGACGCTGGGCGGCTTCGGGCTGCGCTTCCATTCCTTCGCGACGATGAAGGCGGCGCCGCTTTCGGATGCGGGCACCTACAAGCTGCCGATTGAGCGGGACCGCCAGCAGATGATCGACGGGGATGCGATCTTCGTGCGCGACCCGGTCGATATGGGCGCGATGGACGACGAGCAGTTGAAGCATCTGGCCTTGATCGCCGCGGGGGCATTGCAGATGCCCGACCTCTTGGCGCGTTGCCTGGGCGCGCTGCGCGACCGGGGCGGTGTGACGGCGGACCAGATGGAGCAATGCCTCACAGCCTATCGCGGGGTGCCGGCATGAGCCTGTCTGCGCAATCCCGGCGCATCGACGCCCTGCGCGCGCGCCTTGCCCCCGCGCGTCTGACCGAGATCGTGGATGTCGGCGCCAACCCGACCGAGCTGCCGCTTTACATGCCGATGATCGAGGCGAAAGCCGCCCGCGTCACCGGGTTCGAGCCGCAGCCCGACGCCTTCGAGGCGCTGGGGCCGCGTCAGGGCCCGCATGAGCGTTACCTGCCTTACGCGGTGGGCGACGGGAAGCCCGGCACGCTGCATATCTGCCGCAAGGACGGTTTCACCTCGCTTCTGGAGCCCGAGCCGCTGACGCCGGGCTATCTGTGGCGGCCGCGCTGGAAGCGGATGACGCGGGTGCTCGAGACGATGCCCGTCGAGACGCAGCGCATGGACGACATGGACGAGATCGACGCGCTCGACCTTCTGAAGATCGACATTCAGGGCGGGGAACTGGCGGTGTTCCAGAACGGGCGCGACAAGCTCGCGGGCGCGCTGGCCGTGGTGACCGAGGTGGCGTTCATGCCGCTTTACAAGGATCAGCCGCTGCTCGATCAGCAGATGGGCGAGCTTCTGTCGCAGGGCTTCCTGCTGCATTCCTTCCGCACCATGGTCGATGCGGCGCTTCTGGAGGCCGAACAGATCGACATGCCGCGCGGCGGGCACAAGCACGGCCAGCTGATCGACGGGGATGCGATCTTCATCCGCGATCCGCGCCGGATGGAGACCTTCAGCACGGAGCAGCTGAAGCATTTCGCGCTTCTGGCCGATGGCGCGCTCGATCTTCCGGATCTGACCGCGCGCTGCCTGAGCGAACTGGTGCGCCGCAAGGAAATCCCCGCCGACATGGTCGAGGACTACGCGCGCATGCTGCACGAGGGGGCGGGCCAGCCGGCATGACCGAAAGCGCTGCCATATCGCGTCCCGAGCTGACGCTGCCCGAGGCCGAGGCCGCACTTGTGCGCGCGGAATATGCGCGGGCGGACGTGATCCTCGAATACGGCTCGGGCGGCTCCACGGTGCTGGCCGCCGAGATGCCGAGCAAGCGCGTCTTCACGGTCGAAAGCGACCGGGCCTGGGCCGAGATGATGCGCGGCTGGTTCGCCGCCCATCCGCCCGCGGCGGGCAGCGAGGTCGATGTGATCTGGTCCGATATCGGCCCGACCCGCGATTGGGGCCAGCCCGTTGATGACAGCGAATGGAAGCGCTATCCGCGCTACCCGCTCGAGGTCTGGGGCCTGCCGGAGTTTCGCCAGCCGCAGGTGGTGCTGGTCGACGGACGCTTCCGGCAGGGCTGCGCGCTGGCGGCGAAATACCTCGCCCGCGCCCCTGTCACATTGCTGTTCGATGATTACCTCCATCGAAAGCATTACCACCATGTCGAGGACTTCCTCGGCCGACCCGAGATCACCGGCCGCATGGCCCGGTTCGACGTCACACCGGAGCCGATCCCGCCGGATCGCCTGCTGCGGATCATGCAATTGATGGTGCGGCCCTGACCGCATCGACACGAGACGAGAAAGGAAAGAAACATGCTGGAAATCAAGAACCTGCACGTCAAACTTGAAGAAGAGGACAAGCAGATCCTCAAGGGCGTCGACC
>CAZTEV010000156.1:0-6253 GCA_964612785.1 uncultured Roseivivax sp. | reverse complement strand
CGCCTGCAACAGCTTGAGAATGATGTTCTCAACATCCTCGCCGACATAGCCGGCCTCAGTGAGCGTGGTCGCATCCGCCATGGTGAAGGGCACGTCGAGGATGCGCGCCAGCGTCTGCGCCAGCAGCGTCTTGCCGCAGCCCGTGGGGCCGATCAGCAAGATGTTCGACTTGTTCAGCTCGATATCCGAGCTTTTCGCGGAATGGTTCAGACGCTTGTAATGGTTGTGCACCGCGACCGAGAGCACGCGCTTGGCCTTGGCCTGGCCGATCACGTAATCGTCAAGCACCTGGCAGATCTCCATCGGCGTCGGCACGCCGTCGGTGGATTTCAGCCCCGAGCCCTTCGTTTCCTCGCGGATAATGTCCATGCACAGCTCGACGCATTCGTCGCAGATGAACACTGTCGGACCTGCGATCAGCTTGCGCACTTCATGCTGGCTCTTGCCGCAGAAGCTGCAATAGAGCGTATTCTTGCTGTCGCCGCCGTTATTCGTCGCCATGGATCACCTTTCTCGGCCCTGATTTCCCCCGGGCCCGGCTTGAAAATGCCTGGCCCCTTCCCCCGGTCTTGCCAAGTCTCAGGAAGCTTAGGGCAGCGGCCATTGGCCTACAATCGCAAATTCGTCGCGGGGCGTGGATGCGGACCCGCCCCGCGCAGGCTTGATTAAGACTTGGCCTCTTCGGCCGCGGCACGGCTTGCCACGATGTCGTCGATGAGGCCCCAGGCCTTCGCATCTTCGGGCGACATGAAGTTGTCGCGCTCGAGCGCGCGCTCGACCGTCTCGTAGTCCTGGCCGGTATGGTGGACATAGATCTCGTTGAGGCGGCGCTTGAGCTTCTGCGTCTCCTCGGCATGGATCATGATGTCGGTGGCCTGACCCTGATACCCGCCCGAGGGCTGGTGCACCATCACCCGGCTGTTGGGCAGCGAGAAGCGCATGTCCTTCTCACCCGCCGTCAGCAGGAGCGAGCCCATGGAGGCCGCCTGACCGATCACCAGCGTCGAGACCGCGGGCTTGATGTACTGCATCGTGTCGTAGATCGACAGGCCCGACGTCACCACACCGCCGGGCGAGTTGATATACATCGAGATTTCCTTGTTCGGGTTCTCCGCCTCGAGATGCAGAAGCTGGGCCACGATGAGGCTCGACATGCCGTCATGGACGGGGCCCGACAGGAAGATGATGCGCTCTTTCAGGAGCCGCGAGAAGATGTCGTAGGCGCGTTCGCCGCGGCTCGTCTGCTCCACCACCATGGGCACGAGCGTGTTCATGTATGTCTCGAAAGGATCGGTCATCGGGGCTGCCTCAAAGGGTTGGTTCGTTGCGTCTGAGCCTGGTCGCAAGAGTCTTAGTGGTCGCCCCAAGGGGCTGCAAGGGGCGGGCTTGCGCGAATTGTCGTGAGTTGATCCGGCCCGCGCGCCCCCTACCCTTCCCGCCTGCCGCCGCAACCCACCGAGGAGCCCGCCCGCCATGAGCATCGAGCAAGCCCTGACGACCTTCCCGCCGAGCCGCGACGCCGCGCTGGAGCGGCTTCAGGCCTTCGTGCCCAAGGCCGGGCGCGACTATGCAACGCGGCGGAATTTCGATCTGGGGCCCGGGGCCCACGACAATGTCTCGATGCTGTCGGCCTATCTGCGGCATCGTGTCCTGACCGAAGAGGAGGTGCTTCAGGCCGTGCTCGCCGCTCAGTCCCGCACGGAGGCCGAGAAGTTCATCCAGGAGGTCTTCTGGCGGACCTATTTCAAAGGCTGGCTGGAGATGCGCCCGCCAGTCTGGGGCGGCTACAGATCCGAGCTAAGCTTCGCCTGGGATCAGGTGCAGACCCAGTCGGGCCTCAGGCAGGCCTGGGAGGAGGCCTGCAAGGGCGAGACGGGCATCGAATGCTTCGACGCCTGGGCGCGGGAATTGGTGGAGACGGGCTATCTGCACAATCACGCGCGGATGTGGTTCGCCTCGATCTGGATCTTCACGCTGAACCTGCCCTGGGCGCTGGGGGCGGATTTCTTCCTGCGGCATCTCTGCGACGGGGATCCCGCCTCGAACACGCTGGGCTGGCGCTGGGTCGCTGGGCTGCAGACGCCCGGCAAGACCTACCAGGCGCGGGCCTCGAACATCCGCAAGTTCACGAATGAGCGGTTTCATCCGAAATGGCAGCTCGCCACCGAATGCCTGCCGGTCGCAGGTGCGGAGAACCCGCCGCGCATGGCGGCGCCCACGGGCGACAGCGTCGATTTCGGGAAGAAGACCGCGTTTCTGCTGCATGACGATGACCTCTCGCCCGAGTGGCTGTTCGCGCGCGGGCTGGCGCCCGTGGCAACCGCGACGCTCGATGTGACGGAGCGGCTGTCGATCCTGAAACCCGCAGAGCATGTGGGGGCGCTGAAATCAGCGCTGATGTCCGATTGCACAGGGCGCCATGCGGACAGGCTGGGTCCGGTGACGGAGGGGCTGCGGGATACCGCGGCGATCACGGCCTGGGCGCGGGATGCGGGGGCCGAGCAGATCGTCACGTCCTACGCCCCGGTCGGACCGGTCGCGGACCTGCTGCACGAGATCGAGGGGCTGCCCGTGCTGCGTCCCCTGCGCCCCTGTGATGCGCGCGCCTGGCCTTATGCCACGGCTGGTTTTTTCAAGTTCAAGGACAAGATCCCGACGCTCCTGGGCGAGATGCGGGGATTGCGCGCGGCCTGAACGGTCGGGCAGGCGGATGGGTTTGTCGCCGCCGGATCGACGCCTTCGGCGCCGATCCGCTGGGGGCTCTGCCCCCAGACCCCCGGAGGTATTTTTGGTCCGAACGTGACAGGGGCGTGGCGCCCCTCTTGGGACGTGGGACGCGCGGGTTGTGCGGACGCAAAAGGCCCCGGACGGGATCCGGGGCCTTGTCGTGTTCGGTGAGGTTTAGAGGGCGCGTCAGCCGAACATGTCCGCGGTGATGCCCGCATACCAGCCGAGGCTTTCCTCGTAGGTGGCGGCCCGCTGCTCGGCGCTTTCGCCGGTCTGGCTGACGAAGCCATCGACCTTGGCGATCTTCTCGTCCGTGGCCTCGTAGGTGGCGCCCACTTTGACCCCGTCCTCGGTGCCGATGAGCGACCAGCAGGTGTTCGAGAACCGCGCCGGGAACACCTTCGAGCCCGTGAGCGCGCCGCGGATCGCCATCGCCGCGACCTTGGCCTGGCTGTTGGCCGAGAAGCCCGATTTCGGCATGTCGCCCTGCTGGCTCGCATCGCCCAGGATATGCACGTTCTCGTCCATGCGGCTTTGCATCGTGGCGGGCACGACCGGCGCCCAGTTCCCGTCGGTCAGACCTGCCGCGCGGCAGATATGGCCCGCGCGTTGCGCCGGGATGACGTTGACCGCATCGGCGCGGATGACCTCGCCATCCACGTCGACGGTCATGTCGGCGGGATTGACGGACACGTTCTCGCCGCCGAAATCCGGGCCGATCCGGGTGATCATGCCGGGGTAATGCTTCTGCCAGCCTTCCTCGAACAGGCCCTGCTTGGAGAAGCCGGGCTTGGGATCGGCGATGATGATCTTGGCGGTCGGGTTCGTCTCCTTCAGCACATGGGCGATCATCGAGACGCGTTCATAGGGGCCGGGGGGGCAGCGATAGGGGTTCGGGGGCGCCACCATGACGAAGGTTCCGCCTTCGGGCATCGCCTCGATCTGCGCTTTCAGAACCGCTGTCTGGGTGCCCGCCTTGTAGGCATGGGGCATCTTCGTCTGCGCGGCGAGATCCCAGCCCGGCACCGCATCGTCCACGAAGTCGATGCCGGGCGACAGGATCAGCCGGTCGTAAGGCACCGACCCGCCGCCTGCGAGCGCGACGGTCCGGGCGTCGCGATCCACGCCCGTGGCCCAATCATGCACCACGTTGATCCCGTACTGCGAGGCCAGCGTCGCGTAATTGTGGGCGATCGAATTCATCTCCCTGAACCCGCCGATATAGAGGTTCGAGAAAAAGCAGGTGTAATAGGTGCGCGTGGGCTCGATCAGCGTGACCTCGATGGCGCCCTGGCTGTCCTGCGCGATCTGGCGCGCGGCGGACGCCCCGCCTGCCCCGCCGCCCACGACGACGACGCGCGGCGTGCCTTGCGCCTTCAGCATCGGCGCACTCAGACCCAAAGCTGCGGCTGATGTGCCGAGAAACGTTCTTCTGTTCACTTGCATGGCCATTCCTCCCATTGGCGGGTCGGAGGGTAGCACGGCGGACGCGAACCGGGTCTCAGAGTTTTGCGAAATAGGCGGCGAGTGCCGCGATTTCTTCGTCGCTCAGACGCCCGGCGATCATCTGCATCGCCGGATGCGGCCGCAGCTTCTGACGATAGGCGAGCATGGCGCGGACGAAGTCATCGACGGGCCAGCCGGTGATCGAGGGAATTCCGTCATAGCTGCCGTCGGCCCGGTGGCAGGTCAGACATTCGGAGGCAAGATAGGCGCCGTACTCCGGATCGGCCTCTATCGCCAGGATGTTCGCCGACATGTCGGCAAGTGGGTCGGCCTGGACCCCGGCAAGCGGGATCCAGGCCAGCAAGGCGGCGAGAAGGGAGCGCCGCATCGCCTATTCGGCGTCGGTGGATTTCAGGAAGGCGATGACCGCTTCCACATCCGAGGACTTCTTGAGCCCGGCAAAGGCCATGCGAGTGCCCTTCATCGTGCCGCGCGGATCCTCGAGGAAGGCCGCCAGAAGCGCCTCGTCCCAGACCCCGCCGTGATCGGCCATGGTGCCGGAATACTTGAAGCCCTCCGCGCCGCCGACCGTGCGACCGACAATGCCGTTCAGATGCGGGCCCGCGCCGTTCTTGGCACCCTCGCCGACCTTGTGGCAGGCCGAGCATTTGCGGAACACCTTTTCGCCGGCCGCGACAAGCTCGGGATCGAGGGCGGCGAGCGTCACCTCTTCGCTCGCGGGGGCGGCCTCTTCGGCTTCGGCTGTGGCCGCCTCGGCGTCCGGGGCGGCGGCGGGTGCGGCGGCCTGATCCTCGGCCATGGCGGCCTCATCGCCGCCTTCATCCGGGGTCACGTCGAGCACGGTCGCGCGCATGGTGATCCGCACCTCGTCCTTACAGTCGGACATGCAGGGCTCCGCGCGCCACTGGCTGTATTCCGTCTCCGCCCGGTCATCGACGACGAAGCCGTCGGCATTGGGCATCTCCACCTCGAGGAAGTTCTCTTTCGATAGGACGAAATCGTCTTCCACGAGCCAGTTGGAATAGAGGATGTAGGCCACGATCGCGTAGGTCTCATCTGCGGTCAGGGATTGCGCATTGCCGAAGGGCATGGAGCGGTGCACGTAATCCCAGGCGGTCGACAGGTAAGGCCAGTAGGAGCCGACGGTCTTGACCGGGTCCTTGTCGGCCAGCGTGTCCATGCCGCCTGCCAGCTCGGGCCAGTTGCCGACGCCTTCGGCGAATTCGCCATGACAGACCGCGCAATTCTCCGAGAACAGCGTCTCGCCATCGGAGACCGAGCCCGAGCCTTCGGGCAGGCCCGTGCCGTCGGGCATGACGTTCACGTCCCAGGCCGCGACCTCTTCGGGCAGGGCCGCACGGCCGATCCCGAATGCGCCCGTGGACGGCGCATGTTCATCGGCATTGGCCGCAGCGACCAGAACCGCGCCGGTTTCGGCTGCGGCTGCGGGCGCCGGGCCGTCCTGGGCCGCGGCGGTTTCGACCGGGGCCGGGCTTGGCGGTGCCGAGGGCGCGGGCTCGGCCACGGCGACGCGCGGCTTCGGTGCGGGCGCCTCGGTGACGAAGCGGTCCGCGAAATTCACGGCGCTCAGCAGGACGACACCCGCCCCGCCCAATGCACCGCCGAAAAGTTTAAGAGACTTCGACATTTTCTGCCTCCCCGCTCGTCTTCACATGCCAGGTCTGGATGCAGTTGTTGTGGTAGATGGAGTTCTCGCCGCGCACCTCGCGCAGCTGCGCCTTGGTGGGCTGCACATAGCCGGTCTCGTCCATGGCGCGGGCCTGCAGCAGCATCTCTTCGCCGTCCCAGACCGTGTCGAGATAGAAGCGCGTGAGCGCCATCTTCTCGCCGGGCTTCGCAAGACGCGCGGTCTCCCAGGTCTTGCCGCCATCCTTGGAGACATCGACGCGGGTGATCGCGCCGTGGCCGGACCAGGCAAGGCCCGAGATCACCATGGGGCCGGGGCCGTGGGTGATCGGCGATTGCGGGCTGGGCTGGGTGATGACGGATTTCGCATCCATGACCCAGGTCCATTTGCGCGAGGTGCCGTCGGCCAGCG
>CAZTEV010000155.1:0-6262 GCA_964612785.1 uncultured Roseivivax sp. | reverse complement strand
GCTTCATCGGCATCCTGATCGAGGAACACGCGGGCAAGCTGCCCTTCTGGCTGGCACCGCGTCAGGTGGTCGTCGCGTCCATCGTGTCGGAGGCCGATGAGTATGTGCACGAGGTCGTGGCCGCCCTGCAGAAGGCAGGCGTCCGGGCCGAGGCCGATACCCGCAACGAGAAGATCAACTACAAGGTCCGCGAACACTCGGTCGGCAAAGTGCCGGTGATCCTCGCCATCGGCCACCGCGAGGTCGAGGAACGCACCGTGACCCTGCGCCGCCTGGGCGAAAAGCAGACGGCGGTAGAGCCGCTCGATGCGGTGGTGGCGTCCCTTGGCGCAGAAGCCACACCGCCCGATCAGCGGGGCTGATCCTCACTGCCTCGCGTCGTCAGCGCGGGGCCAAACAAACAAAAAACGCGCGCCGTGCCCTTGCCCGGCGCGCGTTTTCATATCCGTATCCGATTGCGCCGTTCAGGCCTTCAGATCACAGGCCAAGCGCAGCCTGCGTCTTGGCGTCAAAGCCCAAATGCATCGCATCCCCCGCCACGATCAGCGGCCGCTTCATCAGCGCAGGATGGGCGCCGATCAGCGTGGCCGGATCCTTCTTGCGCTCCGCCTCGTCGAGACCCCGCCAGGTCGTCGAGCGCGTATTCAGAAGCCTCTCGCCGAAATGCGCCAGCGCCGCTGCCAGCACGTCGCCCGGCAGGCCATCCTCGCGCACATCCACGAAATCCGCCTCCGGCAAGGCCTTGCGCGCCTTCCGGCAGGTGTCGCAATTCTTCAGCCCGTATATCTGCATCACATCCGTTCCTTTTCTCTCAAGCCTCGCGCGTTACGCCGCCCGCAGCTTTTCGGCCTCGACCTTGGCGAAGGCAATCAGGTCGCGCACGAATCCCTTGCCCTGATCCGCGGTTCGCGTTGCGGCATACAATCTGCGCGTGATGCCGGTCTCGGTCAGGGGGCGGGTGACGTAGTCGGAGCTGTATTTCACCTCGCGCACCACCCAATCGGGCAGCACCGCCACGCCGCGATTGGAGGCGACGAGCATCAGGATCACGGCGGTCAGTTCCACCTGCCGGATGGCCGCCGGCTCCACCTTCGCGGGCGTCAGAAGCTGGCTGAACACATCGAGGCGCGACCGTTCCACCGGGTAGGTGATCAGCGTCTCGCCCCGAAAATCCTCTGCCGTCACAAAGGGTTTCTGCGCCAGAGGATGCGCGGCGGAGGCCACGAATACCGGGTTGTAATCAAACAATTCCGTGAAGGTGACGCCGTCCAGCTCCTCTGGGTCGGAGGAGACGACCAGATCCACCTCCTCCTTCAGAAGCGCAGGCAGCGCGTCGAAGGCAAGCCACGGGCGGATATCGACATCCACATCGGGCCAGCTTTTGCGGAATGCCTCGAGCACCGGAAACAGCCATTCGAAACAGGCATGGCATTCGATGGCGATGTGCATCCGCCCGCTCACGCCCTTGCGCAGCCCCTCGAATTCGGCGCTCAGCGCTTCGACCTGCGGCAGGATCTGCTCGGCCAGCCGCAGCAATCGCAGCCCCGCAGGCGAGAGTTTCATGGGCTTTGAGCGGCGCACGAACAGCTCCACGCCCGCCTGATCCTCCAACCCCTTGATCTGATGCGACAGCGCGCTTTGCGTGATGTTCAGCTGCTCGGCCGCGCGCGCGACGCCGCCCGCGTCATGGATCGCCTTGATCGTGCGAAGATGACGAAATTCGATATGCACCAGCGATTCCGCTCATGTTGTTGTTGAGTATTATGAGTTTGTTTCACAGACGCCCCCATGCGACAAGCCGGATAACGCAAAGAAGGATCGCCGCAGATGACCCGTCGCCCCGACGTCTCGTTCGAGTTTTTTCCGCCCCAATCGCTGGAGGCGTCGTTCCGTCTGTGGGACACGGTCCAGACCCTCGCGCCGCTCAATCCGCGTTTTGTTTCTGTGACTTACGGCGCAGGCGGCACCACGCGAGAGCTGACGCGCGAAGCGGTGGGCGCGATCCACAAGCATTCGGGCCTGCGCACCGCAGCCCACCTGACCTGCGTGAACGCCACCCGCGAAGAGACGCTGGGCATCGCGCGCGGCTTTGCCGAGGTCGGAGTGACGGACATCGTGGCGCTCCGCGGCGACCCGCCGAAGGGTCAGGACCGCTTCACGCCCACCGATGGCGGCTTCCGCGACAGCTGCGAGCTGATCGCGGCCCTGAAGGAGACGGGTGATTTCACCATCCGCGTCGGCGCCTATCCCGATGTCCACCCCGAAGCCCCGACCGACACGGCGGATGTCGAATACCTCAAGCGCAAATTCGACGCGGGCGCGGACGAGGCGCTGACCCAGTTCTTCTTCGAGGCCGAGACCTTCTTCCGCTTCCGCGACGCCTGCGAGAAGGCAGGCATCGACAAGCCGATCGTGCCCGGCATCTTCCCGATCGAGAACTGGAAGGGCGCGCGTCGCTTTGCCGAAAAGTGCGGCACGAAGGTCCCCGCCTGGGTGATCGACGCGTTCGAGACCGCCACGCGCGACGGGCGCGAGGATTTGCTGGCCACCGCGCTCTGCACCGAGCTTTGCTCGGACCTCATCGAAGGCGGCGTGGACAAGCTGCATTTCTACACGCTGAATCGTCCCGAACTGACCCGCGATGTCTGTTTCGCGCTTGGCGTGACACCCGAGGCGCGCCTCGAAAAGGTCGCCTGAGGCGGGCCTGCCCGCGGCCCCGGCGCAAGGCCGGGGCGCCGCCAAGCGCCACCTGCCCCGGGCTTGACCCGGGGCCTCCCGCCCCGTCGACCGATACAATATTTCCCTTGCGGCACGTCTCGCCTGCGCGCATCCCTGAGCCGGTGACGGGCGCAAAGGAGACGAATATGCGGATTGCCATCAATGGCTTCGGTCGGATCGGACGCACGGTCCTGCGCCAATGCCTGACCGATCCGGCGCAGTCCGACATCGAGATCGTCTCGCTCAACGATATCGCATCGCGGGCCGATTGCGCGTACCTCTTCAAATATGACAGCGTCTATGGCCCCTACCCCGGCACGGTGGAGGCGACCGAGGATGCCCTCGTCGTCGACGGGCGCCGCATCCCTTTCACGCGGCAACCCGACCTTTCGCAGCTGGATCTGCGCGGCGTGGACGTTCTGCTCGAATGCACCGGCATCGTCTCTACCCGGGCCGAGGCCGCGCGCGGCCTTGAGGCCGGTGCCGCCAATGTTCTGATCTCAGGCCCCTGCCTAGAGGCGGAGCGCACCATCGTGCTCGGTGCCAACGAGGACACGCTGGGCAATGCGCGGATCGTCTCCAACGCCTCCTGCACCACGAATGCGCTTGCCCCGCTTCTGTCTGCGCTCGACCGGGCGGTGGGGGTGCGGCACGGACACATGACGACCGTGCATTGCTACACCGGCAGCCAGCCCAGCGTGGACAAACCGCGCGGTCCCTTCGAACGCTCTCGCGCCGCCGCGATCTCCATGGTGCCGACGACGACCAGCGCAGCCAAGCTGATCGACCACGTCCTGCCCGGGCTCGCCGGGCGCGTGACGGGGGCCGCGGTGCGCGTTCCGGCGATCAGTGTCTCGGCCGTCGATCTGGTGGTGCAGCTTGAAAACGCCCCGCGCGAGGGCGCGGAGGCCATGCTCTCCGCGATTGCCGAGGCCTCTGCCGTCATCGGCGCAACCCAAGACCCTTGCGTGTCGGTCGATATGCGCGGGCGTCCCGAAAGCCTGGTGATCGCCCTGCCCGAGACGCAGGCCAGCGCCCCCGATCACCTGCGGATCTTCGGCTGGTACGACAATGAATGGGGATTTTCGGCCCGCATGATCGACATGGCGCGCCTGATGGCCGCGCGTTAACCGCCGATGGAAGCGAGGTAACCGCGCGCCGCGTCTGCCTGCTCCACGTCACCTGCCGCATGCAGGGCGCATGCCTGATGCTGCGCTTCGGGCAGATAGGTCCGGTCGAAATGGCCTGCCATCCCGGCAGCGCCACGCAGGACCCGGATCGCGCCCGATCTGACGCGCTCCGCGCCGAAGGCGGCCGCATGGTCTGCCACGTCTGCGTTGAACCGATACTCGGTCAGACCGCGCGCGATGGCCCATTTGATGGAATGGGCGTGGAGCAGCAGGCCCACCGGCATTTTCGCGACCCGTGACGCACGGCCCTCCGCCACGAAATACATCCGCTCCTGATCGTGGTCGAGGATATGCCCCTGAACGGCCAGCGGCTGATCGCCTTCCCACAGAACCGCGAGGCACAGGCACCCGGCTTTGGCGGCATTGGTCAGAACGGCGCGCTGGTTGCGTGCGATCCGGGCCGCGGCCTCGGGGCCATGAGCCGCTTCCAGCACTGCCCGGCGCTGCGTCTCGAATATCTCGATATCGCGCTCGGCACTCGCCGCATCGCTGAAGGTGATCCGCCACTTGCCGGTCTTGAGCTGCTGGGTCCACATCCGCCGCAGCGTCTTGCGCGTCTTGCTTTGGCCGATGGCATCGCGAAACGCTTCATAGGTGTCGGGCAGGTCGAGCCGGAAGCTTTCCCTGCCCTGATCCGCATGCATCTCGGCTGCCAGCGAAAAGGTCGCGTCCGTCGCGATGGCCGCGGTGAAGGCTTTCAGACGCGGATCGCCCGGCACGGCGTGCAGTTCGACCTGCGCCCAGGGCATCTGCCGCAATGTGCCCGCCGTGACGCGGATCGCATCTTCGGCGTAATCGGGATGGCACAGCCAACCCGCCGCATCGAGGCCGATCAGCCGGTTGGCCGGACCCAGCGCCGTGCGAAACGCGCCCAGACGCGCATTCCAATAGGTCGTCACGCACAGCGGAAGGATGCAGACCGGACGCCCGGCCATGGCCGGATTGCGCACGACCAGCACGCGCCACGCGCCGGGATTGTCGCGGAAGATCCGGTTCAGCCAGGACCAGCTCAGGAACACGCTGTGCCGGGGATCCAGCGCTTCCAGCGCCTGCCATTCGGATTTGAGCGCGCAGAAGGTGGGGTAGCTCTCGACGATCGAGACTTCGAGCGCCTGACGCCCGAAACTCAGGATCGAGGCTGACTTTTCATAAAACGACCCGCCGTCAGGCATGTTTGGCTTCCGAGGCGGCTTTTATGCAAAAGGTCCCGCGAAAAGGGGCGCGCTTGACGCTCCGCACCGGCCGCGCATCGAGATTTTCGCAAATCTGATCGCAGATCAGACGCTGCAGCAACAGCGCGGGATCTCTGTCCCCGGCCGAAGCCAGGATCTCGGGGTAGCCGTCCTGAAGGATGTCGTGGTACCGTGCCATGTCGCGTCACTCCTTTGGTGTCGCGACGAAGGTGGCCGGCGCAAGCGGCAGGAAATGCGCGGAATTGGGGCAATTTCAGGGAATATTCGGCAGCCTGAGGCGCGATTGTTTCCCGTCGCGCCTCAAACCGATTAAATCACCCTTGATGATCCTCGGCATCGGGGTCGGGCTGGCCGACCCCCATGAAGACCCATTTGAACGGAAGCGCCCACAGGATGCCCAGCGCGGCGTAGATCAGCAGCTCCACCAGGATCGACGGACGGTCGAGCCAGGTCATGATCGACACCGCAATCACGGCATAGACCGGCAGGCCCACCAGCAGGATCAGCAAAGCCAGGCGTTTCTTGGTCTTGTAGGTCAGCGTTCCGCTCCGTGTCGTCCTTAATCCGCGAAGGGGTCGGTCACGAGGATCGTGTCCTCCCGCTCCGGCGAGGTGGAAAGTAGGGCAACCGGGCAGTCGATCAATTCCTCGACCCGGCGCACATACTTGATCGCCTCGGCGGGCAGATCCGCCCAGCTGCGCGCCCCCTCGGTGGAGGCCGACCAGCCCGGCAGTTCCTCGTAGATTGGCACGCAGCGCGCCTGTTGATCGGCGGCGGTCGGCAGATAGTCGAGCCGGGTGCCATCCAGATCGTAGCCCACGCAGATCTTCAACGTCTCGAACCCGTCCAGCACGTCGAGCTTGGTCAACGCGATGCCGTTCACACCCGAGGTGGCGCAGGTCTGCTTGACGAGGCACGCATCGAACCAGCCACACCGTCGCTTCCGCCCGGTCGTGGTGCCGAACTCGTGCCCGCGCTCGCCCAGGCGATTTCCGTCGTCGTCCTTCAGCTCGGTCGGGAACGGGCCTTCGCCCACGCGGGTCGTGTAGGCCTTCACGATGCCCAGCGTGTAATCGATGGCCTGCGGCCCGAGGCCCACGCCCGTCGCCGCCTGCCCCGCGATCACGTTCGACGAGGTGACGAAGGGATAGGTGCCGAAAT
>CAZTEV010000154.1:0-6333 GCA_964612785.1 uncultured Roseivivax sp. | reverse complement strand
GTCGCCAAGGAAATCGAGCTTGAGGACAAGTTCGAGAACATGGGCGCGCAGATGGTGAAGGAAGTCGCTTCCCGCACCAACGACGAAGCGGGCGACGGCACCACCACCGCGACAGTTCTGGCGCAAGCCATCGTCAAGGAAGGCGTCAAGGCCGTCTCCGCCGGCATGAACCCGATGGACCTCAAGCGCGGCATCGATCTGGCCACCTCCAAGGTCGTCGAGCACATCAAGGCGGCCGCCCGCACCGTCGAGAACTCCGACGAAGTCGCTCAGGTCGGCACCATCTCCGCCAACGGCGAAGAGTCGATCGGCCGTCAGATCGCGGACGCCATGCAGCGTGTCGGCAACGAGGGTGTCATCACCGTCGAAGAGAACAAGGGCATGGAGACCGAGGTCGAGGTCGTCGAAGGCATGCAGTTCGACCGCGGCTACCTGTCGCCCTACTTCGTGACCAACTCCGAGAAGATGGTCGCAGAGCTTGAGGATTGCATGATCCTCCTGCACGAGAAGAAGCTCTCCTCGCTGCAGCCGCTGGTCCCGCTCCTCGAGCAGGTCATCCAGTCGCAGAAGCCGCTTCTGATCATCGCCGAAGACGTGGAAGGCGAAGCGCTTGCCACGCTCGTCGTGAACAAGCTGCGCGGCGGTCTGAAGATCGCAGCCGTCAAGGCACCGGGCTTCGGCGATCGCCGCAAGGCCATGCTGCAGGACATCGCGATCCTGACCGGCGGCCAGGTGATCTCGGAAGACCTCGGCATGAAGCTTGAGAATGTCACGATGGACATGCTCGGCTCCGCCAAGAAGGTCGACATCACCAAGGACGAGACCACCATCGTCGACGGCAATGGCGACAAGGCAGAGATCGAGGCGCGCGTCGGCCAGATCCGCACCCAGATCGAAGAGACCACCTCGGATTATGACCGTGAGAAGCTGCAGGAGCGTGTGGCCAAGCTCGCAGGCGGCGTCGCGGTGATCCGCGTCGGCGGCATGACCGAAATCGAGGTGAAAGAGCGTAAAGACCGCGTCGATGACGCGCTGAACGCAACCCGCGCTGCCGTTCAGGAAGGCATCGTCGTCGGCGGTGGCGTGAGCCTCGTGCAGGGCGCCAAGTCGCTCGAAGGTCTGACCGGTGGAAACTCCGACCAGAACGCTGGCATCGCCATCGTGCGCCGCGCGCTGGAAGCGCCGCTGCGTCAGATCGCAGAGAACGCAGGCGTCGACGGCTCCGTCGTCGCGGGCAAGATCCGCGAGAGCGACGATCTGAAGTTCGGCTACAACGCCCAGACCGACGAATATGGCGACATGTTCAAGTTCGGCGTGATCGACCCCGCGAAGGTCGTGCGTACCGCGCTTGAGGATGCAGCCTCCATCGCGGGTCTGCTGATCACCACCGAGGCCATGGTTGCCGACAAGCCGCAGAAGGATGGCGGCGCCGGTGCCGGTGGCGGCATGCCCGACATGGGCGGCATGGGCGGCATGATGTAATCTGCCGATCCTGAACCGGATTGAGGGAAGGGCCCGCATCGTGCGGGCCCTTTTCTTTTGGCGTAGCGGGATTGCGACGCGCAATCCCGCTGAAATCCGACGCGGATTTCAGGCGGGTGGCATCGGTGCGCCTGGGGGTCATGCGGCTTTGGGATCGATGGGGCCGTGCGTGCCGTAATCCGGCCTGTCCGCAGCCGTTTCGGTTTTGGACCCGCCCTACAGCGCCCGCATCGCGCGTCGCAGGCCCATCCGAAAACGCAGCATGCGAGTGGGATCCAGCCATGGCGGCCGCCCGGATTGCGCGTCGCAATCCGACCGGCATTCCGCGTCGGAATGCGGACCACGGCATTGACGCCGCCTGCGGGGGAATGTCTGGTCCCGACAGGGAAAGGAATGGATATGGCAGAGTTCATGCGCGAGATGCGCGCAGGCGAGGAAGACGCGGTGGACGCTCTTCTGCGCGCAGCCTTTGGCGGCGCCGAGGAGGCCCGGCTGGTCGCCGCCCTGCGCAAGGCCGGTGACATTGCGGGCGAACAGGTGGTGCGCCAGGGCGATGTCCTCATCGGCTATCTTGCGCTGTCGGCGATGCGCGCGCCGGAGGGTTGGCTGTGCCTCGCCCCCGTGGCCGTCGCGCCCGACAATCAGGGTCAGGGCATCGGGCGGCGCATGGTGCGCGTCACCGCAGGCTGGGCCGAGGCGGCGGGCCAGACCCTGGTCGTTCTGGGTGATCCGGCCTTCTACAGCCGCTGCGGTTTCCGCATGGCTCAGGACATCACCTCGCCCTATCCGCTCGATCACACGTTGGTCGCGGGCCCGGCCAAGGCGAAATCAGGCGTGGCCCTCGTCTACCCCAAGGCCTTCGGGGCGGTGTAATGCGCCTGTTCCTGCTGACCGCGCTGACCATGATGGCCTTCGCCGCCAATTCCGTCATCAATCGCCTCGCACTCGTGGATGGCGCCATGGATGCGGCCTGGTTCGGTACGATCCGGCTTGCCTCGGGCGCGGTCATGCTGGCGGCGATCTGCCTGATCCGGGCGGGTCGCCTGCGCCTCCATGCGCCGGGCCGTTGGGTCGGGGTCGGGGCCCTTCTGGTCTATGTCTACGGCTTCTCGCTGGCCTATAGCGTGCTCGATGCGGGGCTCGGCGCGCTCATCCTCTTCGGATTCGTGCAGATCTCCATGTTCGCAGGCAGTCTCTGGGGCGGGGAGCGTCCTCCAGCCCGCCGCTGGATCGGCGCGGGGCTGGCCTTTTCGGGCCTCGTCTGGCTGCTGGCGCCCGGCATCGGCGCTGCGATCAGCGTGCCCCACGGGCTGATGATGGCCGCGGCGGGGATCGGCTGGGGGATCTATTCGCTGGCAGGGCGCGGCGCGGGCGATCCGGCCATGGGCACGGCTGCGAATTTCATCCTCGCCGCCCCTCTGGGCCTGCTTCTGAGCCTCGCGGGCGACCCGTGGCCGCAACTGCCGATGCCGGGCATTGCGCTGGCGATCCTGTCGGGCGCGGTGACCTCGGCGCTGGGCTATATCCTGTGGTACAGCATTCTGCCCAAACTCACGCCCAGCGTCGCGGCCGTGGCGCAACTGACCGTGCCGGTCATCGCGCTCGCAGGCGGCATGGTCTTTCTGGGCGAGGCGCTGACCCTCACCTTCGCCTTCGCAAGCCTTCTGGTGCTGGGCGGTGTGGCCGTGTCGGTTTTGCCGTTTCCGAAGCGCGGCTGAGCGCTTATGTGAGCGCCATGCGCTGGATCTTTGCCTCACTTCTTCTGCTGCTTGCCGTGCCCGCACGGGCCGATTGCGTCGTGCTGCTGCACGGGCTGGCGCGCAGCGAAGTGTCGTTCCTGCCGATGGCGGAAATCCTCGAACTCGAAGGATACCAGACCGTGGTGCCGGGCTATCCCTCGACCGAGAAGAAGATCGGCACGCTGGTCGAAGAGACATTGCCGCAAGCCTTCGCGGAATGCGGCGATCAGACCGTGCATATCGTCACCCATTCCATGGGCGGCATTCTGGCCCGTGTGTGGCTGGCCGAGAACCGGCCCGAGCGGCTGGGCCGCGTCGTCATGCTGGCGCCGCCGAATCATGGCAGCGAGCTGGTGGACGAGCTGGGCGGGCTCGAGCTTTTCGAATGGATCAACGGCCCTGCGGGCGAGCAGCTGGGCACCGGGCCCGAGGATCTGCCCGCGCGTCTGCCGCCCGTCGATTTCGAACTGGGCGTGATCGCCGGGTCACGGTCCCTGAACCCGATCTATTCCGCGCTGATCCCGGGCACCGATGACGGCAAGGTCTCGATCGCCTCGACCCGCGTCGCGGGGATGAACGCGCATCTGATCCTGCCCGTCACCCATACCTTCATCATGCAAAGCCCCGAAGTCATGGCGCAGGTGCTCGTCTTCCTGCGGGAGGGGCAATTCACCCGGATCGGCCAATGGGGCAGCATCCTGCCGCTTGACGATCTGCCCTGCCTGATCGGGTTCTGCGATGAGTGATCTGCGTCTCACAGGCGCCCGGGTGCTGGGGCCCGAGGGCTGGCACACGGAGGATCTGGCCTGGTCGGCCGGCGTGATCGGCGCTGTGGACGCGCCTGCGGTGGACCTGTCGGGCTACCGGGTGCTGCCGGGGATCATCGACCCCCACGGAGACGGGTTCGAGCGGCATATGGCACCGCGCCGCGGCGCGCTGCGCGAGGCCGAAGGCGGCGTCGTGGCCACGGCGGCGGAATTGGCCGCGAACGGCATCACCACGGGCATCATGGCGCAGTTCTGGTCCTGGGAAGGCGGCATGCGCGGGCCGGATTTCGCCGAGCATGTCTTCGACAGCGTCGCCCGTACCCGGGACAGTCTGGAGATCGACCTGCGCCTGCAACTCCGGCTCGAGACGCATTACCTCGACAGCTTCGCCCGCGCTGAAGCTGCAGTGGCGCGCTACGGCATCGACTATGTCGTGTTCAACGACCACCTGCCGCATGAGAGGCTGGCCCAAGGGCGCCGCCCGCCGCGGCTGACCGGGCAGGCCCTGAAATCCGGGCGCAACCCCGATGCGCATTTCGCGCTGCTGCTGGAGCTGCACGCCAAGGGCCCCGAGGTCGCGGCGGCGCTGGAGGCGCTTTGCGGACGGTTGCAGGAGGCGGGCGTGCGGCTGGGCAGTCACGACGACGCGGATGCGGAGGCGCGGGCCGCCTGGCGCGCGCGGGGCGTGGGCCTGTCGGAATTTCCCGAAACCGAGGCTGCCGCCCGGGCGGCGCATGGCGCGGGCGAGGGGGTGATCCTGGGCGCGCCCAACGTGGTGCGCGGGGCAAGCCACAAGGGCAATGTCTCGGCGGCGCAACTGATTGCCGACGGGCTGTGCGACGCGCTGGCCTCAGATTACCATTACCCGGCCCCGCTGGCAGCGGTGCTGCGTCTGGTGGAGACGGGGATCTGCGACTGGCCTGCCGCCTGGGCGCTCGTGTCCTCGGGGCCCGCGCGCCTTCTGGGGCTCGATGATCGCGGCGTGCTTGCGCCCGGAAAACGCGCGGATCTCGTGGTGCTCGACCGGAACGATCGGGTCGCGGCAACCATCGCGGGCGGGCGCGTGGCCTATATGACGGGTGCCGTGGCGGAGCGGTTTCTCAGCCGCGGATGATGCGATTGACGTGGCCCATCTTGCGGCCGGGCTTGACCTCGGCCTTGCCGTAGAGGTGCAGCGCCACGTCCCGCTCCTGCGCCAGGGCGGGTACCCGGTCCATGTCGTCGCCGATCAGGTTCTCCATCACCACATCCGCATGGCGGCTGCCATCGCCCAAGTGCCAGCCCGCGACCGCGCGGATATGCTGTTCGAACTGGTCGATCGTGCAGCCGTTCTGCGTCCAGTGGCCGGAATTGTGCACGCGGGGCGCGATCTCGTTCACCACGAGCCCGCCGCGTGTCACGAACAGCTCGACCCCCATGACGCCCACATAATCGAGCGCGGTCAGAATGCGCCCCGCGAGCAGCACCGCGTCCTGACGTTGCGCGGCGGTCAGGGTGGCGGGCACGGTGGTGGTGCGCAGGATGCCGCCCTCATGCACGTTCTGGCCGGGATCGAAACAGGCGACTTCGCCCGAAGGCCCGCGGGCGGCGATGACCGAAACCTCATGGCTGAAATCCACGAAACCTTCGAGGATCGCAGGCGCGCCCGCCATCTCGGCCAGGGCTGTGGGGGCCTCGCGTGGCTCCATGATACGGGCCTGGCCCTTGCCGTCATAGCCGAACCGCCGGGTCTTCAGGATCGCGGGCGCGCCGATGGTTTCCATCGCGGCCTCAAGGGCGGCGGCGTCGGGGATGTCGGCATAGGGTGCGACGGCGAGCCCGAGACCCGAAAGGAACTCCTTTTCCGTAAGCCGGTCCTGGCTCACGCGGAGTGCCTCGCGTCCGGGCCGGATCGGGCGCCGCGCGCCCAGCGTGTCGAGCGCCGAGGTCGGGATGTTCTCGAACTCGTAAGTGATGACGTCGACGGCCTCCGCGAAGGCGGCGAGGGCTGCGTCGTCCTCATAGGGGGCGGTGGTGACGCGATGGGCGACCTGTCCCGCGGGCGGCTCCGCGCCGGGCTCGAAGATATGGGTCTTGAAGCCCAGCCGCGCGGCCGCGACGGACAGCATCCGGCCCAGCTGGCCGCCGCCGAGAATACCGATGGTTGCGCCTTGCGGCAGGGGCGTGTCGCTCATGTCGGGCCTCGCATGGCTGTGGGGCAGGGGATGCGGCGCGTCAGTCGCGCGCGGGCTCTTCGGGGATCGAGGCGGACAGATCGGCGCGCCAGCGATCCAGCCGTTGCGCCAGCTCCGCATCCTCGTTGGCGAGGATCGCCGCCGCCATCAGCCCGGCATTGGCCGCGCCCG
>CAZTEV010000153.1:0-6408 GCA_964612785.1 uncultured Roseivivax sp. | reverse complement strand
GATCGGCTGACGCGGCGCGCGCAGGCGCATCTCGACGAGCGAATGATCGTCCCAGGGCACATAGGCGCACAGATAGACAAGCCGCTCGATATGGGCGGGGTTCAGATCGGCGGCGCGGCTGATCGGGTAGCCGCCCATGGAATGACCGACGACGATGCTGGGCCGGTCCAGCGCGTCATGGATGGCGGCGGCATAATCATCGAGCGTCACATCGCCCGGCGGTGTCGGGTCGGCCCCGTGCGAGGGCAGGTCGATGGCGCGGGCGCTGTGCCCCAGCGCCTCAAGCTCCGGGATCAGATCGCGCCAGCACCAGGCGCCATGGGCAGAGCCATGGACCAGAAGGAAATGCGCCATCTCGGGTCTCCTCTTTCAGTCTTGTGCGGGAATGCGGGTCAGCCTTGCGCGGCCACTTTGGTCAGGAAGTCCGACAGGACGCGGGCGAATTCCTCGGGCGCTTCGACGCAGGGCAGGTGGCCCGCGCCGCGCACGAGGTGGAACTCGGATCCCGCGATCAGATCCACCGTCTCTCGTACGAGATCGGGCGGGGTGGAGCCGTCCTCGGAGCCCGCAATGCCGAGCGCGGGCAGATCGAGCGCCGCGGTCGTGGTGTAGAAATCGCTGCCGGAGATCGCCGCGGCGCAGCCTGTCCAGGCTTCCATCGGCTGGCGGACGAACATGTTGCGCCAGGCGTGGAACGCCTCTGTCGTGCGGAAGGTGTCCGAGAACCAGCGCTGCATCGTGGCATCGGCCAGCGCCTCCAGCCCGTCCTTCTGCGCGGATGCGATCCGGTCGTCCCACATCTCGCGGGTGCCGATCTTGGCGCCGGTATTCGACAGCACGATGGCGCGCACCAGATCGGGCCGCTTGGCCGCAAGCCCCTGCGCGATCAGCCCGCCGATGGACAGGCCCACGAAGATCACCTTCTCAAGGCCCAGATGCTCGATCAGCATTTCCGCATCGCGCACCAGCGCACCCATCGCATAGGGCGGCTTGGTCAGCTGCGTCAGCCCGTGGCCGCGCTTGTCGTAGCGGACATAGCGGAAGCCCTTCGGCAGAAGCGGCATGATGTCGTCCCAGAGCCGGAAATCGGTCCCGAGCGAATTGCCGAAGACGACGGGAATGCCATCGGCCTCTCCGTCCTCGCGATAATTGACCTTCAAACCGTCCAGCGTGGCGACGTGCATGACCCGCTCCTCCATGATGTCGCGACGATACCTAGCCTCGTTCGGAGCGGATGGAAACGCCCGCCTGCGCATTGCGGGTCTTGCACGCGCTTGCTATCGATCACGCACTTGCGGGAGGAGAGAGCCTATGCCCACCATTACCGAGATCGAGGATCTGCGCCGCATCTATCGCCGCCGCGTCCCGAAGATGTTCTACGACTACACCGAGTCGGGCAGCTGGTCGGAACAGACCTTCCGCGAGAACGTCACCGATTTCGACAAGATCCATTTCCGCCAGCGTATCGCGAAGGACATGGCCGACCGCTCGACCGCGAGCCAGATGATCGGGCAGGACGTGTCGATGCCCGTGGCGCTGGCCCCCGTGGGCCTGACGGGCATGCAGCATTGGGACGGTGAGATCAAAGCGGCCAAGGCGGCCGAGAAGTTCGGCGTGCCCTATTCGTTGTCCACCATGTCCATCTGCTCGATCGAGGATGTGGCCGCGAACACCTCCAAGCCCTTCTGGATGCAGGTCTACACCCTGAAGGACGATGATTTCATGCAGCGTCTCTTCGACCGCGCGAAGGAGGCCAAGTGCTCGGCCGCGATCATCACCGTCGATCTGCAGCTGCTGGGCCAGCGCCACAAGGACATCAAGAACGGGCTTTCGGCGCCGCCGAAACTGACGCCCGCCTCGGTCGCGAACATGATGACCAAGGTGCAATGGGGCCTTGGCATGCTGTCCACCAAACGCCGGTTCTTCGGCAATATCGTGGGCCATGCGAAAGGCGTGTCGGACCCGTCCTCACTGTCCACCTGGACCTCGCAGGCCTTCGATCAGTCGCTCGACTGGGACCGCATCCGCGAATTCCGCAAGATGTGGGACGGCCCGCTTATCATCAAGGGGATCATGGATCCGCGCGATGCGCGCGAGGCGCTGAACGTGGGCGCCGATGCCATCGTCGTGTCGAACCATGGCGGGCGGCAGCTCGATGGCGCGCTGTCCTCGATCCGCGCGCTGGAGCCCATTCTCGACGCTGTGGGCGACAAGATCGAGGTGCATTTCGACAGCGGTATCCGCTCGGGTCAGGACGTGCTGAAGGCGCTCGCGCTGGGCGCCAAGGGCACCTATATCGGGCGCGCCTATGTCTACGGGCTGGGCGCCATGGGCCAGGAGGGCGTGACCCGCTCGCTCGAGGTCATCCAGAACGAACTCAGCACCACGATGGGTCTGTGCGGGCATCGCACTATCGAGACGGTGGACCGCGACATCCTGATGGTCCCCAAAGGGTTCAGCGACGGATGGGATCAGGCGCCGCGCGACGCATGAGCGGCAAGAGCACGGCCGGGATCGCCAGGATCAGGAGGGCCAGCGCCGTGAAGGACGCGGACAGGCCGAAATTCTCGGCCAGAAGCCCCATCATCGGCGGGCCCGCGAAGAAGCCCGCATAGCCCACGACCGACAGGCGTGAGACCATGAGCGCCCGGTCGCGGGCGCGGATGCGCTTGCCGGCCCAGGCGAAGACGGTGGGCACGATCAGCGATAGGCCCAGCCCCATGATCGTGAAGCCAGTATAGGCCAGCGCGAGGCTCGGGGCATGGGCGGCCAGCGCCGCCCCCGCTGACGCCACAAGGGCCGCGGCCCGGATCAACACCGATTCCCGCAGGATGCGCGTGGCGATCTGGCCGAAGAGCCGCCCGATCCCCATGGTCAGCCCCAAAAGCGCGGGACCAAGCGCGCCGGCCGCAGCGCCCGCGGCGTGGCTGCGTTCCAGATGCAGCGCCGACCAGCCCTCCGTGCCCTGTTCGGCCAGGAAGGCCAGGCAGATGATAGCGCCGCCCGGCAGGACGAGGCCCAGCGACAGCGCGGGCCCCTCGCGGGAGGCGGTCGTTGCTGCGTCCTCTTCCCCGGCGGGTGGGGCAGGGGCCGGAACACCCAGGATGTAGACGGCTGCGACGCCGCTCAGGCAGGCGACGGCGGCGAAGATCGCGAAGGGCGAGGCGCCGGCCTCCCGTGCGAGACCCGCCGCCACTGCGGCAATCGCGTAGATCAGCGAATAGCTGGCATGGTTCAGGTTCATCAGGCTGCGGTCGGTCTCGGCCTCGAGCGCGCTGACCCGCGCGTTCATCGCCACGTCGAGCAGCCCGTATCCCGCGCAGGCCGCGACCATGGCCAGCGTGAAGCCCGCAGGCGAGCCTGCGAGCCCCGGCAGAAGTGCGCCACCTGCCGCGATGGCGGTCACGACGCCAAGCGCCCGGGCGCCCAGCCACGCCTCGATGCGGGGCGCGAGCCACATCGCCGCGACCGCGCCCAGCGTCGCGAACAACAGCGCCAGTCCGAGGCCCGCATCGCTCAGGCCCGCGGTGCGCTTGATATCCGGCACGGAGGCCGCGAAGGCGCCCCAGAAGAGCCCCAGCGCCATGAACGCCATGGCGGGGCCCCGGCTGATGCGCATATCTTCGACGAATCTCATGCGTCCCGATTGGCACAGCGCAGGGGCCTGGGCCAGAGCCCGCACTCCCACGCACCCCAGCGCTGCGAAAAGCGTGCCAAGCCCACTTGCCAAACCGGCCCGACCGCTATATCGCGCGGGCTTCACGCGGGGATACAGCCTTGGAGGATCCCCGCCCGTATTATGGAGAGCTTAGATATGGCTGGAGAGATTCCTGATCTTCACGCCCTGGAACGGACGGGGACAGGCAAGGGCGCCGCTCGTCAGGCACGCCGCGATGGCATGGTTCCGGGTATTGTTTTCGGTGGCGACGTTGACCCGCTTCCGATCAACATCCCCTTCAACGAGCTTCTGAAGAAGCTGAAGGCCGGTCGCTTCAAGGCGACGCTGTTCAACCTCAAGGTTGACGGCCATGACGATGTCCGCGTGATCTGCCGCGACGTGCAGCGCGATGTGGTCAAGGACCTTCCGACCCATTTCGACCTGATGCGCCTGCGCCGCACCTCGAAGATCGCGATCTTCATCCCGGTCGAATTCGTCGGCGAAGACGAGTGCCCGGGCCTGAAGGCCGGCGGTGTGCTCACCGTGATCCGCCCCGAGGTGGAGCTGGTGGTGACCGCAGGCGACATCCCCGAGAAGGTGGTCGTGGATCTCTCCAAGCTGGAAATCGGCGATTCGGTCTCGATCTCGAACGTGGACCTGCCCGCGGGCACGAAGCCCACGATCGACCGCGACTTCGCGATCTGCTCGATCTCCGCACCGTCCGGCCTTGCCGCCGCCGATGACGAGGACGAAGAGCCCGAAACCGAGGTCACCGAGCAGAATGCCGAGACCGTCGAGGGCGAAACGGAGCAGGGCGCGGAGTAAGACGGCCCGTCTTCCGACATTTGAACGGCCTCGCCTTCGGGCGGGGCCGTTTTCGTTTCTGCCGGTTTGCAGCGCGGGGGCGCTTGGCCTATCTGTGGCCCGTAAAGCCAAAGGGGACGCGCGATGAAACTGCTGGTCGGTCTTGGAAATCCCGGGAAGGACTATGCCGGGCACCGGCACAATATCGGCTTCATGGCGCTTGACCGGATCGCCGAGGATCACGGCCTCACGCCCTGGAAGTCGAAGTTTCAGGGCGAGATCGCAGAGGGGCGTCTGGGCGGCGACAAGGTGCTTCTGCTGAAGCCCGGAACCTACATGAACAGATCCGGCCAAGCCGTTGGCGAAGCAGCGCGTTTCTACAAGATCGCCCCCGAAGACGTGGTGGTGTTCCACGACGAATTGGACCTGGCGCCAGGCCGCCTGAAGGTAAAGCAGGGGGGCGGACATGCAGGCCATAACGGCCTGCGCTCGATCCACGCCCATATCGGCGAAAACTACGGACGCGTGCGGCTGGGCATCGGGCATCCGGGCCGGAAAGAGCTCGTCTCGGGCTATGTTCTGCACGATTTCCCTAAGGCGGATCAGGACTGGCTCGACGATCTTCTGCGCGGCATCTCGGACGGGGCGCCCATGCTGGCGGACGGGGATAATGCGGGCTTCATGAACAAGGTGGCGCTGCGCGTCAGCCCGCCGCGTAGTTCAAAATCGCCCGGCAAGCCCAAGCTGCAGAACGAAAAATCCCAAACGAAGGCCAAGCCTGAAGCGGAGGCGCCGCCCCCGGCGGATGACCGTTCCGCTTTGCAGCGACTGGTCGACCGGTTCAAGTAACGGAGGACAGCCATGGAAAAGGATGCGTCCATCAACGTGCTGGGAGAGCCGCTGGCACCCTGTTCCAGTGATCCCCTGACCGGCTTCTTACGCGACGGGGCCTGCAATACCTGCGCCGAAGACCGTGGCAGTCACACCGTCTGCGCTGTGCTGACGGCAGAATTTCTGGCCTTTTCCAAGTATGTAGGGAACGATCTTTCCACGCCGCGACCGGAATTCAACTTCCCCGGGTTGAAGCCCGGCGATCGCTGGTGCCTCTGTGCCGGTCGATTCCTGCAGGCGCATCACGAAGGCTGCGCCCCGCGCGTTTCGCTCGCCGCGACGCATCAGCGGGCGTTGGATGTTGTGCCGCTGGATGTGCTGGAATTGTACAAAACGGACTGAATGCAGCAGAATTCTGCGCTTTTACGCATGAAAATTCAGAATTTCCGACATCTGTCGCCGCATCAGACGTGCCGGCGCGGATGAAGGATCATTCTGGTCGAGTGGGTCAATCGCCACGCAAGACATGAATATTCCGAACATCCTCAAAAGAAAAACCCGGCCAAATCCGGCCGGGTTTTACCATTTCGAACAAAAAGGCTGTCTCAGCCCATATCCTGCCCAAGCGCCTTCGCGACGGTAAAGATGTCCTTGTCGCCGCGTCCGCACATGTTCATGCAGATGATGTGATCCGAAGGCAGCTCCGGCGCGATCTTCATCACATGCGCCAGCGCGTGCGAAGGTTCGAGCGCGGGGATGATGCCTTCGCTTTCACAGCAAAGCTGGAACGCCTCCAACGCCTCGGCATCGGTGATCGAGACGTATTTTGCCCGGCCAATGTCATGCAGCCAGGAATGTTCGGGCCCGATGCCCGGATAATCGAGGCCGGCAGAGATCGAGAAGCCTTCAAGGATCTGCCCGTCCTCGTCCTGCAGCAGGTAGGTGCGGTTGCCGTGCAGAACGCCCGGACGCCCGCCGGTGAGTGAGGCGCAATGCTCCATCTTCTCGTTCACGCCCTTGCCGCCGGCCTCGACCCCGATGATGTTCACCGAAGGATCGTCGAGGAACGGATAGAACAGGCCCATCGCGTTCGATCCTCCACCGATGCGATCGTG
>CAZTEV010000152.1:0-6471 GCA_964612785.1 uncultured Roseivivax sp. | reverse complement strand
TGAAGGCGATGTGCGCCGAGATGCCCAAGAAATACTGGAAGAACCTGCCCGAGGCAGAGCTGATCCCGGGGCTCATCGAAGGGGCCGAGGCGCGCGTGCGGGCCATGGCCGAGACGATGCCTGTGCTGGAGCCCGACCGCCGGGCGCGGGCGCTCTCCGATCATGCGGCGCGGGTGCTGGCAAAGCCCGCACCCGAAGGCCCCGTCGCTGCTTTGGCGGAGGAGGTGCGCGGCTGCACGCGCTGCGATCTCTGCCATCACGCCACGCAGGCCGTGCCGGGGCAGGGGCCGCGCGAGGCGCGTGTGATGATCGTGGGCGAACAGCCCGGCGATCAGGAGGATCTGCGCGGGCAGCCCTTCGTGGGGCCCGCGGGGCAGGTCTTCGACCGGGCCGCCGCCGCCGCAGGGCTCGACCGGCAAGCGGCCTTCATCACCAACGCGGTCAAGCATTTCAAATTTCGCGCGCGCGGCAAGCGGCGGATCCATCAGCGCCCCGATGCGGGCGAGGTCGAGGCCTGCCGTTGGTGGCTCGATCTGGAGCGCGAACTCGTCCGACCTGCGCTGATCGTGGCGATGGGGGCCACGGCGGCGGATGCGCTGACCGGCGATGGCCGACACCTCGCGCGCAGGCGGGGGCGGATCGAGACGGCGGCGGACGGCACGCCGATTCTGATCACCTGGCACCCTTCCTATATCCTGCGCCTGCCCGATGCGGAGGCGCGTGCCGAGGCACAGGCACAACTTACGGGCGATCTGACGATTGCACGGCAGATGGGTGAGGCCGGAAATGCGGCCTCGATCCCCGGCAAGCGCGCCTCCTGACGGATGGGGGCGGTAACGCTGCATCGCGGCGACGAAAGTGCTTGCCCTCGCCGCTCAGAAATTTAGCCTTCGCGCCCAGGAGGAGGCGTCTGAAAGCCGGGAAACGGCGGCGGGCGCGCGGGGTCATCCAGACATCGCAAGCCCCAGACAAGACGCGCTTTTTCCAAGAACGAAAGAGTGACCTAGGGAGGACACAATGAGACAGAGAACAACGCGTCGCCACGCGCTACGCACGCTTGCCGGTGCCGGTGCGGCGACCCTTGCGGCGCCCCATATCGCCTCCGCGGCGGCCCATGGCACGACCTGGAAAATCCAGACCTCCTGGCCGGGCGGCGCGGGCCTTCAGATCTTCAAGGACTGGTGCGCCTCGATCCAGGAAAAGTCCGGCGGCGAGCTTGCCTTCCAGGCCTTCGGCGCGAACGACGTCGTGGGTGACTTCCAGCTCTACGACGCGGTGAAGAACGGCGTTCTGGACGCGGTGAACCCCTTCACCATCTACGGCCAGGGCATCATTCCGGCGGCGACGTTCCTGACGTCCATCCCGCTTGGCCTGCGCAACCCGCATGAATTCGACGTGTTCTACTACGGCCTCGGCGGCATCGACATCGCGCGCGAGCTCTATGCCGAGCAGGGCCTGATGTTCGTGGGCCCCGTCCACCACGGCCCGAACATCATCCACTCGAAGGTGCCGATCCGTTCCATCGACGACTTCGCGGGCCGCAAGATGCGCCTGCCGGGCGGCATGGTCGCGGAAATCTTCACCGAGATCGGCGCCGAGACGACCGTTCTGCCGGGCTCCGAGATCTTCCCGGCGCTCGAGAAGGGCACCATCGACGTGGCCGACTATGTGGGCCCCGCGGTGAACTACGCGCTCGGCTTCAGCCAGGTGACCGACTACATCGTCATGGGCCCTCCGGGCTTCATGTCGCTCTACCAGCCGGTCGACATCATGGACATCACGGTGGGCATGGATGCGTGGAACGCACTGTCGCCGCAGATGCAGCAATTCGTCGAGATGGAGACGCATGTCTACTCCGACATGCACCATGCCGCGATCCAGGCCGCCGACCAGGAAGCCTGGGGCAAGTTCGAGGCCGATGGCACCGAGGTCACGCGCCTCAGCCAGGACGACGTCGAACTGATGACCGAAGTGGCCGTGCCGATCTGGTTCGACTACGCCAACCGCGATCCGAACGCGGCGCGGGTCTTCAAGATCCAGCTCGACTACATGATGTCCGGCTCGCTTGGCTATGTGGATCCGGCGCTGACGGACGGTCTCACGCTCGACCTCTGAGCCTGAGCGTCGCTCACACAGACCGCCCGGCACGGATCGTGCCGGGCGGTCGCACTTGTCGCACAGAAAATAACCAAACAAGGGACAGGACATGCCCAGTATCAGCTTCACGCTGCCGCACTGGCTCTATTGGGCGGGATTGATCGTCTTCCCGCTGATCGCCATGGCGCTCGCCAAGCGCCCGAAAGTCGTCCACAAGAAATACTCGCTCGCGCTGGGATACATGATCCTCGTGACGGGCGGCATGCTGGGGCTGCATCGCTTCTATCTGAAAAGCCTTCTGGGCTTTCTGTTCATCCCCGTCTTCATCGTCATCCTCTATGCCAACGGCCAGCAGCAATCCGCGCGGACCGTCGTGTCGAACCTCGCCAACGAGGAGCGCGTCGCGCAGCGGGTGATCGACCGCGAGGAAGAGCGCGTGAGCGAAGCCCGCGCCGATATCGAGGGGCTCCGTGCCGATCTGGCCGAGGCCGAAGAGGGATCGTTCCAGGCTCGCGCCGCCGAACGCCGGGTGGAGCGCGCCGAGCGCACCATCGCCCAGGGGCAGGAGCGGCTGGACGAGGCCAATGCCGCCCTTACGGAGCTTGCAGAGCCGCTGGAAGCCGCCCGTGCCGAACGCGTGTTCTGGGACACGACGGTGGGGCGCAACGCGCTTTACGTCCTTCTGGCCATGATGGCGATCGACGCGCTGCTTCTGCCCTGGCTCGTGCGACGGGCCAATGCGAACCTGCCCGTGGAGGTCGAGACCGAGAACGACCGCAAGCTGCGCGAGGCGGGCATCGGCGTGATGGAGGAAGACAGCCGCTTCGCCAAGAACTGGATCGACCGGCTGTGTCTGTTTGCGGGTGAATTCACCGCCTACTGGGCCGTGATCGCCGTCTTCGTCTACTATTTCGAGGTGATCTCGCGCTACGTCTTCGGCAGCCCGACGAACTGGGCGCATGAGGCGATGTATCTGATGTTCGGGATGCAATACCTCATCGCAGGCAGCTATGCGATGCTGACCGAGCAGCATGTGCGCGTCGATATCTTCTACGCGCCGCTGCCCAAGAAGAAGAAGGCCTGGGTCGATATCGCGACCTCGATCTTCTTCTTCATCTTCGCCTTCACGCTTCTGGTCACGAGCTGGATCTTCGCGATGGATGCGATCGCCGTGCCGTCCGGCAACGGTCTTATCAGCCAGTGGGCACGCGGGGAGATCCCCACGGGCGAGATGCTGGCCAACTGGAACATGGCGCAATGGACGGACAGCAATATCCGCTGGGGCGAGATTTCCTTCAACGAATGGGAGGTGCCCTTGTGGCCCATGAAATGGGTGATGGTGATCGGAGCGCTGCTGCTCGTCCTGCAGGGGGTGTCGAAACTGATGAAAGACATCCAGATCGCAATGCGGGGGGAGGCCTGATCCATGGGACTTGAGATCGGTATCGGGTGGCTCACCCTGATCATGTTCGGCACGCTTCTGGTGCTTCTGATGGCGGGGCTTCCCCTGGCCTTCGTCACCGGCGGTCTGGCTTGCGTGTTCCTCTTCATCCTGGGCGACGAGCGCGCCCTCAACATCGTGCCGTCACGTATCTTCCCGCTGATGACGAACTATCAGCTCTCGGCCATTCCACTCTTCATATTCATGGCCGCGATGCTCGAGAGGGCGGGGATCATCAACGACATGTTCGACGTGATCTACAAGGTCCTCGGCGGCGTGAAGGGCGGTCTTGCAGCCGCGACGATCCTCGCCTCCACGGTCCTTGCGGCCATGGTGGGCGTGATCGGGGCTGCGGTCGTGACGATGGGCATCATCGCGCTGCCTGCGATGCTGCAGCGGGGCTATGATCCGAAGATCGCGATGGGCTCGATCATGGCGGGCGGCACGCTCGGCATCCTGATCCCGCCGTCGATCCTCGCCATCATCTACGCGGTGGTGGCCGAGCAATCGGTGGGCGAGCTGTTCATCGGCGCGGTCATTCCGGGCCTGCTGCTGTCGGGCATGTACATCGTCTACGTTCTGGTGCGCAGCTTCATCAACCCGCAGGTCGGCCCGCCGATCCCGGTCGAGGAGCGCATCTCGACCACCGAGAAGATCAAGCTTCTGGGCAACATGTCCGCGCCCATCGTGCTGATCGCGCTGGTGCTGGGCGTCATCTTCTCGGGCGTGGCCACTCCGGTGGAAGCGGCAGGCATCGGCACCTTCGGCGCGTTCATCGTGGCGGCCATTCACCGCAAGCTCGACTGGCAGACCGTGCGCGAGGCGTCGCTGACGACGCTGAAGGCCTCGGCCATGGTGATCTGGATCATGTTCGGCGCGACGATCTTCGTGGGCCTCTACGTGCTCGAGGGCGGTCAGCAATTCGTGCAGGACAGCCTGGCCGCGACGGGCCTCGGCCCCTGGGGTATCCTGATCCTGATGCAGGTGCTGCTGGTGGTCCTGGGCATGTTCCTCGACTGGGTGGGCATCCTTCTGCTCTGCGTGCCGATCTTCGTGCCGATCGTGAAGGCGCTGGGGGCCGCGGCCTTCGGTCTGGACGATCCCAACGATCTGGTGCTGTGGTTCGGGGTTCTCTACCTCGTGAACATGCAGATGAGCTTCCTGTCGCCGCCCTTCGGCTACGCGCTGTTCTATCTGCGCGGCGTCGCCCCGCCGGAGATCCCGATGACGGACATCTTCAAGGCCGCGCTGCCGTTCCTGGCGCTGCAGGTGGTCGGTCTGGTGATCTGCATGCTGTTCCCGGAGGTGGTGATATGGCTGCCGAACATTGTCTACGGGCCGTGATGCGGCCGTGAGACGAGACTTGGGGAAGGGCGGTCTTCGGGCCGCCCTTTTTCTTTGGAGAGGAAAGGCCCCGGATCGGGGTCCGGGGCAGAGGGCGGTCGGGGGGGCGGTGGGTCTCGCCAATGGTTTTGTCGGGGGAGATCCTCGGGTCGGGCCCGAGGATGACGGGTTTCTTTCTCCAGCCGGGCGAAGTCCACCGAGCGCGGAATCAAGGCCGCCTGTAGCCGTCTCGCTCTGGCGCCTGCCCAGGCCGTCGCACCAAAGGTTCGCCAATCCAAATGTCACGCCTTTGGCATGGCGGGCTGGCGTTTTGTAGGCTCCGGCGCTTGCGTTCGATCTGTAGAGGTGCGTTGCCGGGATAAAGCGCGTGCGTTTCAACGTCGCAGCGCATCCCCCCGGCAGGGGCACAAGCGTGTTGCCTGTGGCACGATCGCCTGTGGGGCGGTCGCGCGGCACATAACGCGCGCTGATCGATGGTGGTCTTGGCAGCTAGCCGCGTCCTCTGTCCCAACGTCGCAAGACCCTGACCGACATCCCCACACGAAAATCGCTGGCCTTTTCCCGGTCCCCGCTATAGGCCGCGCGCAACCCTGACTTTATCCGGATAGACGACATGGACCTGCGCAACGTCGCAATCATCGCTCACGTGGACCACGGCAAGACGACGCTGGTGGACGAGCTTCTCAAGCAATCGGGCGCGTTCCGCGAGAACCAGCAAGTCGCCGAACGGGCGATGGACAGCAACGATCTCGAACGCGAGCGCGGCATCACCATCCTCGCCAAGGCCACCTCGGTCGAGTGGAAGGACACCCGCATCAACATCGTCGACACGCCCGGCCACGCCGATTTCGGCGGTGAGGTCGAACGCATCCTGTCGATGGTGGACGGCGTCGTTCTGCTGGTCGATGCCGCCGAAGGCCCGATGCCGCAGACGAAATTCGTGACCTCCAAGGCGCTGGCGCTGGGTCTGCGCCCCATCGTGGTGCTGAACAAGGTCGACAAGCCGGATGCGGAACCCGACCGCGCGCTTGACGAGGTGTTCGACCTCTTTGCCAATCTGGGCGCGGACGAGGATCAGCTCGATTTCCCGCATCTCTATGCTTCGGGCCGCTCCGGCTGGGCCGATGCCGATCTCGACGGCCCGCGCAAGGATCTGACGGCGCTGTTCCAGCTGATCGTGAACCACGTCCCCCGTCCCAAGCAGCAGAAGCGTCAGGACGAGGACTTCCGTATGCTGGCGACGACGCTCGGCGCCGATCCCTTCGTGGGACGGATCCTCACGGGGCGCGTGGAATCGGGCAAGCTCAAGGTCGGTGCCACCGTGCAGGCGCTCTCGCGCATCGGCCAGAAGATCGAGCAGTTCCGCGTGACCAAGATCCAGGCCTTCCGTGGCCTCGGCCAGCAGGACATCGACGAGGCTGTGGCAGGCGATATCGTCTCCATCGCGGGCATGTCGAAGGCTACCGTGTCCGACACGATCTGCGCGCTCGCGGTGGATGAGCCGCTTGACGCCCAGCCCATCGACCCGCCGACGATCACCGTGACCTTCGGCATCAACGACAGCCCGCTTGCGGGCCGGGACGGCAAGA